>NZ_JACSJK010000004.1:0-302625 GCF_018617035.1 Exiguobacterium sp. s140
GAATTTGATATAGCTCTTAAATTGACGAAGCTTGCGCTTCATTCAAAAATTGTAAAACTTATTTTTGCCTCATCGTTCAGTTTTCAAAGTTCGTCTGCCGCTCTTAGCGACTCATTTATAATAGCACCTGTAATTATATCCGTCAACTATAAAAAGAAAGTTTTTTAAAAAAGAATAAATAAAGACGATTCCATTTCATTTTGTTGAAAGGAATCGCTAGTTTCTTCTTATTGAAATGCAACAATGCTCACATCGGTTAATCGCGATAAATCATATTCTTTCTCCCCTGTCGCTTCAAGCACAATCGGTTGTTCGACACGATTCGTATAGGCATGTATCGTTCCTCGTACTCCACTGCTCAATAAAACAGGGCGACCGATTTCATAAAATCCAAGTAATGTCGCAAGAAGCGACAAAGCTTCTCCATCATAGGCTTTGTTCTGCCACATATAGAAATATGCTTCCTCTGGAGAGAGCGGCTTTCGGAACGTTCGGGGTGCTGTTAACTGACAGAAGCGATCGGCGACAATAAATAGAGGAGAGGCTGGATTCAACTCGCGTTCCGTCAGACGTTTTGGAAACCCGGATCCATCCAATCGCTCATGATGCTCGGTGATCAATTGATACACTCTTCCTCGTAACGTTTGCGTACTCGGGAGCATCGATGCCGAAACGAGTGGGTGTTGATACAATAGCTCCCGTTCCATTTTTGTGAAATAACGCATATGAGACCATTTCCGAATTTTAGCGTAGCTCGCGTCTGCAAAATAAGAAGCAATCCCGTAATCAAATTGGAGTTGATGTTCGTCCCCTCGATATTTCGATAAGGCACGGGCGACGAGCGCCCGATAAACGGAATGGTAAATGACATGATTTTTCCGCAACGGCTGATGCGTAAAGAAATGAACGATCGCTGTAAGCGGAACTTCCTGACGAAATAGTTGATGAATGAATTCTAGACCTTCATATGGGTTAGGTGCGATCCGTTCTTCCCACTGATTATAATGTTTCTCATATTGAAGGACCTGATTACAGAGGCGCTGTTCTTCTTTAGACGTGAAGAGCTTCTGTTCAACAGGTGCGACATCGATATCTTCGATTTTTAAGAAACGGAGCAAACGCAAATGTTCATTGGTTAAGTGGATTCCGGCTTCTAAAGAAGAAACGGGTGACAATAGCGTCATCCCAACATGTACAGTAGATAAGTTCAAACGCACGCGAATCCCTCCTAATATATGAAAAGGTCGAACGGAAACACCGTTCGACCTCTCGTCTTACTCATTCACATCAGACGATTCGTCGGTTTCAGGTGCTTCATCCTCAAACCCATTCTCCAAATCGACTGCTGATTCCTCTTCTAACTCATCTTTTTTCAACTTTGCAATGGTCGCCAAACGATCGCCCTCTTCGATGTTCATTACTTTCACACCGCGAGTACTTCGACCCATTTGAGAGATCGTTTGCGAATCGATCCGAATCGCAACACCGAGCTCGGTCATCAACATGATGTCATCGTCTTCATCGACGACACGCATCCCGACGACTGTTCCACGATCTGTCTTAATTCCAATGATACCGGAACCACCACGACCTTGTGTGCGGAACTGCTCCATGGCCGTACGTTTTCCGTATCCTTTTTCCGTGATAATCAAGACGTCTTGCGTGGTGCGAACGATTTCCATCGAGACGACCAAATCGTCCTCCTTCTTCAATCGAATCGCGCGAACGCCTCGTGCTGTACGTCCCATCGAACGAACTTCTCCTTCGAGAGGGAAGCGAATCGACATCCCTTGTCGTGTAACGATTAACATTTCATCGTCGCTCTTCGCTAAACGAACCGTGACGAGTTCATCTGTCTCATTCAAACTGATGGCACGTAGACCGTTTTTGTTGATTCGGGCGTATGCCGAAAGTGGCGAACGCTTAATCAATCCTTCTTTCGTGATGAAGACGAGAGACAACTGCTCGTCTGCCACTTCTTCCGATTCATCCTGTGTCTCTTCCATTACCGTTTGGTTAGCCAAGTAACTATTGAAATCGACCGGAATCATCGTTTCGACTTTTTCACCTTTGTCGATTTGAAGCAAGTTGATGATTGGCATCCCTTTCGCGGTACGGCTCATCTCAGGAATTTCGTATCCTTTGAGACGGAAGACGCGTCCGAAGTTTGTGAAGAACAGGATGGTATCGTGTGTCGACGCGGAGAGCAGACGAAGCACAAAGTCTTCATCGTTCGTTCCCATACCTTGTTTCCCGCGACCACCACGGCGCTGAGTCCGATATGAATCCGACGGGATCGACTTGATATATCCTTCGCTCGTGAGCGTAATCATCATGTCGCGAACCGGAATCAAATCTTCGTCCTCGAGTTCAACGATATCCGTACGAATCACCGTACGACGAGCATCACCATATCGCTCTTTGATTTCGATCAATTCGTTACGAATGATATCGAGGAGCAATTCTTCGTCTCCGAGAATCGCACGAAGTTCTTCGATTAACGCTTTCACTTCACGATATTCGCCTTCAATCTTCTCGCGTTCCAAACCAGTCAAGCGTTGGAGACGCATATCTAAGATGGCTTGTGTCTGTTCAGTCGAAAGTCCAAAGCGAGCAATCAACTTTTCACGAGCCTCGTCACCTGTACGTGTGCTACGGATGATGGCGATGACTTCATCCAAGTGATCCAAGGCAACACGAAGACCTTCTAAAATGTGGGCACGTGCTTCCGCTTTGTCTAAATCGAATTGCGTCCGACGACGTACGACCTCTTTTTGGTGTTCGATGTAGTAATAGATCGCTTGTTTGATGTTCAACGTTTTTGGACGACCGCCTACAAGCGCGAGCATGTTGACGCCGAACGTCGTTTGCATCGGTGTTTGCTTGTACAAGTTGTTCAAGATGACACTCGCATTCGCGTCGCGGCGAACTTCAATCACGATGCGCATCCCGTTACGGTCTGATTCATCGCGTAAGTCCGTGATCCCCTCGATTTTCTTGTCGCGAACCAAGTCGGCAATCTTCTCAACGAGACGCGCTTTGTTGACCTGGTAAGGAATCTCGTGCACGAGGATTCGTTCACGGCCATTTTTCAAGACTTCGATTTCAGCTTTCGCACGCATCGTAATCGATCCGCGTCCAGTTTCGTATGCACGACGAATCCCGCTACGTCCCAAAATCTCTCCCGCAGTCGGGAAGTCAGGACCCGGGATATGTTGCATCAATTCCGCAATCGTGATGTCCGGATTGTGGGAAAGCGCCAATACCCCGTCGATGACCTCGTTCAAGTTATGAGGCGGAACGTTCGTCGCCATCCCAACGGCAATCCCGCTCGTCCCGTTCACAAGGAAGTTCGGGAAACGTGCCGGGAGTACGACCGGTTCTTTTTCTTCACCGTCGAAGTTCGGTTGATAATCAATCGTATTTTTACCGATGTCTCGTACGAGTTCCATCGCAATTTTAGACATACGTGCCTCGGTGTAACGCATCGCAGCGGCCGAGTCGCCATCAACTGAACCGAAGTTCCCGTGACCGTCGACTAATTCGTAGCGATAGCTGAAGTCCTGAGCCATGCGGACCATCGTCTCATAAACGGCTGAGTCACCGTGTGGGTGGTACTTACCGATGACGTCCCCGACGACACGCGCCGACTTCTTATGTGGCTTGTCCGCGCGAATACCTAGTTCGTTCATCGCATATAAAATACGACGGTGAACCGGCTTTAATCCATCTCGCACGTCCGGAAGGGCACGTGATACGATGACGCTCATCGCGTAGTCCATGAACGACGTTCGCATCTCCTGGCTAATATTTATATCCTTGATATTTTCTTGTTCTGCCATTCGTTATTGCCTACCCTTCTTATTAAATATCGAGGTTCTTCACGTAATGGGCGTGAGATTGAATAAAGTCACGGCGTGGTTCGACGTTGTCACCCATGAGCGTTTCGAAGATTTCATCCGCTTCGATCGCATCTTGAAGATCGACACGAAGCATCGAACGCGTTTCCGGGTTCATCGTCGTATTCCATAACTGTTCAGGATCCATCTCTCCGAGACCCTTGTAACGTTGAACGCTATAACGTGCATTTTCAGGAAGTTGTGCAATCGCCGCCTGCAACTCCCGGTCGTTTTGAACGTAGATGGTTTCTTTCCCGTGCTTCACACCATAGAGTGGTGGTTGCGCGATATAGACATATCCACTTTCAACGAGTGGGCGCATGTAACGATAGAAGAACGTCAACAACAACGTCCGAATGTGCGCACCATCGACATCGGCATCGGTCATGATGATGAGTTTGTGATAGCGTGCTTTCGATAAGTCAAACTCATCGGCAATCCCTGTTCCGAGAGCCGTGATAATGGTCCGGACTTCTTGGTTGGCCAAAATCTTATCAAGACGTGCTTTCTCAACGTTGATGATTTTCCCTCGAATCGGAAGGATGGCTTGGAAGTGACGATCACGTCCAGATTTCGCAGAACCTCCCGCCGAGTCACCCTCAACGATGTATAGTTCAGATTTCGATGCATCTTTTGACGAACAGTCTGCCAATTTCCCTGGCAATGAACTGACTTCGAGAATCCCTTTACGACGTGTCATCTCGCGTGCACGTTTCGCAGCAAGGCGCGCACGTGCCGCCATCAAGCCTTTGTCGACGATGAGGCGACCGACCGACGGGTTCTCGAGTAGGAACTGTTCGAACGTGTCGCTGAACAACGTATCGGTTGCCGTACGCGCATCGGCATTCCCGAGTTTCGTCTTCGTCTGTCCTTCAAACTGGGGAGCCGGGTGCTTGACGGAAACAATCGCCGTCAACCCTTCACGGACATCATCACCAGACAGGCTGCCGTCGGCTTCTTTCATCAAACCAAACCGTTTTGCATAGTCGTTGATTGAACGAGTGAGTGCCGTCTTAAATCCTGTCTCGTGCGTCCCACCTTCATGCGTCGGAATGTTGTTCGTAAATGAGTAAATGTTACTTGCGAAACCTTCGTTGTATTGAAGCGCAATCTCGACTTCGATTCCATCTTTCGTCCCGTGTACGTACACAGGCTCTTCATGAATCGACGCTTTTGACCGGTTCAAGTGCTCGACATAAGACTTGATTCCGCCCTCATAGTGATAGTTCCGTTCAATCGTCTCGTCACTACGATCATCTTTAGCCACGATTCGTAACCCTTTGTTCAAGAAGGCGAGCTCACGTAAGCGTGTCGCTAACAGATCAAAGTCATATTCGAGTGTTTCTTGGAAGATGTCCCCGTCTGGGAAGAAGCGGACCGTCGTCCCTGTCGTGTCGGTCGTCCCGACGATTTCGAGTTCACCTTGTGGGACACCACGTTTGAACGATTGGTAATATACGTTTCCATCGCGACGAACGAACACTTCAAGTTTCGTCGATAAGGCGTTAACAACTGACGCCCCGACACCGTGAAGACCACCTGATACTTTGTATCCGCCACCGCCGAACTTACCACCTGCGTGCAACACCGTGAAAATAACTTCAACGGCAGGTCGACCTGTTTTCTTTTGAACGTCGACCGGAATCCCACGTCCGTTGTCTTCAACAACGATCGAGTTCCCTGGCTCGACCGTCACTGTGATCGTGTCACAATAACCAGCGAGCGCCTCATCGATTGAGTTATCGACAATCTCCCATACTAAATGGTGGAGACCGCGAGAGCTTGTGGAACCGATATACATCCCTGGACGTTTACGGACAGCCTCTAGGCCCTCAAGGACTTGAATCTGGTCGGCGCCGTACGCTTGCAATTCTTTTTCATTTTCATTACTCATCGGTTATTTTCACCTACTATACATGATTTGGTGTTCCCTCTTGCCACGATTACACAGACTCCGTTTCAACCTCACCTTGTTTCACGTGAAACACTTTAGCTTGTTGAATGGTCTCATGTGCAATCCCGTCAATGTTTGTTGTAGTCAAAATCGTTTGTACTTTCCGTCCCATCGTATCGAGGAGATGGGTTTGGCGATGATCGTCAAGCTCAGATAACACATCGTCTAATAACAACAGAGGATATTCGCCTACTTCTTCATGAATCAATTCAATCTCAGCTAGCTTCAATGACAAGGCCGCCGTTCGTTGCTGACCTTGTGAACCGAACGTTTGAACGTTTCGATTGTTGACATACAATTCAAAATCGTCACGATGCGGACCAAATAAGGTCACACCTCTTCGTCGTTCGTTCTCTCTTATTTTATCAAACTTTTGACGATACGTTTCAAACATCTGTTCTTTTGAGAAGCGTTCTTTTTGGAACGTGTCAGAAACGTATTGAATCGTCAGTGTTTCGAGATCTCTCGTGATTCCGGAATGGATGGGATTGGCCCATTTTTCGAGCTGGTCGATGAAGTGATAGCGTCGCATCACAATTTTTACGGCAAGTTCAATCAATTGGTCCGTCAATACTTCGAGTAACGTCTCGTCGCCACCTTTTGTGGATAACTGCTTCAACAAGGCATTCCGTTGTTTCAACGTCTTCAAGTATTGATTGAGCTCGTGTAAGTACACGGGACTGACCTGACCGATTTCCATATCTAAAAATCGCCGTCTCCCTTGCGGACTGCCTTTCACGATGGCTAAGTCTTCTGGGGCGAACAAGACGACGTTAAATGCGCCGACATAGTCACTGAGACGACGTTGTTCCAAATGATTGAGCTTTGCTTTCTTGCCTTTAGGAGAAAAAGAGAGACTCTGCACCGATTCGCCCGTCCGTTTATGAATCCGTCCTTCGATACTCGCAGCATCGGCTTCCCAACCGATTAACTCACGGTCTTGTGTCGTCCGATGCGATTTTGCGAGCGCAAGTACGTAAATCGATTCGAGAAGATTCGTTTTTCCTTGGGCGTTCTCACCAATCAGAACATTCGTCTGTTCTGAAAAATCTAGCTCGAGGGTTTCGTAGTTGCGATAGTTTTGCAATCGGATCGACTTTAAATGCACGTCAGTTTCCCTCGATTTGATATTCCCCGAAGCCTTCGACTTCGATTGTATCTCCATCTCTTAATTTACGACCGCGGCGCTGGTCCTGCTCACCGTTCACTTTAATCATGACATCCTCTAAAAAGAACTTTGCTTGTCCCCCACTTGAGATGATATCTGCTAATTTTAAAAATTGTCCGAGCGTTACATACTCGGTTGTAATCGACACTTTTTCCATGTCGTCACTTCCTTTCTCACATGCTGATCTGAAAAAATCGCCATACATATTAGTTTATCGAAAATCGTCGAATAAGGCAAAAAGAGGGATGACAAGGCAAGACACCTCATCATCCCTATCCGCAGCTTACGATGTGCGGACTGGCAAAATCAGTTGAAGAACACTATCTTGTTCAACCGGTCGTAAAATGAACGGTCGCATCGAACCCGTGAACTGGATTTCGATTTCAGATGCATCGAGTGCGCGGAGCGCGTCCATCACGAATTTCGAGTTGAAGGAAATTTTTAGTTCTTCTCCTTCAAGAGACAGGATGCTGACACGTTCCGATACTTTTCCGACTTCCGGCGAGTGTGAAGAGACTTCAACTGCCGTTGTATCTTCCGCCACAAATTTAATGACGTTGTTGCGATCGGCACGTGCTAAGAGCGATGCACGGTCAATGGCCTGTAAGAACTCTTTCGCATTCATCCGAACGGCTGTACGATATTCTTCCGGAATGAGACGTGACGTGTCTGGATAGGCACCGTCTAACAAACGAGAGAAGAATGAGATGTTTTTCATACGGAATAAAATTTGTTGGTCCGTTAAGACGATTTCAATCGGCAACTCTTCACGGTCGAGTAATTTTGCCAATTCGTTGAGTGAGCGACCAGGAACGACGACATTTTGGAACGTCAAATCGTTATCTGTCTCAAATCGCGCACGACGAAGCGCCAGACGGTGGCTATCCGTTGCGACACATGTAAGGAAGCCCTTCTCTGCTGAGAAGTTAACCCCTGTCAATACGGGACGTGTCTCCTGTGAAGAAACAGCGAAGCTCGTCTGACGGATGATCGTCTTCAATAGATCAGCCGGCAAATAGAAGCGACGATCACTCGCAAGTTCAGGTAGGCGTGGATATTCATCCGGGTCAAGACCGTTTAAATGAAACTCTGCTTGACCAGACTCAATGCGCGTCATGAAGTTCGGTGAAACTTCGAGTGTGACGTCGTTCGTCGGTAACTTCTTCACAATTTCTCCTAAGAAGCGTGCGTTCAACACGACGCTTCCAGCACGTTGAATTTGAATGAGTTCAATTCCACCCTCTTCGATTGGAATCAAGCGTTCAATCGAAATCTCGGTATCACTTCCTGTCAGTGTTAAGCCATCCGCATGTGCCTCAAGTTTCAAGCCTGTCAAAATTGGAATGGTCGTTCGTGAAGCCACAGCTTTTGATACGTCTTGTACGGCTTGCATGAATACATCTCGTTGAATCGTTAAATGCATGTGGATAATTCCTCCTAAGGTGAAATGAGTCCATTTCCTAATAATATAATAGTATTAATTAAGTCATAATAGTAATAAGGGCTGTGGATACTGGGGATAAGTCCCCTAATCCATACGTGTTAAGCCATTTCGCTTGTGAATAACTTGTGGATAACTAAGGTGGTTTATCCACAGGATATCCACAGAGAATTCTTCATTAGTTAGAAAGTGCCTTCTTCAACGTTTGAATCGTCTCTTGCATTTCCACATCGTTCTTTAGAAGGGTGCTAATTTTCTCATGCGCGTGAATCACGGTCGTATGATCACGCCCTCCGAACTCTTCCCCGATTTTTGGCAAGGAACTCTCCGTCATCTCCCGCGAGAGATACATTGCGATTTGACGTGGGAATGCCAACGTCTTCGTTCGCTTTTTCGAGTTCAATTCTTCTACTTGAATGTTGAAGTGTTGACCGACAACTTCTTGAATGTCGCGAATGACAATTTTCTTCGCTTCCTGGACAGGCATGATATTATGAAGCGCTTCGGCTGCCACGTCCGGGTCGATTGGTCGCCCGACAAGTTTTGCATAAGCGACGACTCGTGTCAGCGCCCCTTCTAGTTCCCGAATGTTCGTATCGATTTGATTCGCGATATACAGCATGACTTCATTCGAGATATCAAGCCCTTCCGCCGTCGCTTTTTTGCGGAGAATCGCAATTCGCGTCTCAAGGTCCGGTGGCGTGATGTCTGTGATTAAGCCCCACTCGAAGCGTGAACGAAGTCGATCTTCTAGCGTCGGGATTTCTTTTGGTGGTCGATCACTCGAAATCACGATTTGTTTCTGATCGTTGTGCAACGCATTGAACGTGTGGAAAAACTCTTCCTGGGTTTGTTCTTTCCCTGCTAAAAACTGAATATCATCAATCAATAGCACATCAATGTTTCGATAACGGTTCCGGAACTCACCGGTCTTATTATCTCGAATCGAATTGATGAATTCATTCGTGAACTTCTCAGAAGAGACATAGGCAATACGGGCCCCCGGTTTTTGACCTTTTACATAGTGACCGATCGCATGCATCAAATGTGTCTTACCAAGTCCAACGCCTCCGTAAATGAAGAGCGGGTTATACGCACGTGCAGGTGCTTCAGCGACAGCAAGTGATGCGGCGTGGGCAAAACGATTCCCCGATCCGATGACAAACGTCTCGAAAATGTATTTGTCATTCAGTTGACCAAGATCCCCTTCCTCTTTTGAAGGTAATAGCACGGGTTGTTCTTTTGTTTCTGTCACGGCGATGGACTCATGTGACGATCCATCCGCTGGAGCATACTTGTGTGCTTGAGATTCCTCGATGAAATGAATTTCAAGCTTGTTGTTGGTGATCTCTTCAACCGTATCTTGTAACAGCGATAGATACTGTCGCTCTAACCACGTGACGATAAAACTGGCGGGTGCCGACACAACGAGCGTCGTTCCCATCAACGATATCCCCTCGGTTGATTTTAACCACATGTCAAAACTGGCTTTTGGAGTTCGTTCTTCTTCCTCGATTACCGATAAGACATTTCTCCAAATCTCGCGAGCATTCTTCAATGAAAGACCTCCTTTACTCACATGTTGGGTAAAACTTATTCACACGATATACACATACACTATTCTATAGTAGAAACTAGGGTTATCCCCAGAGAACAAAAACTGTGGATAAAGTTATCCACATGGTGTTCATTATGGGGATAACACTTATCCACAGCCTGTGTATATCTTGGAATCACGAATTGTTCATCCACAAGTTTGTGCACATTCAGTTTAGCAAAATAAAATAGACGTGGCAATGCTTTTCGGTATTTATCCACAGATAAAGAAAAGTATCCACACCCACTTATCCACATGCTGTGTGTTTTGTGGATAACCTGTGGATATATTGTGGATAAAGCACTAATGATGGAATGTGAGATGAAAAAGTTATACACAAAAGAGGAAGAAGTGAAATGAAAGATTGTTTTTGTAAAAGAAGAAAACGAAAAAATCAATAATGAGAATGTGAAAAAAGAGGAGTTATTCACATATAAATGTGGATAACTTCGAGATTTTGTGGATAAAATGGCTCAACGTGGCTATTTATAAAGACCGTTTATAAAATACGTAAAGGTTGTGTATACATTCATCCCCTACTCGTCTTTCGGATAAGGATCGAATCCATGTGGATGAATGCTTTCTGAGTGCCTCATTCTACGAATTCGAAAACCATCCGAAAATACATTGACAATTGTTGAATCGATTTATATAATCTTAAAGACTGCCTTAAATGAAACTATAACTTGCTAATAGAGCGTTAATCTTGAGGAGGTGCTGTAACCATGAAACCAACTTTCAACCCTAACAACCGTAAGCGTAAGAAAGTTCACGGATTCCGTGCACGCATGGCGACTAAAAACGGTCGCAACATTCTTGCTGCTCGTCGTCGTAAAGGCCGTAAAGCCTTGACTGTATAATTTCGAACGAAGATTGCCCGGGGATCCTTTCCTCGGGCAATTTTTTAGTTTGTCACAGAAACGTAGTATTTCATGGATTCTCCCTCGTTCAAATGATGTGGATATGATATGATGTTAGTTGACGATTTTTGAAGCGAAGGATGGAGTGAGAATTTTGAAAAAAGAATACCGCCTGCAAAAGAATGAAGAGTTCCAAGCGGTGTTTCGCGAAGGACGCTCCGTGGCCAATCGTCAGTTTGTCGTCTACACGCTCAAAGCGGATCAAACGCATTTCAGAGTGGGTCTTTCCGTCAGCAAGAAGCTTGGAAATGCTGTGGAACGGAACCGGATGAAACGATTGATGCGTGAGTCGCTTCGCTTGCTCGAACCAAACGTTGCACCGAATGATTATGTCATCATCGCTCGAAAACCTGCGACCGCATTGACGCAGTCGGAAGTGACCGAGAGTTTGAAACACGTATTCAAACGGGCTAAGGTTTGGCAAAAGCAAGGCCGGTGACCATGACAATCTGAATTTGTTCTCTCATATAATTAGAGTCTGATAAGATTGCCCGATCGACGTGTGCGTTAAAAAGAATTGATAAAGAAAGCGTAGGAGGAACTATGAGCAAAAAGCTAAAATTAGGATTACTCGCTGCCATGACCGCGGTCATCATGCTGATGGCAGGCTGTGTGGATCCGTCTACCATCCAAGCCGAACCAGTAACGGCTGACACAGAAGGTTTCTGGGCGAAGTACTTTGTATGGCCGCTCGCATGGCTTTTGAAGGAAGTTGCTTACTTGGTCGGTGGCCAGTGGCAATACGGGATTTCAATCATCATCGCGACGATTATCGTCCGGTTATTGATTCTCCCACTCATGATCAAGCAGACGAAGAGTATGGGTGCGATGCAAGTGTTGCAACCAGAAATGCTGAAGCTTCGTGAAAAGTACAGCTCAAAAGACCAGGAAACACAACGTAAACTCCAAGAAGAGATGATGAAGCTTTATCAGGAATACCAAATCAACCCGCTCGCGGGATGTTTGCCGATCTTGATTCAAATGCCGATTCTCTTCGCATTCTATGATGCGATTCGCCGTACACCTGAGATTTTCGAAGCGAACTTCTTATGGTTCGACCTCGGTGCTCCGGATCCAACGTTCGTCTTGCCGATCTTAGCGGCAATCTTGACGTTCGCACAACAAAAAATCTCAATGGCGGGTCAAGAACAGAACCCCCAGTTGAAGATGATGCTTTATATCTTCCCGGTTATGATCTTCGTCATGTCGATCAACCTTCCAGCTGCCCTTTCGTTATACTGGGTAGTCGGTTATATCATCTCGATCATCGTCACGATGGCCATCATGCTCCCGATGCGTGAGAAGATGAAGGTTGCGGCTGAAGCGAAGATTGCTGCGAAAGAAGCAGAGCGTGCAGCGCTTGCCGAAGAAGAGAAGAAAAACAAAAAGAAAAAACGTAAATAATCATGAAGCTGGGTGTCTCCTGACGCTCAGCTTTTTTTGTGGGATTGCAAGCCGGTCAGAGGGGAATAGAGATAGAAATGAGTAAACGGAGGTGTGGGAAAATGGAGGCATTCATTCAGCGTTTGGAACGTTCGACGTTATGGCAAGCGGTCATTTACTTTGTACTTGGTGTTCTCATTCTGTTATATCCTCGATTTTTCTTTGATGTCATGGTGTATGTCATTGCCGGTTATTTAGCAATCATGGGGATTTGGATGATCTTTCAAGGGTTGCGTCGACGTCAGGGAGGGTTGCCACCCACTTTCTTTATGGGTCTCATCTATTTGATTTTGGCAGCGGTCGTCTTCTTCTTTGCTGACACGTTGGCGAGTCTCTTGCCTATCTTAATCGGGGCCCTGTTCCTATTCGGTGGAATTATCCGCCTGATTCAGGCACTCGGTTACCGTCAATCGATGTCGGGACGATGGCTTTGGTTTTTGATTGGAAGTCTATTGTGGATAGGTGTCGGGATTCTCATGTTGACGAATCCGTTCAGTAGCCTACTTGTCTTGTTCCAACTGTTCGGCGGCATTCTCATCGCCATCGCGATACTGGAACTGTTCCTCTATTTCACGATTCGTTCGACGAAACGCCAAGCAAGATACTAAAAAACAAGCCGCCCTATATGCCAGGACGGCTTGTTTCTCGTTGAATCAACTGTTCCATGAACGGTCCGAACACGTTGTAGCCAGGTAGTGATGTGAAAAAAGTTTGCTCTACCTGAAGTCGCTCCAGATAGATGTGGGCGGCTTTTTCGTGTGAGGCGGGGGTCAAATAGTCATAAAATGAGCGGAGGTCGATTTCTTGTCGCTGCGTCACATCTTTTAAACCAAGGGAAGCCCGGTCCGGTGTGTGGTGAGCGGCTAACACATATGCGAAATGGACCATTCCTTGCCGGAGCATCTCCGTTGCCCACATCGCGTTGCCTCGATTGCGTGATTTTGTATATTGGAAAAAGAACCACACGGTATCGAACGCATGGTCACTGATTGCCGCTTCGTCTAATTGCAAGGAAGTGGCGTGTCTAGCAAGTCGCTGTTGTGGGTCGTAGAGCACATGAATCGAGTCTTGATGATTCAACGTCTCTTGCGTGACCGTGAACAGGTCGAGGTGAATAAAATCATCAAAGACGGCGATGAGTTGTGGAGCGACGATGTGAATCTCGTCTTTTAACAGAATCGGACGGTAGGCGGTTACATGCTCGAGGCGTCTAGATAGAAAGGAGGCCTCCTCATCGGGGTGCACCATGACATAGAGGTCGATATCCGAATGTTCATCGGCTTCTCCTCGACCGAATGAGCCCTTCATAAAAATTGCTTGAACCGCTTCGTCCTGCTTAAGTCGTTCGGTGATAACTTGAATCGCTGTCGGTTGGTTCACATTCATACCCTCTCTTCTATGTAAATATATTCCTTTATTGTACGAAAACGATGAGTTGAATGGCAATGACTTTATTGATGGGCGAACGCTTTCGTTCAAGTCGAATATCGTGTATAGTAGGTTCGTTATGCATATGATAGAAGAAGATGTTTAGGTTTGGAGGGAGAAAGATGCTAGAGTTTGACACGATTACAGCGATTTCGACACCGATGGGTGAAGGCGCTATCGGGATTGTCCGATTATCGGGCGATTTGGCGGTCGAAACGGTGAACAATGTGTTTTCTGGAAAAGACTTAACAACAGTCGATTCACATACGATTCATTATGGAACGTTAAAATATCCTGATACCGGCGAAATCGTCGATGAAGTCATGGTCAGTATTATGCGCGCACCGAAGACGTTTACACGAGAAGATGTCGTCGAAATCAATTGTCACGGAGGCGTCGTAGCGGTCAATCGTGTCCTTGAGCTCGTTCTCGATCAACCCGACATCCGCTTAGCAGAACCGGGCGAGTTTACGAAGCGCGCCTTTCTAAATGGTCGAATTGATTTATCTCAGGCGGAAGCTGTCATGGACTTGATTCGAGCGAAGACGGACCGGGCAATGAACGTTGCGATGGCGCAAATGGAAGGACGTTTGTCACGCCTCGTTCGCGAGTTACGTCAACAATTGCTCGAAACGATTGCGGCGGTCGAGGTCAACATCGACTATCCGGAATATGACGCAGAAGAGATGACCCAGGCCATCGTCGAAGAGAAAGCGGGCGAGGTCAAACGTGTCCTTGAGCAGTTACTCGAGACAGCACGACAAGGGAAAATCTTACGTGAAGGCTTGGCCACGGCAATCATCGGTCGACCGAACGTCGGAAAGTCCTCACTCATGAATACGCTCGTTCAAGAGACGAAAGCGATTGTCACCGAAATCGCTGGGACGACACGTGATACGATTGAGGAATACGTCAACGTGAAAGGTGTTCCGCTCAAATTGATCGACACGGCAGGGATTCGGGAAACGGAAGATATCGTGGAACGAATCGGTGTGGAAAAGTCGAGAAAGGCTTTAGAGGCGGCAGATTTGGTCCTTCTCGTCTTGAATGGTCATGAAGGATTGACAGTTGAGGATGAGGCGTTGTTTGAAGCGGTCAAAGACATGAATGCCATCATCATCATCAATAAGACGGACTTGCCACAAAACATGGATTCTTCTAAGCTAGAGAAACTAGCGGCAGGACGTCCAATTGTGGCGACATCGCTCTTGCTAGATGAAGGAATCGATGCCCTTGAAGCGGCCATCGCAAACCTCTTCTTCGCAAAAGGGGTCGAGTCACAGGATATGACGTATATCTCAAACGCTCGACACATTCAATTAATCAAACGAACGATTGGTCAAATTGATGAGGCGCTCGATAGTGCCGTCATGAATATGCCGATCGATATGGTTCAGATCGATTTACGTCGTGCGTGGGATACGCTCGGTGAAATCAATGGAGATACCGTACAGGAGAGCTTGATTGATCAGCTCTTTTCACAGTTTTGTCTTGGGAAATAATAAGGAGGAACAAATATGGCTTATACGGCAGGCGAATTTGACGTCATCGTCATCGGGGCCGGGCACGCAGGGATTGAAGCAGCACTTGCATCGGCTCGCATGGGCGCGAAAACAGCGATGCTCACCATGAACCCCGATATGGTCGGGTTCATGTATTGCAACCCATCAATCGGTGGGCCGGCGAAAGGGATCGTCGTACGTGAAATCGATGCGCTCGGTGGCGAGATGGGGCGCGCGATTGACGCGACATACATCCAAATGAAGATGCTCAACACATCGAAAGGTCCGGCGGTACGTGCGCTACGTGCACAGGCGGACAAATTCCAATACCAAAATCACATGAAGAAAGTGCTAGAAGACGAGCCGAATCTACTGCTTCGTCAGGCGCTAGTCGAACGCTTGTTGATTGAGGACGGAGAAGTACGTGGCGTGGTAACGAACACAGGTTCAGAATATCGCGCGAAAGCGGTCATCGTCACAACGGGAACGTTCATGCGCGGTCAAATCATCATCGGTGAATTGGCATATGAAAGTGGCCCGAACAACCAAATGCCTTCGGTCGAGCTATCGAAGCATCTAGAAGAGCTCGGTCTCGACTTAGTTCGATTCAAAACGGGAACACCGCCACGAATCGACGGCAAGACGATCGATTACTCGAAGACGGAGATTCAACCAGGAGACGAGAATCCATCATTCTTCTCGTACACCTCGACGGATTTGAATCCAATCGAACAAATCCCATGCTGGCTCACGTACACGAGCGAGCGCACACACCAATTGATTGATGAGAACTTGCATCGCTCACCGATGTACTCGGGTGCGATTAAAGGAACGGGGCCCCGTTATTGCCCATCAATCGAAGATAAGGTCGTTCGCTTTAATGATAAACCGCGTCACCAAATCTTCTTAGAGCCAGAAGGTCGCGATACGGAAGAAATCTATGTCCAAGGCTTTTCGACGAGTATGCCAGAAGACGTGCAACATCAGATGCTTCGCACGATCCCGGGTCTTGAAAATTCAGAGATGATGCGTCCCGGTTATGCGATCGAGTACGATGCGGTCGTACCGACACAGCTTTGGCCAACGCTCGAAACAAAAGCAGTCCCTGGCCTCTTCACAGCGGGACAAATCAACGGGACGAGCGGTTACGAAGAAGCGGCTGGACAGGGCATCATGGCGGGAATCAACGCCGCATGCAAAGTGCTCGGCAAGGATCCTGTCATCTTGGACCGTTCGCAAGCGTACATCGGCGTCTTGATCGATGACCTCGTGACGAAAGGGACGAACGAACCGTATCGTCTTCTCACATCACGTGCCGAATACCGTCTCTTGTTGCGTCATGACAATGCAGACTTGCGACTCAGCGACATCGGGTATGAGATCGGCTTACTTTCAGAAGATCGTCATACTCACCTCAACAAGAAACGCGTAGCGATTGAAAAAGAAGTGAAGCGACTTGCATCCCTCGTCGTCAAACCGACACTTGAAGTCAATGCGATGCTCGAATCGGTCGGCGCACACCCGCTCAAGGAAGCGACACATGCCAACATCTTGTTGAAGCGTCCGGAAGTATCCTATGAAGCACTCATGACAGTCGTTCCATCAACGGAAGAATTGTCGTATGAAGTGAAAGAGCAAGTCGAGATTCAAGTGAAATATGAAGGCTATATTTCCAAACAGCTTGAACAAGTCGAGAAGATGCGTCGCATGGAAGAGAAACGAATCCCAGAAAACTTGGATTATGATGCGATCGGTGGTCTCGCGACAGAAGCGAAACAAAAACTAAAACAAGTTCGTCCTCTTTCGATCGGACAAGCGTCCCGTATCTCAGGCGTAAACCCGGCAGACGTGTCAATCTTGCTCGTCTATATCGAACAGGGACAATACGCAACGGTGGAGTGAAACGATGAACGAATCTCAATTTATTGAAGCGTTACGAGCTGAAGGGTTTGAGCTGAGTGAGACACAACTCAGTCAGTTCAAGCGTTACTTCGAAATGCTCGTCGAATGGAACGAGAAAATGAACTTAACGGCGATCACGGACCGAGAGGAAGTATATTTGAAGCATTTCTATGATTCGCTCAGCGCAGCGTTTCATTTCGATTTCACGAAAGTCGAAACCGTATGTGATGTCGGGGCAGGAGCGGGATTCCCGAGTCTTCCGCTCAAAATTTTATTCCCACACTTACACGTCACGATCATCGATTCGTTAAACAAACGCATCACCTTTTTGAACGAGTTGGCCCTTGCCCTCGGGCTCGAAGGTGTCGCGTTCCATCATGGTCGCGCTGAAGAGTTCGGAAAAAATAAAAAGTTCCGCGAACAGTTTGACGTCGTCACAGCGCGTGCAGTTGCCCGCATGACCGTGTTGGCGGAATACTGTTTGCCTCTCGCGAAAGTGGGCGGAAGCTTCGTCGCGCTTAAAGCAGCCAAGGTTTCTGACGAGATGGCAGACGCCAAAAACGCTTTAGCCGTTCTAGGTGGAAAAGAAAAAGCGACACACCAGTTCCTATTGCCAGGAGAGATGAGTGAGCGTAATATCGTAGTTGTAGATAAACTACGAAAAACGCCCGGGAAATATCCGCGTAAAGCGGGGACACCGGCGAAAGAGCCACTTATCTGATGATGTCGTTTCACGTGAAACAAAAGCAGATTCCAGTGGTGGAGTCTGCTTATTTTTTTACATAAAAGGGGTGCCCGACGTTGAAGAATAGATTTGCGAAATTGTTCGGTGTGAATCGAAAAGACGAAGTTGCCGTGACGCAGATTGCGGAAGTTCGAGCGGATGACACGGTACAAGAACTCTCGTTATCACGGTTGCGTCCAAACCGTTATCAACCGCGTAAAGTGTTCGAACCGGCAAAAATTGAAGAGTTGGCAACGACGATTTCGGAACATGGACTCCTTCAACCAATCGTGGTTCGAAAGGCAGATGGGGACTGCTATGAAATCATTGCCGGGGAGCGTCGTTTCCGTGCGGTGAAATCGCTTGGTTGGTCAGCGATTCCGGCAATCGTTCGCGATATGGACGATGATACGACGGCTGCACTCGCCTTGATTGAAAACTTGCAGCGTGAGCAGTTAAGCCCGATCGAAGAGGCGGAAGCATATGATCGTTTACTCGCCTTGAACGGTTTGACGCAAGATGCGCTCGCGAAGAGTCTAGGCAAGAGTCAATCCACGATCGCCAATAAGTTGCGCTTGTTAAAATTGCCGGAGGATGTGAAGCAGTCGCTTCGCGATCGTCGGATCAACGAGCGACATGCGCGTGCGTTGTTGCCGTTGAAGGAAGAAGGATTGCAACTTCAAGTGCTCGCAGAAGTGTTAGAACAGGATTTTAACGTCAAAGAGACAGAAGAACGCGTCGCCTTTTTAACAACACCGATCGAAGAAGAGAAGCGAAAGCCGAAAAAACAACGTCGTCGGACGAAAAGTTTTGCGCGTGACACGCGAATCGCCATCAACACGATTCGTGACTCAATCGATTTGATTGGGAAAACAGGGATTGACGTCCAAACTGAAGAAGTAGACGAAGAGGAATTTGTTGAAATTCGAATTCGCATCCCGAAAGCGCGGCCTCAAAAATGAGTCCGTGCTTTTTTATACAATGAAGGAGGTTTGTAGATGGAACGATTAGCATTAAAATTCATTCGCCCAAACCCGAATCAGCCCCGGAAACAATTTGAGGTGGAAAAATTAGAAGAGTTGCGTCAATCCATTGAGCGATATGGCGTCCTACAACCAATCGTCGTTCGAAAAGCGACAGGATACTATGAAATCATTGCCGGGGAACGACGGTTTCAGGCGGCGAAGCTCGCTGGGAAAGAAGACATTCCTGCCCTCGTCGTCACGGCGGACTCCGATCGCGTCATGGAGTTGGCGCTGATTGAAAACATTCAGCGGGCAGACTTGAATGCCATCGAAGAGGCTGTCGCCTATGAACAGTTGATGCAGACGCTAGGTCTGACGCAACAACAGTTGGCCGATCGCGTCGGGAAGAGCCGCAGTCATGTGACGAACAGTCTTCGCCTCCTTCGATTGCCGAGTGCCGTCCAGCATGCGGTCATGGTCGGAGATTTGACGATGGGACATGCACGTGCCATCACGGGTATGAAATCGGAACAAGCGATGGAACAGATTGCGAAACGGGTCATTGCCGAGCATTGGACGGTCCGTCGCCTCGAGCGTTACTTACAAAAAGAGCGCACAGAAAAAAAGACGCTGAAGCGATCGAACGCCGATATCGAAGCGGTCGAAGCGGTGCTTGCGGAGCGTCTTCAGATGGATGTGTCGATTCGTCCGCGCCGAAAAGGCGGCGTCCTCGAGTTGAAGTATTTTTCACAAGACGACTTGGAACAATTGTTGACGTTATTATCGCCTCAAGACTTTGATTCATCTCGTGACTGACGAAGACGCGTGATGGCCGCCTCTTCGTGATGCAGGCGCCCGATCCGTGTATCAAAATCGGCGAATCCGTCTGTGATGAAACGTGCGAGTTCATACACGAGATGGAGACGGGTATTCTGTAGAATCATCATCTCCATGAATCCACTTACGTTCACGACGGCTTTAATATTGTAAGCGCCGACTGCCGGAAGTTCTTTTTGGACACCGGCCCCTGGAGCGAGCGGACCTTCCGAAAAGAAGACATAACCGACACTTGATAAACGTCCGAGACAGGCGTCGATAGCGATAATGAGCGGTTGATGGAAGCGCGTTTGAATCTCATGTAACGTTTCCACCAAATTGAGTGCGTGTACAGGCTTCGTTAATGTGCCGTATACATGTAAATTTCGGATATGACGTTCTTCTAAAAACGTTCCGACGAGCGGACCGAGTGAATCACCGGTCGAACGGTCCGAACCGATGCAAACAAGGACGATGGGGCGATGGATTTCATTGACCAACTGTTCATGAAGCTGGTCCGCAAGCAATCTGGATCCACTCCGCTCAGTGTGTTCAATGAAGAAAGAGTATGGTTTATGAGGTTTTAAGCGAAACGGCATGAATCTCATCCTCTCTTCTAAGCTGCCTATTCCTAGTTGCAGTTGGGGGATTGATCTCGTATTAACCCATTCCCAAAAGTGGAAAACTTCTAACTTCCGAATGCAGTGTTTGAGAAAAGTCGTGAAATATGTTTTGATAATTTAGAATCTACGACTTTGAGGTGAAAAGATGGCTTCGCAAAATACAGAAAAAGATTTAAATACGGTTGCCGATGAGACAATCGACAGCGTGAACCGATTCGTCGAGTACTTTAAAGATACAGACATGTGGATTGGTTTAGGGATCAAGCTCGCCGGTGTGGCGCTCATCATCCTTGGTTTATATATCGCAACACGCATTTTGACGACGATGGTCGAGCGCGTGTTTACGCTCCGCAAAATAAAAGAACATGATATCGTCGCCCAACGACAGAATGAAACGTTATTAAAATTAGCCCAAAACACAATCCGCTATGTGATCGGGTTGATTATGGTCTTGACGGTGCTCGGACAATTCGGTGTGAATATCGCCGGATTGATTGCATCAGCCGGGGTCGCGGGTCTTGCGATTTCATTCGGGGCACAAAGTTTGGTGAAAGACGTCATCACAGGGGCGTTCATCATCTTTGAAAACCAATACAAGAACGGGGATTACGTCAAATTGAACCAACAAGTCGACGGGACGGTCATCGAGGTCGGAATCCGGACGACGAAGTTAAAAGGATTAAACGGACAAGTGACGATTATTCCGAACGGACAAATCTTACAAGTGACGAACTACTCGCTTGAAAACAGCGTCGCTGTTGTCGATATTGGGGTTGCGTACGAAGAAGATATGTCAAAAGTAGAGCAAGCGCTCAAGGAAATTGCGAAAACGGTCGAAGCACGCTATCACGACTTGTTCATCAAGCCAATCGACTTGGCTGGAGTGCAGTCGCTCGGACCATCGGAAGTGGTGTACCGATTAATGGCGGAAGTCCCGCCGACTCAGCACTTCGCAGCTGGTCGAATTTTGCATAAAGAGTTAAAGGTTGGACTTGACGAGCGGGGGATTGAAATTCCATACCCACGTACGGTCATGATGCCACCGAACTCGGCTCCTAAAGGAGGAGAAGCAGAAAATGCAAAGTAAAACCTATGCATTGAACGATATTGTGGAAATGAAAAAACCACATGCCTGCAAAACGAACCGCTGGCAAATCACGCGTGTCGGGATGGACATTCGGATCAAGTGCCAAGGCTGCGGAGCCAGTGTGCTCATGCAACGCCGTGATTTTGATAAGCGATTCAAGAAAGTGCTTGAACAAGGGAACGCCGCCGAATAAGCGGCGTTTTTCTTTAGGTTATGAACGTGAGTTGCGGTTTAATCGTGGACTATCTATAATTGTGAAGGATGTGACGGTGTGGTGTACTGAATGTACCCACTCCACAGACGGCTTAACATTTCCCGGGAAACACCGGATGAGGAGGAACTACTAGTGGGATTAACAGCAGGAATTGTCGGATTGCCAAACGTCGGGAAATCGACATTGTTTAATGCGATTACACAAGCAGGAGTCGAGGCGGCCAACTATCCGTTCGCGACGATCGACCCGAACGTCGGCGTCGTAGAAGTACCGGATGCGCGTCTTGATCGATTGACAGAACTCGTCAAACCGAAAAAGACCGTACCAACAGCATTTGAGTTTACAGATATCGCTGGAATCGTGAAAGGTGCATCAAAAGGGGAAGGTCTCGGAAACAAGTTCTTGGCGAACATTCGCGAAGTCGATGCGATTTGCCAAGTCGTCCGTTGTTTTGAAGACGAGAACATCACGCACGTCGCAGGTCGTGTTTCACCAATCGATGACATCACGACTATCAATCTTGAATTGATCTTAGCTGACCTTGAGCAAGTCGATAAACGAATCGCACGTGTTCAAAAAATGGTGAAGGCAAAAGATAAAGGTGCGGTACAAGAACTCGAAGCACTTGAAATCGTACGAGATGTGCTCGAGTCAGAGCGTCCTGCACGTGTCGCTGAATTATCAGAAGACCAACTCGCGATCGTCAAACACTTCCAATTGCTTACGATGAAGCCGATGCTTTACGTGGCGAACGTGAGTGAGGATGAAGTGGCAGATGCCGATTCGAACGAGTTTGTACAAGCAGTCCGTGATCACGCAGCAACAGAAGGGTCGAAAGTCATCGTCATCTGTGCACGAATCGAAGAAGAAATTTCAGAACTCGAACCGGAAGAACGCCTTGAGTTCTTACAAGATCTCGGAATCGAAGAGTCAGGACTTGATCAGTTGATCCGTGCGGCTTACTCGACACTTGGTCTTGCGACATACTTCACGGCAGGTGAGAAGGAAGTTCGTGCATGGACGTTCAAACAAGGGATGAAAGCCCCACAATGTGCTGGTGTCATCCACTCTGACTTCGAACGTGGATTTATCCGTGCCGAGGTCGTGTCATATGACGACCTTTCAGCAGCAGGAAACATGACGACGGTGAAAGAACAAGGAAAACTTCGTTCAGAAGGAAAAGAATACGTCTTCCAAGATGGCGACGTTGTCACGTTCCGCTTCAACGTATAAGTTGATTTACGGAAACGTATTGTAAAAGTCAAGGAAGTTTGATAGTATATTATGACGTGAGTAAAACAATTGTTTGCTCCTTGCTCCTACAACCGGTAGGGGCCGTTAGTCCAAGAGGAGGTGAAAGATAATGCGTAAATACGAACTTCTTTACATTATCCGTCCATCAGTTGATGAGGAAGCGAAGAAAGCTTTAATCGAGCGCTTCAACAACGTCATCACTGAAAACGGTGGTACTGTTGAAAAAACAACAGACATGGGTAAACGTCGTTTCGCTTATGAAATCAACAAGATGCGCGAAGGACACTACGTTCTTCTTAACATCGTTGCTGAACCTAAAGCGATCTTAGAAACAGAGCGTCTCATGAAGATCTCTGACGACGTTGTCCGTCAAATGACAACAAAAGACGAGCGTTAATCCTTAACGTTTCGTATCGTGAAAGGGGAGCTTGGAGATGATTAACCGAGTTGTGTTAGTTGGTCGATTGACTCGCGATCCCGAAATGCGTTATACGCAGAGCGGAATCGCCGTAACACGCCTTACTCTCGCTTGCGATCGTCCATTCGCTGGACAAGATGGGAAGCGCGAGACGGACTTTATTGATTGTGTCGTTTGGCGCAAACAAGCAGAGAACGTAGCACAATACTTGAAAAAGGGCAGCATGGCCGGCGTTGACGGTCGCCTTCAAATCAGTAGTTACGAAGGACAAGATGGCCAACGTCGTTACCGGGCAGAAGTAGTCGCAGACAGCGTACGCTTCCTTGAACCACGCGGAGCCTCAGGGCAACGTGAGCAAGCACCATCTGGAGATGTCTTCGGTGGTGGTGAATCAAGTGGATCAGGATGGGGCGCAGGAGCCGCTTCGACTTCATCTCAGTCCTCGAATTCGAATAAAGGTTTTGACGCAGATCCGTTCTCGGGTGGCGGCAAAATCGACTTGTCAGATGATGATTTGCCATTCTAATCATCATGGACAATAAAAACTAACCTATAAAGGAGGTCTTCACATGGCACGTCGTCCAGGAGGTCGTCGTCGTCGTAAAGTATGTTTCTTTACGTCGAACAACATCACTCATATCGATTATAAAGACGTAGAATTGCTCAAACGCTTCGTTTCGGAGCGTGGTAAAATTCTTCCACGTCGTGTGACTGGTACTTCAGCGAAATACCAACGTCCACTTACTGTCGCTATCAAGCGCTCACGTCAAATGGCTTTGCTTCCATATGTTGCAGAGTAATTGTTTGACGAACGGCTTATCCTCTTGGATAAGTCGTTTTTTTGTATTTCATCTCGTCTGTAAGTGTGTAAGTGAAACCGACGAATATGGTATGATAGAGCAGAAACCTTTACGATTCCATGGGTGAACATTACTCATTTTAGGAGGCATACATGCACAGTGGTGAAGCATTAACATCCGTGAAGAACCAATACGCGCGGCACATGATTCCATACGTGATTGGATTCCTTGTCTCGTTAGGATTGGCGTTCTACAACATTGTGGCGGCAATCACCCTGTTTATGGGCACGCTGATTTTTTTCATCTATCAGCAAGTGACGATGCGACGGGAGCGTAAAAATTGGGAACAGTATGTCCTCTCTCTCTCTCATCAAATCGAAGAGGTCGGAAAAGAAGCATTGACGACGATGCCGATTGGGATTTTAGTCTTTGACCAGGACCGACGGATCAGTTGGTATAACGAACAATCACGATTGATTTTCGAACTCGATATGGCGATTGGAATACCGCTTGATGCGCTCCATTCCGCCTTCGATGAATTGATTGAAGAAGAAGAGGATGAAGCCACGATTGAAGTGGGTGACCGTGTCTATCGTGTTTATTACAATCAAATCCATCAAACCCTCTATTTATTTGATATGACCGAAGAAGCGGAGATGGAACAAAAGTATGTTCAAACGCAGACGGTTATCGGTATTTTGTATTTAGATAACTATGACGAGATGTCGACTGCGGTGGATGAACAGGTCCGTAGTGAAGTCAATCGTCGGGTGACGGTGCTCCTCAATCAATGGGCGCAGCGGCATCATATCTACATGCGTCGTACAGCTGCGGACCGCTTTTTCCTCGTCATGAATGAACGGACGCTATCTGAACTTGAAAACAACCGCTTTTCGATCTTAGATGAAGTGCGTGATGCGACGAAGGAACAACGAATCCCGTTGACGTTATCAATCGGGATTGGGTGCGGTGAAACGACATTGACGGAGCTCGGTAATCTCTCTCAGTCGAGTCTAGATTTAGGACTTGGCCGTGGTGGTGACCAGGCAGTCGTTAAGCGTCATAATGGGAAAGTTCGTTTCTTCGGTGGGAAGACAAATCCGACTGAGAAGCGAACGCGTGTCCGGGCACGTGTCATCTCGAACTCGATGCGTGACCTCATTCGGGAATCGAGCCGAGTCCTTGTGATGGGACATAAGAATCCAGATATGGACTCGCTCGGGGCTTCCATCGGTGTCATGAAATTGGCCGAGTTTGTCGGACGCGAGGCGTATGTCGTCATTCCATCCGGTGAGACGAGTGTCGGCATTCAGCGGCTCGTCCATGAAGTAGAGAACGATGACTCGTTATACAGCCAATTCTTGACCGAGTATGAGGCGCAGCCACTCATTGATGAACAGACATTACTCGTTGTCGTCGATACACACCGTCCATCCCTCGTCATTTCAAAAGACATTTTGGATCGGTCGGAGCGGGTCGTCGTCATCGACCACCATCGTCGCGGGGAAGAGTTTATCGAAGATCCGGTTCTCGTGTATATGGAGCCTTACGCATCATCAACGAGTGAGCTCGTCACGGAATTGATTGAGTATCAAGCGGGAAGTCGAAAGCTCTCGATTTTAGAGGCGACATCACTTCTCGCGGGGATCATGGTCGATACGAAAGGATTTACGCTCCGTACGGGATCCCGTA
The DNA here is from genome assembly GCF_018617035.1 of Exiguobacterium sp. s140. Lineage (GTDB taxonomy): Bacteria > Bacillota > Bacilli > Exiguobacteriales > Exiguobacteriaceae > Exiguobacterium > Exiguobacterium profundum. Next base: position 25,848 of record NZ_JACSJK010000004.1, read on the forward strand.
CGTTTGATGCGGCATCCTTCTTACGGATTCAAGGTGCTGACACGGTTCTCGTACAGCACTTCATGAGACAAGACCTCGATGCTTATATCGAGCAGTCCCAGATTTTGAGAAACACCGAAATGTATGCAGATGGCATGGCGATTGCGGTCGCTCCTGACGACGAGGCACACCATCAAGTATTGATCGCTCAGTCTGCAGACCAGTTGCTGAATATGGAAGGCGTCAAAGCCTCGTTTGTCATCGCCGTCTTACCGGACGGACGTACGGGAATCAGCGCGCGGTCGCTAGGTGACGTCAACGTCCAGGTCATCATGGAAATGCTCGATGGCGGTGGCCATTTGACGAATGCAGCGACGCAACTTGAAGTGAGTCGCGAACAAGCGAACGTCATGTTGAAAGAGGCAATCGATCATTATTTAACAGATGAAACTGAAGGAGAGGAATTAGAATGAAAGTCATTTTGAAAGTAGATGTAAAAGGACAAGGGAAAGCTGGAGAAGTGAAAAACGTGGCCGATGCTTACGCTAAAAACGTCTTGTTCAAGAAGAACTTAGCAGTGGAAGCGACACCAGGAAACCTGAAAGCATTTGCGGCTAAAGAACGTCGTGCCGAAGAAGCAGCAGAAGAAGAGTTGAACGAAGCAAAACAACTAAAAGAAAAGCTTGAAAAAGAGACAATTGCCGTCACGACGAAAGCCGGTGAAGGCGGTCGCGTGTTCGGTTCGGTCACGAGCAAGCAAATCGCGGATGCCCTTAAATCGATGGGCTACAAAATCGATAAGCGTAAAATTGAACTCGAGCATCCGATCAAGGCGCTCGGTTTCACGAAAGTGCCAGTGAAGTTGCACCATGACGTCGTCGCGACGTTGAATGTACATGTACAAGAAGCTTGAAGGTGAGGTAGAGACGGATGAGTGATGCGATTCAAGTCAATACACCACCGCATAGCGTGGAAGCGGAGCAAGCCGTCTTAGGGGCAATCATCCTCGATTCGGATCGGTTGATTACGGCCTCAGAGCGTGTCGACCCGGACGACTTTTATCGTGTCAGCCACCAACGCATCTTTGAAGCGATGCTAAAGATCAATGACCGAGGCGAGCTCGTCGACTTGGTCACGCTCAGTTCCGAGTTACAGGCGCAAGGGATTTTAGACGAAATCGGGGGTCTCAACTATTTGGCGGAGGTCGCGGAATCCGTTCCTGCCATCGGGAACATCGGCTATTACTTGAACGTCGTCGACCAAAAGGCGGCACTCCGTCGCCTGATTCGTACTGCGACGAACATCGTTTCAGATGGTTATGAGCGTCAAGATGAGGTAGATTCTGTCCTCTCGGACGCGGAGCGGAACATTCTAAAAGTATCGCAGCGAAAAGGGCAATCGAGCTTCCACCCGATTGGTTCTGTCTTATCCGATGCGTACTCGACGATTGAAAAGCTGCATCAGTCGAGCGGTGAAATCACCGGGATTGCGACCGGCTTCACGGATTTGGATAAGATGACGGCCGGTTTCCAACGAAACGATTTGATTATCGTGGCCGCCCGTCCATCTGTCGGGAAGACCGCGTTTGCCTTGAATATCTCGCAGAACGTCGCGGTCCGTACGGGTGAGAACGTCGCCATCTTCAGTTTGGAGATGGGTGCCGAGCAACTCGTCATGCGTATGTTGTGTGCGGAAGGGAACATCGATGCCCAGCGCCTCCGGACCGGTCGTCTTGAAGCGGAAGACTGGGGTCGTCTCTCCCTTGCGATGTCGTCGCTCTCCCAAGCGGGCATCTATATCGACGATACGCCGGGTCTTCGGGTCAACGAAATCCGGGCCAAATGTCGCCGATTGAAGCAGGAACACGGTCTCGGGATGATCATGATTGACTACTTACAGCTCATCGTCGGGAACGGGAAACCGGGCGAGAACCGCCAACAGGAAGTATCGGAAATCTCACGTACGCTCAAAGCGATTGCACGGGAACTTCAAGTACCGGTCATCGCCTTGTCTCAGCTCTCACGTGGCGTAGAGAGTCGTCAAGACAAGCGACCGATGATGTCGGATATCCGTGAATCCGGAGCAATCGAGCAGGATGCCGATATCGTCGCCTTCCTCTATCGTGATGACTATTACGATAAAGAGAGTGAGGACGCCAATACGATTGAAATCATCATTGCGAAACAACGTAACGGTCCGACCGGTACGGTCAAGCTCTCTTTCCGGAAAGAGTACAACAAGTTCGTCAATATGGAGACGCAAGCCTTCGCACCACCGATGTAACGTCGGTGGTGTCTTTTTTTATATAGGGTTTGATTAAAATAACGAACGAATAGTTACATCTTATATAAAACGTTCGGTATTCAATTGACTTTCTTGCTTTTCAAGTGTACACTTACGGATGGTTTGAACAGAACGTTGATTAATAAGGAGGATTCATTATGTCATCAGTAGTCGTAGTGGGAACGCAGTGGGGCGATGAAGGGAAAGGGAAGATCACCGATTTCTTATCGAAACAAGCCGAAGTCGTCGCGCGTTATCAAGGGGGAGACAACGCTGGTCACACGATCGTCTTCAATGATACGAAATATAAACTTCACCTCATTCCGTCTGGGATTTTCTATTCGGATAAGACGTGTGTCATCGGGAACGGGATGGTCGTCAACCCGAAATCACTCGTGACAGAACTCGCTTACTTACATGAACGTGGTGTGAGCACGGATAACCTTCGAATCTCGAACCGCGCGCATATCATCTTGCCGTACCACCAGCTCCAAGATCGTCTCGAAGAAGAGGCGAAAGGTGACGCGAAAGTCGGGACGACACTAAAAGGAATCGGCCCAGCATACATGGATAAGGCGGCACGTATCGGGATTCGCATCGCCGACCTTCTCGACAAAGAAGTGTTCGCGGAGAAGCTAAAGACCGTGCTTGAACTAAAAAACCGCATGTTCGTGAAAATGTATGAAGTCGATCCAATCGAGTTCGACGACATCTTTGAAGAATACTACGCGTATGGTCAACAGTTTGCGAAATACGTGTGCGATACATCGGTCGTATTGAACGATGCGCTCGACGAAGAGAAAAAAGTTCTCTTTGAAGGCGCACAAGGGGTCCTTCTCGATATCGACCATGGAACGTATCCGTTCGTCACATCGTCGAACGCAGCGTCAGGTGGTGTATCGAGCGGTGCTGGAATCGGACCATCGAAGATTCATCACGTGGTCGGTGTCTGTAAAGCATACACGTCACGCGTCGGTGACGGTCCGTTCCCGACACAACTCGATGACGAAATCGGTCACACGATCCGTGAAGTCGGGAAAGAATATGGAACGACAACAGGTCGTCCGCGTCGCGTCGGCTGGTTCGACTCGGTCGTCGTCCGTCACTCACGCCGTGTCAGCGGGATCACAGACCTTTGCCTCAACTCCATCGATGTATTGACTGGTCTTGAGACGCTCAAGATTTGTACCTCATATGAGTATGAAGGAAAGCATCTCGACGAGTATCCACCGAACTTCCGCGTCCTTGAGAAGTGTGTACCGGTATACGAAGAGCTTCCTGGCTGGACAGAAGACATCACAGGGGTTCGTCGCTTTGAAGACCTTCCGGAGAACGCACAGCGTTACGTGCGTCGCATCGAGGAATTGACAGGAATCGAGTTGTTGACTTTCTCGGTCGGACCGGCTCGTGAACAGACGGTCATCTTGCGTGATATTTACGAAGCATAAGAAAGGGAGCCATCGGGCTCTCTTTTTCTATTTCCACGGAAATGGACCACGCTTTCTAAGCGGTTTAAAAAGAGTTACAATGTAGGCATGTACGTTTAATGATAAGAGGAGGACTCACTGAATGGATCGTACGATTTTAGTGGTAGATGACGAACAACCAATCGCAGATATATTGAAGTTTAAACTTGAAAAAGAAGGTTACCAGGTGCATGTCGCCTATGACGGCGAAGAAGCGCTCGTCAAAGTAGAAGAGATTCAACCGGATCTCATCTTGCTCGACATCATGCTTCCGCTCAAAGACGGCATGGAAGTATGCCGTGAGGTGCGGAAGAAATACGATATGCCGATCATCATGTTGACGGCAAAAGATTCCGAGATCGACAAAGTACTCGGACTAGAGCTCGGCGCAGACGATTACGTCACAAAGCCGTTCAGCTCACGTGAATTGTTAGCCCGTGTCAAAGCGAACATGCGACGTCATGCGACAGCACCGGCGCCAGAAGCAAAAGGAGCCAACGCGAACGATATCGTGATCGGCGACTTGACGATTCATCCCGATTCGTACATGGTGACGAAACGGGATGAGAAGATCGAATTGACACATCGCGAGTTCGAATTGATTCATTACCTCGCCCAAAACATCGGGCAAGTGATGACGCGGGAGCACTTGCTCCAAACGGTATGGGGCTATGATTACTTCGGTGATGTGCGTACCGTGGACGTTACGGTGCGTCGTCTTCGCGAAAAAGTAGAGGACAACCCGTCGACTCCGACGTATATTATTACGCGTCGCGGCGTCGGGTATTATTTGAAGGCAGGAGAAGAAGATTAAACGATGAAACGGACGAACTTCTTTAAATCAATCCAGTGGAAGCTCGTCGTCATCTATGCGCTGCTCATTCTCGTTGCGATGCAAGTCATCGGCGTGTACTTTGTGCGTTCTTTGGAACGGCAATACATCAACAACTTCTCGCAGTCACTTGTCGACCGGGCGAACCTACTGAGCTATAACATCAGTGAGGGGACTGCCGCGAACGAGAGTGACTTGACCACGGACCAGCAGTTGAACCAGTTACTGGATCAGCTGCTGTCTGAATTTACAGAGAGCACGACGCTAGCTGACGACATTCGAGAAGTCCAAATCATCGACACGAACAGTGTCGTCCGGGCAACCTCGAACCAAAATAATCAAAGTCTCGTCGGACAACGGACCGCGAGCACGTTCATTCAAAAGTCATTCGCGACAGGCGGGGCGCAAGAGACGCTCGTCTATGAAGATTCAAATGATCGAATGCGCGTCGTTGCCGTTCCGATCAAGTCGGAAGTGGACGGTACGACGACCGGGATGATCTATATCGAGGCATCGATGAAGTCCATCTACAACCAGATGGAACAAGTGACACGTATCCTCGCAACAGGGACGTTGATCGCACTTATCATCACCTCGTTCCTCGGAATTCTCTTATCGCGCACCATCACGCGACCGATTGCCGATATGCGGAGGCAGGCCGTCGAGATGCGGAAAGGGAACTTCTCACGAAAAGTTAAAGTGTATTCGGATGACGAGGTCGGTCAACTCGCTTACGCATTCAATGAATTGACGGACGAGTTGATGGAGGCGAACGCGACGACGGAAGCCGAACGACGCCGCTTGACGAGTGTCCTTGAGAACATGTCCGACGGTGTGGTCGCGACCGACCGCTCGCTACGGGTCATCTTGATGAACGACCAGGCACGCGACATGATCGGAGTCGCTGAAGAAGAGGCGATGGGGACGAACTTACAAAGTCTCCTCGCATTCGAAGAGGAAATCGTCATTCCAGAAGACGGCACGATGCCGACAAAACTGATTGACCTCAGTACGGACGAAGAATTGTTCCTCGTTCGTGCCTATTTCTCACCGATTCAAAAACATAGCGGACCAATCACAGGTCTCATCGTCGTCCTGCATGACGTCACGGAACAAGAACAGGTCGAACAGGACCGCCGTGAATTCGTTGCGAACGTCAGTCATGAATTGCGGACGCCGCTCACGACGATGCGTAGTTACTTGGAGGTTCTTGCAGAAGGTGCTTATCAGGATGAGGAATTGGCGCCACGTTTCTTAGAAACGGCACAAAACGAGACGGAGCGGATGATTCGCCTCGTCAATGACTTGTTGCAGCTCTCGAAGATGGACAGTAAAGAATATAAGATGCAAAAAGTGAAGTTCGACTTCGTGCAGTTCTTTAACGACATCATCGACCGTCATGAGATGACGAAAGGGGATGCGATTCAATTCCGTCGCAAACTGATGAAGCGTCGCGTCTACGTGCATGCCGATCAAGATAAGATGACTCAAGTCATCGACAACATCATCACGAACGCCATCAAGTTCTCACCAGAAGGCGGGACGATTACGTTCCGGACGATGCTTCGGGCGAAACGCCTCGTCATCGGCATCAAGGATGAAGGGGTCGGGATTCCGAAGTCGAACTTAAAGAAAATTTTCGAACGTTTCTATCGTGTCGATAAGGCGCGGGCGCGTAACATCGGTGGTACAGGACTCGGTCTATCGATTGCCAAAGAAGTTGTATCTGCTCACGGTGGCGACATCTGGGCAGAGAGTGAATTTGGAAGAGGTACAACGATTTACTTCACGATCCCGTTCGATACGATTGTGGAGGTGAATGATTGATGAAACGGTTTACGATTGCAAAGCCGGAACTGTGGAAGTCGTTCATTTTGCTCACGTTAATCGTCACTTCGATTGTTCAAACCATCATCTTGTGGGACTACCATCCCACGTATCAGGCCGTCCAATCTGAAACGCAACTCACGACGGTGGACGAGTCATTGCAGCGTCGAGCGGACCAGGTCATCATTCCCGTTCAAGCGGTCGTGCATGACAACAATGCTGTGTTCGCCTCAAAGAATACACCGAAGCAACTGATGCGTGTCATTCGGGATTCGTTTGAAGCGAGTGAGTTCAAGCCGCTCGCTGTGAAAAACGTCCCGAGTTTCTATACGAATATCAACGAGGGACTGGAGTTGATCTTACCGGAGGCCTACTATGCGGACACGCTCAGCTATATGCTTCCGGGAACGTATAGTCTGTCTGGGAAGATTCCACAGCGAATCCTCATCTATATGGATGACAGTGCGTTCAACATCCGCGCCATCATGAGCGACCAGTCCATTTGGGAAGGGAAGTTGACGAAAGTCGGAAACGGCGATGTGAACAGTCTTTTCTTAAAAAACTCGAGTCGAACGATGAAGCGCGTGACGTATACGGATGAACGCGTGAATTATATCCCGGTCGTCGGACCTGAGATGAATGAGTTGTTCGCGTATGACGTGTCGTCGATTCAAATCGACACTCGTCTCGACTGGATGCGAGATACGTTCTTCCCAGGTGACCCGAACGTTCAAGAAGTCGACCCGGCAAGCTCGGTCGGGGCGTTGACGAACGGTGTCAGTGTGGCGGAATATGATGCGAAACTGAACGCCAGTCGCTATCGAAACCTGTCTCGGAATAGCACCGAGCGTGATACAGCAATCGGGTTAGATTCCATTGTGGAATTCGTGAACTTCCACGGGGGATGGGTCGATGAAGCGTCTGAGAATCAAGGGCTGTCCCTTCGATTCGATGCCATCACACCGGCCAATAAAGGATTTGAAACGACCGTGTTCCGTTTTCACGTGAAAGGGTATCCCGTCTTCAGTCAGCGTGAGGCGTTTATCAACAACGATGCCATCGACTTATCCACATTACGTGTGGAAAACGACGGGGCCCAGGTCCGGTCAATCACACGTAACCACTTGGAAATCGATCGCCTGATCACAGTCGGCACGACACAGTTGGCTGAGGCGGATGAGGTACTCGGTACGCTCATCAACTCCGGACGATTTGAGAACGTGACCGAGATTCGAATCGGTTATGAGATCGAATATAACGAGGACACAAGCCGCTATGTGACGTTTTCACCGAACTGGTTCGTGCGTGAGGCGGGCCGTTGGGTCCCATACAATCAAGGAGACGATTGGACAGAAAGGATGATGTATCGTGGATTGGAGTAAAGCGAAAACGATTTTAATCTTCGCCTTCCTCGCCTTGAACATCTATCTGTTGTTTCAATTGCTGACGGAAACATGGGCGACCGAAGTCGTGACGAATGACAACACCTCGATCACGCAGATTTTAGACCAGCGGAACGTCGATCCGGCAAAATTGCCACGGATGGGTCGAGATATCGGCTATTTGACGGGTTCATCTGAAGAGATGTCAGCTGCAATGATCACGAAAAATCGGGAGGCGCAGCTCGCGACGACGCTCGACAATATGCAACTCGAAGTCGAGTTGAAACAACCCGTCCCGCTCGATGCGAAGGATTTGCGGACGACCGCTTCGACGTTTGTGGCGGAATATGTTCCGTTTGGAAACGAGTACGCCTACTGGCGCTACGATGAAAAAACGAGACAGGTTGCTTTCGTACAAACATTCGAGGACAACAAGATTTTTTCAGCACCTGAAGTCGAGGGTGGCACGGAAATGTACATCGGTCCGTCCCTCATCCTCATTCAGTTGAACGAGTCGTTCGAAGTGACGGATTATAAACAGCGTCATTTAAAAGACCTCTCCTCAAAAACGCAAGATGACCTCGTGTTGACGGCTAGTGAAGCCATCTCACAACTCGCGTCTCGGAAGTACTTCCAACCGAACCAGGAGATGCGGGCCATCAATACCGGATTTTACAGTTTACCGCTCGACAGCTCTGGCAGTTTGATCATCATGCCACCGCTTTGGTCGATCGGAATTGATGATCAAGTCTACTTCGTCAATGCAATCGATGGAACAGTCGAGCACGTGGAGTTTGAAACGAAAGAATGAAAGGAGTGATTGCGTGACTTTACAGTATAGTGTGTTAGCGAGCGGGTCGACCGGAAACGCCCTCTATATCGAGACGGAACGGACGAAGCTGCTCGTCGATGCCGGATTGACTGGAAAAGCGATGCAACAGCGCATCGAAGCCATCGGTCGGTCATTTGACGGAATCGACGCACTGCTCGTCACCCATGAGCACTCCGACCATATTAAAGGTGTCGGGATATTAGCACGTAAGTATAATTTACCGATTTATGCGAATGCGAAGACATGGGCGGCGATGGAATCACTGATTGGAAAGATTGATCCTGCCTTGAAGTTTCAAATCGAAGTCGGAGATGTGAAACAGTTCGGGGATATTGAAATCGAGACGTTCAACGTGAGCCATGATGCGGCAGACCCGATGTTTTATCAGTTTGCCCATGACGGGAAACGATTGGCCCATATCACCGACACGGGTTATGTCTCGGACCGGATGAAAGGAATCATCCGTGGAGCGGACGACTTCATCTTTGAGTCGAACCATGACGTCTCGATGTTGCAGATGGGGCGTTATCCATGGAGTGTCAAACGACGAATCCTCGGCGACTATGGCCACGTCTCGAACGAGGATGCAGCCATCGCGATGAGTGAGGTCATCGGTGACCGCACGAAACGGATCTATTTGGCCCATTTAAGTAAAGACAACAACATGAAAGAGCTCGCACAGATGAGCGTCTCACAAACACTCGGCATGCGAGACGTCGACTTAGGTCGAATCAAATTGTGCGACACGGACCCGACAATCCCCACTTCACTCGTTTCTTTATAAGGAAACTTGGGAAAAGACAGGTATCACACTGTCTTGAAGGGGGGACGCGTCGTGAACGAAGAGAGACACCATGAGTATGAACCTCAAGACGTCGAACCTGAAGTACACGAAGCAACAGAAGAGAAATCGACGTATCCGTCTCGGAGCGAATGGCGACCGAAGCAAGAGGAGCACGTACGCCATAAGCCGAGACCAAATATAAAACCGTTGTTACTCGGAGGGGTTGGCGGATTCTTAGGAGCGGCTTTGTTTTTTGTCATCGTGATGCTCTGGGATTCGCCGACCTCTCGTTTTGTGACGAATGAACTGACGCGGACCGAACAGGCCGTCACCGTCACCGAATCGGACGTCACGACCGCTGTCCTTGGGGCGAAGCCGTCCGTCGTCAGCATCACCAATATCCAGCGTGCGTTCACCTCGGACTCGCAATGGGAGGCGGGTGCAGGATCCGGTGTCATCTATAAAGTAGAAGGAAACACGGCCTATATCGTCACGAACTTCCATGTCATCGAAGAAGCGGACGAGGTCAACATCGCCTTTTCCGATGGTCAAATCGCATCGGCAACCATTTTAGGCGAAGACCCGCTCAACGACTTGGCTGTCGCTGAGGTCGAGTTACCAAAAAACATCGATGTGGAGCCGATTGTCCTCGGGGACTCCACCGTTCTCCAAGCTGGCGAGACCGTCATGGCCATCGGAAATCCGCTCGGTGTCTTCTCAAACTCGGTCACCCGTGGTATCGTCAGTGGTGTCGAGCGGACGGTGCCGGTCGATACGAACAGCGACGGCTTAATGGATTATAACGCGGAAGTCATTCAGACGGATGCGGCCATCAACCCGGGGAATTCGGGTGGTGCCCTCATCAACATTCGTGGAGAGCTCGTCGGAATCAATTCGATGAAAATCGCCGAGGCGAGCGTAGAAGGGGTTGGATTCTCCATTCCCGTCAACGTGGCGCTACCGGTCATTGACATGTTAGAACGCGACGGCAAAGTGACGCGGGCACAGCTCGGTGTCACGATTCAGGAAGTCATCGCTGTACCCGGAAACGTCCGAGAAGAGTATGGAATCTCCTTCGACCAGGAAGACGGTGTCTTCGTCGAAGAAGTGACACCGGGTAGTCCGGCTGAAGAAGCGGGACTACGTGTTGGAGATGTCATTACGAAAATCGGAGACCGGGAGATCAAACGATACGTCGATTTACGCGATGCGTTGTATCGGGACGCGACGGTCGGTGATACAATCTCCATTGAGTATTTACGTCGCGGGGAAGCAAGCGAAACCGAGGCGACATTAACTGAAGCAACATAAAGAAGCGGCGACGCTTCTTTTTTAAGGAGGAAAAACTGTGGAAAAAAAAGTATGCAAGGAACATGTTGAAATCGCTTTAGACATCATTGTGGATGAAACAGGTGAATACCCACTGTTGGAGGAATTATCCACAAGTGAACACGTGACATGTGAGTTCTGTGAAGCTGACGCAACATATATTGTGTCAAGCAAAAACTAATTATCAACATGTGGATTTGTGGATAACTCTGTGGATAACCCTATGGATAACTCCAAAAAAACTGTGGAAAAAGGAAGAATTGGATGAATATTTCAATTATCACGGTCGGCAAACTGAAAGAAAAATATTTAAAACAAGGAATTGCCGAGTATACAAAGCGGCTCTCTGCCTACGCAAAAGTGCAGGAAATCGAGGTCTCAGACGAAAAAGCACCCGAGCATTTGAGTGAGGCAGATATGTTACTAGTAAAACAAAAGGAAGGCGAACGGATTTTGGCGAAGATATCCCCAGATACGCACGTCATCGCCTTGGCGATTCAAGGAAAGCAGCGGACGAGCGAAGAGTTCGCCCGTGAACTCGATCAACTCGCGACGTATGGAAAGAGTAAAATCGCCTTCGTCATCGGAGGATCGCTCGGTTTGTCGGACGATGTGATGAAGCGAGCGGATGATACGATTTCGTTCTCGAAGATGACGTTCCCCCACCAACTCATGAAGCTCGTGTTGTGTGAGCAGATTTATCGGGCATATCGGATTAATCGGAATGAACCGTACCACAAGTAAGCGCGGTTTTAAATAAATCATCAATGACAGTGGTTTTACTGTAGTTGGTGGTTTATTTTTGTTTGTAAGAGATTGAAGATTTGCAGGTGATTTAGAGGAGGGCGTAACATATTCTAAATAGATATTTAAGTTGAGGATTCCGAAAAAAGAAAAAACTAAGGCCGATTTTCTTTTTATAGAAAATCGGCCTTTACAAATCATTTATGGGTTTTTCATGAACCTTATTAGATGTTTAATATGTCTTTAAATGTAAGGTAATTACATTATACATCGGTGATAATTCAGCTTTTACTGAGGGTCCAGCAAAAGGTGGAGAAATCTTTAACGGTGCAAATAAATTTGTTCTAGGTGTTTATAATTAATTTTTTTAACCATTAAATATATTGATAAAGCAATCCGTCTCGTGTATCAAACCAAAGTAATTTCGCATGTTTTTTCTTTGGAATATTTACTTGTAACGCCCATTCTGGAAACTGTTTATATATTTGAATTTGGTCTCCTGTTGCAAGTGCAATAAATGATACATAATGATCCTTTGTCATAGGATGCTCGGCTGAAATCGAATATTGCATATCAATCTCTTCTATTTTTAATTTTTGTTCATCATTTGCTTTTGTTGCGACTAAAGCATCTAATTTTCTTCCACAACAAGAAACGACGAAATTTCCTGTTGCTAATCCTATATTTGAACAGTTTGGACATACATAATAACTTGAGTTTTTCATATTTCCTCCTACTACATCTACTGTTTTGATTTCACCAGTTAGTAAATTTTCTATTGGAATATCAAGGAGGGTTGCTAGATGAGGAAGAAGTGTAATATCGGGACATCCAATGCCTCTTTCCCATTTTGAAATGGTACGGTCCGATAAATATAACGCCTCAGCTAATTGCTTTTGCGTCATGTCCTTTTCCTTCCGTAATGTATAAATTAATTGACCAATTTTTTCATTATCCATTTTTTCTCCTCCTACTTCCTTATCATAAGAGCGATCGTGATTTGTGACAACAAACGGAGAGTAGAGTTTGGTGTTAGGTACCAGATACTCAAACAATTCACGGAGAGCCGTATCATTAGTAAGTACGATTTAATAAAGTATCAATTGCGGTAGTTTTCTTGTAGTTGATGGTTTGTTTTTTTTGGTATGTAAAAAATTTAAGATTTGCAGGTTATTTTGAGGGAGCCGTATCATAAATAACTTCAAAACCTGTGTTTCTTATATGAGATACAGGTTTTTTTCTTGCTTAAAAATAGAAATACAATTGTTGTTGTAAGAATCAGCCATTACAATATAGATAATTACCATCAAAAAATAATTTTTTTCATTATATTTAAAGGAGATTCGTTACATATGGAATCGAAAAAAGATACATTGACGAGAAAGCGGACTTCTACGTTTCAACGGTATTTATTACCGATTACGCTTGTCTCATCGCTTATCGTATCAGGTTCAGTAAGTTACGTAGTGAGCAAGTTAAATCAGTCTGAATCAGAAAAAGTCTTTGCAGATCAATCCTCTCAAATGAAAATTGAACAGATGCAACAAGATTCACTCGCCGTCATTGAAGAAGAAACCCCAAAAATTTTAGACGATTTGAAGGAGTACGAGAAAGATTTATCTGAGGTTGTCACTCAAATTGAGCTAGTAAATGAAAATCTATTTTCCGTTCGAAAGGTACTGGATCAAGTTGATTCAGCTACTCTTTTTTTGTCGAGTATAAACAGCGTGGTTAATCATCCGTTGTTAAGTAGGATTAGTGGCTATGTAAGTAATGCAAATAGTACTTTGACTGAACTGGACGCCGTTTTATTTCGATTAGAGCATCTTTCAAAAGTAAAAGCAGATATGAATGACACCCGTGAGCGCATTGAGAAAATATATAGTGAGTATCAAACGTCGCAAGATTCAGCTGTTTTAATTAAGATGGAAAAAGAACTGGATTCTGAATTAATTTATCAAATTGAAGATATTCGGAACTCAACTGTGGAGGCACATGATGCATTAGAAATCTCTTCAAAAGTTCTTTTACAAGTAAACAAAGCTGTCGCTACCTATCATTCTTTTCAATCATCAAGTGAAAAAGTAATCCAATCTCTGCAATTTTGGAAAGAGAAGAAACGAGTGACTAAGATTGATCAAAGCCAACATGAACAATTTATGAAAGAGCTTGATGAATCGTCTGAACGATTGAAAAATTTACCGGAGGATTTGGCTAAACGTTCTAATGAAACAATCTCTTCTATCAATTCGGCGAAGTCAGAACTTCAAATGATTCGTCTGACAGAAGCTATACAGGATTGAAAATTTTACCACAAGGAGACTACGATGAACGCTGCGATTCACCTCCTAACAAATCGACTAGATCCAAACTTTCTAAACACCTTCGAACGTTTTCAGGAAACGCATCGTATCTATGCCGTGGATTCAAATGGTGAGCTTTATCAAAAAGACGAGTACTATATTGATGAATGGGACGATGCGAAAAAGAAACAGGTCATCGAGATTCTCAACTACTACATCGATCGTGGCGGAGTTGTTGTTGCAATCCGAAATGGTGAAACGTTACTCGGCTTTGCCGGACTGAACGGACAACCGCTCGGAACGGATGGCCAGTATTTGAATTTGGGTTTCATTCATGTGAGTCGTCCTTGCCGAGGTCAGGGAATCGGAAAGCGATTATTTGAACGTGTCTGTCAGGCAGCAATCGAGCGGAGTGCGAAAAAACTATACATCGGGGCGAATCCGGCCGTTGATACGTATCATTTCTACAAAGCGATGGGATGTACGTTAGCCGAAGAAATCGTGCCAGAAGTCTACGAGGCAGAACCACTCGACTTACAACTCGAATATGTTTTATCATCTCCTGAGACTGCATCATAATGATGTGGTCTTTTTCATACAAAAAATCGCTCAACTTCAAGCTTTATCTCCTATGAAGAATTGAGGATTTCGAAAAATTGTGATAGAATCACAAGGCAAATGATTATCATTATCAGTTGGTAAGAATAGATGGAATCGAATAAGGTTGAGTGAATGTGAAAGGATGAATACAATGAGCACGCTTGAAGCATATAACATGGCATTTCGAAATGGATTGGAACTAGAGGACGATGTGGTCCTTGAAGAGATGAAGCTCGGGGAATCGACAGAGTGGGATTCGATTGGACATATGACCCTCATCGCCGAAATCGAGGACGCGTTTGACGTCTATATCGACTCGGATGAAATGACAGAGTTCCATTCGTATCAGTCTGGTATTGCGTTGTTACAACGCCTCGGTGTGGACATCCAATCATGACGCTTTTTCAAACACTCGAGCAGTACACGAATCGTGAGGCGGTCTATGCGGACCGCTCTTATTCATATAAAGAGATGTTGGAAGTCGGGGACTCGATTTGTCAGGAAGTCGGCGAACGGTCGCTCGTCTTTTGTTTATGTGCCAACCGAGTCGAGTCGCTTTTCGCATATATCGGCTTTCTCCGTGGACGGGTCGTCCCGGTCTTGCTCGATGCAGATATTCCAGTAGAACAATTACAGAAGTTGATGGAACGGTATCAACCGACTCACGTCTGGGCTCCGGAGACAAGGGAGGATTTGGCGAACTCGTTAGATGCATTCTATGGCTATGGTGGCTACGCCTTATTTGAAACCGAAACATTGGTTCGCCACCAGCTTCATGAGGAGCTTGCCCTTCTGTTGACGACATCAGGTAGTACCGGAAGTCCGAAACTTGTTCGCCTCACATACAAAAATCTGATGGCGAACGCTTCATCCATCATCGACTATCTCGACATCAATCAGACGGATAAACCAATCACGACACTTCCGATGAACTATTCGTATGGACTCTCCATCATCAACAGTCATCTGTTGAAAGGGGCGACCCTCATCCTGACAGACCGTTCGATCGTTCAAAAGGAGTTTTGGGAACTGTGTCGTGCCGAAAAGGCGACGACGTTTGGTGGGGTCCCGTTTCATTATGAGATGCTGAAACGATTGAAGTTTGAGACGTACGACCTCCCCAGTCTGAAGAAGTTGACACAAGCCGGTGGCAAGTTAGATCCGAAGCTTGCGCAGCACTTCGCAACGGTATGTGAAGAGAAAGGGATTCAATTTTTCATCATGTACGGTCAGACGGAGGCGACGGCCCGGATGTCGTATTTACCGGATCGGATGCATGCGAAAAAAGCAGGTAGCATCGGAATTGCCATCCCTGGTGGATCGCTCACGTTGCGTGACGAAGCCGGAAATGACATCAAAGAGGCGAACGTGACAGGCGAGTTGGTATATCAAGGCGACAACGTGTCGTTTGGGTATGCGACCTCGTTAGCGGACCTTTCAAAAGGTGATGACAATCACGGTGTTTTACGAACAGGTGACATGGCGTATCGAGACGAGGATGGATATTTCTTCATCGTCGGCCGAATCAAGCGCATGATCAAACTGTATGGCAGTCGAATCAGCCTAGACGAAGTGGAGGCGCTCCTTCGAGAGCATGGACATGATTGCGTCTGTGCCGGGGAAGACGACCAGCTATACGTGTATACGTTACAAAATGACGTCGCACGCATTCAAAAAATCATCAAAGAACAAATCAAGGTGAAAGGTGTTCGAGTGATGCAGATTGACGAGATTCCACGAAATGCGTTCGGGAAGATTCGTTATGCTGCATTGCCGAAGCGAGAACTTGTGACCACCTGATTGTGAGGAATCGGTACATCGTCAAGTTTCATAACATCAGGTGGTAAATATGACTTTTATTTCGATTGAATTTCTCTTATTTTTAACCCTCATCGTTGGAACGTATTATGTGGTTCCACATCGATACCGTTGGGTGCTCCTTTTGTTGGCGAGCTATGTCTTTTACGCCACGTTGAGCATTCAATTCATCCCGCTCCTGCTGATCAGTACGGCCTTCACGTACGTCATCGGGATTTTGATTGAGAAGCAAGAGAGGAAAGAACAGAAGAAACGGTTAATGTGGGTCGGTGTCTCGGTGCTCGTCTTCTTCCTCGGCTGGTTCAAATATTTTAATTTCGTCAATGATTCGCTCCGTTCATTTGCCACATGGAGCGGATTTGATTATGACGTCCCGTATAAAGAAATCGTCTTACCATTGGCCATCTCGTTCTATACGTTCCAGGCTATCAGTTACGTCGTGGACGTCTCGCGCGGGAAGCAAAAGGCGGAGCGTCATTATGGCTATTTCTCGGTCTATTTCGCCTTCTTCCCGCAACTTGTGGCAGGTCCGATCGAGCGGGCGAAAAAACTGTTGCCACAGTTGAAGACGGAGCAACATCTCGACTACGACAACATCAGCTACGGCATCCAGCGCATCATTTGGGGATTCTTCAAGAAGACATTGATTGCCGATCGGTTGGCCCCGATTGTTGCAAGTGTATTCAATAGTTCGGACCCGACCGGTTCAGAGATTGTGCTCGCGACGATGTTGTTCTCGATTCAATTGTTCGCGGACTTCTCGGCATGCAGTGACATCGCCATCGGCTGTGCACGCTTACTCGGGATTCGCTTATCGGAAAACTTCAAGCAGCCGCACTTCGCCGTATCAATCGCCGACTTCTGGAACCGCTGGCATATCACGCTTTCGATGTGGCTACGGGATTATATCTTCATGCCGCTCGCGAAAGGAAAGAAGAAGCGCGAGCAGATTTATGGTGCCATCCTTGCAACGTTTTTAGTAAGTGGCATTTGGCACGGAGCCGCATGGAACTTCGTCTTATGGGGACTCATTCATGGAATCTATCGCGTCTTCGGTGACCATACGAAACAGCAGCGTGAAAAAATGGCGTCATGGGTCGGATTTGACCGTGCGCCGACACTGCATCGGTGGTGGAAAATCGCCATCACGTTCCAGCTCGTCTGTTTCTCACGAGTCTTCTTCCAATCACATTCGATGGCAGAAGCGTTCTCGCACGCTAAACTATATGTGACACCGTCTTCGTGGGCACCGTCAGGCATGATGCAGGCGATTCAAATCTTCTCATTGCTCGATTTGATCATCTTCCTCGTCGTCTTTGTCGTCGTTCATCTGTTCCAACATATCGAGCGGACGAGAGGTTCGGCTTGGGATTGGATGGCACGTCAGTCTGCCGTGACGAGCGTGGCCATCAACTTGTTCTTGATTATCTCAGCGTTCTTATTTGGCGTGTCGAGCCAAGGATTTGTATACGGTGGGTTCTAAGATGGATGGAAAGGAATTAGCATGAAGCGTTTAGGAATCAAAATAGGTGTCGTATTACTCGTCATCATCGCAATCTTCATTCCCGTCAACGAGTTCGTGAAAGAGTCGTGGGAATATAATAATAACCGAGCTGTCCTTGCCTTCAAGGAAGACCCTCACCCGGTCGACATCATCAATCTCGGGACGTCCCATGCGATGTACGGGTATTCATTTAAGTCGCTTGGATTATCGCATCTGGATTTGGCGTTACCGAGTCAGCCAATCGAATATGACTTGAAGATGTTAAAAGAATACGATGAACATCTGAAGCCAGGAGGGGTCGTGATTGTCTCGTTATCCCAAATCACATTCAGCAACTCGGACGTCGGTCGGAAAGAAAACTACTATCGCGTCTTGGAACGGGAAGACTTGGAGTCGGTCAGTTGGTTCAACTACTATACGCACGAACGCTTCCCTGCATTAAACAGTGGGAGTGCCTACGCTGCCATTTCCCGGGAAATCCGAGATTTTCGCTTTGATGCGCATAAGCCATGGGAGAATGGGGGGCTGAATTATTCCGAGCGTAAGTATGAGGAAGTCGCCGCTCAATACGAGAATGCCGTGAACAATCACGAGATTGAAGAGAATATGGCATATTTACAAGACATCATCGACTATTGCAAGAAGCAAGGCTATCGCGTCGTCTTAGCGATAGAGCCGGTCCATTCGTCGTATCATGCGTATTTCGACGAAGCGGTCATGGAACGCCTCGTATTTCAGCATTTAGAAAAACTGGATATCGATGTCCCATTCCTCAACTACATGGGGGACGAACGGTTCATTCACAAACAATCCTTCTTCCATAACCCGGACCATTTGAATGGGGACGGGCGGAAGTTATTGTCTACGCTTGTCTATGAAGATTTGAAGCGATTGGGGTATTTATAAATTGATGGGCGGCTGTCCATCAATTTTTTTATGCTATATGATAGCTAAAAGGACGAAGTGAGGAGAAAGCCATGATCCACCAGCAAATGGTACAAATTCAGGACTGTGTGTTATATGCAGAGTATATTCAACACCATTCAAAGCAAGTGACAATCATTATGGATGCAGGATATGGCGATGATTCTACGACTTGGAGACAGGTGGCGGATGAAGTGTCGAGCTATGCCAATGTCCTTCTTTATGACAGGGCAGGTCTAGGCAAAAGCGGGACTAGTATGAATCAAAGAACAAGTAAGGAGATGGTTCGAGAGTTGCACCAACTGATCAAACAGTTGGATATAGCATCTCCGTTCATTTTAGTCGATCATTCGTTCGGAGGCATCAACATGCAATTGTTCGCATCTGAATATCCAAATGAGGTGACGGGTCTTGTGCTAGTAGACACGACACCAAGTGATTATCGTGAACGATTTCTTCCGACCATGTCACAAGAGTTTCAAAACGCATATCATAAACAGTTTCTACGAGAAGGAAACTATGCTGATTTTATAGAAAGTTTGCACCAAGTGAAACGAGCAAATTTTAATCTTTCAATCCCGACAATTATCATATCAGCAGGAAAGAAAGACTTTTATTCCACAGAAAATCAGAGGCTATGGAATGTCTTACAAAAAGAAATGACGGGAATATCTTCAAATGCCTCATTTGTAATTGCGGAGCAGAGCGCACATTATATCCAAAAAGATGAGCCACACTTGATTGTAGAAGCAATTCAAGAGTTACTAAAGGAGTGATACATAAACGGATAAGATGAGGAGTGATTCCAATCGAAACAATCTATTTAGCCGGAGGATGTCTATGGGGCGTCCAGGCATTCGTGAAGACGTTACCCGGCGTCCTCTCGACCGAAGCAGGTCGGGCAAATGGGACGACGGACACGTTGGATGGGGAATATGACGGATATGCGGAATGTGTCAAAACGACTTTCGATCCGGACGTGGTGACGGTCAATGATTTGATGGGCTATTTATTTGAAATCATCGACCCATACAGCATCAATCAACAAAGAATCGATGTCGGCGAGAAGTATCGGACGGGTGTCTACAGTGAGGAGTCACGACACTTGATGGAGGCGCAAGCGTTTATTGATCGACGATCGGATGCGGATCGAATTGCTGTTGAAGTGAAGCCGCTCACGAACTATGCGCGAAGTGCGGACGAGCATCAGGACCGCCTGACACGTTGCCCGGAAGATTATTGTCATATACCGAAAGACTTGTTAACGAAATATCGGAAAGACGAAGCATCGCCAACCCCTTAATCCGGAGTTGGCGATGTTTTTAAGTCCGTTCGAGAACATTCACGAGCATCTGATGGATGACAGTATGATCGTTCGGGTCATGAAGCTGATAGGGACTGCCGGGGAGCGTATATACATCTTTCGCTCCGACGTACGTGATGTGGAGTGTCAAGGAACCATCTTCCTGACACGCCGTCGTCAGTTCCAACTCACCACTGATGACACCGACTTCTTCCGTCATGACACCGTGGGTTGCCTTAAAGATCGAAGTGATTTCGTTCATTCGAAGACTCCTTTTCTCACTCAGTAACTGCAAGCATTGATGGCTGTCGTGAGTGCTGACTTCTCTGCGGATTGAAGGCTCAAGCCCCAACGACTCTTTGTCTCGACCCACATCTTCGCATACGCACAACGCGCCCCAGTGCGAGGGGGTTGCCATGTCGACGGGTCTTGGTCTCCTTTTGAACGGTTCGATGAAGCGGACACCGCAATCAATTGAGGACCGTTTAAGTCGTTCGCAAAGCTTTGACGTTTGGTCGTCGTCCAGCTACTTGCCCCAGAGCGCCATGCTTCAGCGAGCGGAACGACGTGGTCGATATCAATGTCAGAGGCTGAGGTGAACGTGATTCCGTCATAGTAACTGTACCATGAGCCAGTCGCAACCGGACATTCGTCGACGACCGAGTCAGCGTCTCGTTTCAAGACGATGTGACGCGTGTTACAACCGCTTCCTTGACTCGACCAGTGCGGGAAGAGGTCACGACTATACCCCGTCATCGACCCTTCATTTTTGACAGTGAGGGCATTCAGTTTCGTGAGTGCGTCCGCTTTCGATGGGATGTTCGGTGGAAATGCAGAGACCGGTGTCGCGTCAAACGATGCGGAGATCCAGACGAGCAAGGTGACAAGTGCGACAGACATGAGTTTCTTCAACATAAAAAGCCTCCTACTATGTATTTGGAATGAACACTTGCGAGGCAAGTGGGCAACCTTTCATTAAACAACTAGTGAGACAAACATTACGCAATAAATCCAACTTGATCATACACAGGACGATTTTGAAAAAGCGTGAAAATCTGCAAAATGATTAGAAAGACTGTCACAAATCCTTCTCCAGTATCAGCAAGGGACATGGTGTTATTTCTTTGGAACTAGTGAGCGATCAGGACTGGTATAATGGATGACATGGATGGAGAGAAAAGAAGAGGTGGATGGAATGAACAAGAAAGAGATTGCGGCGATTCGCCGACAGTTTAAAGTAAATGCGACAAAGCTAAAGATTGCTGACTTATATACGATTTACATCCGACAGGAAACGAATGAGATTTATTACGAAGAGTTGCGTCCGTTCCCATTCTTAGAAGAAGAGCAGCAGGAGCTGTTTTTGACGAACTTCAAAAAAGTGCTCGGTGGAAAACTTGATGAAAAACTGTTCGAAGTGAAGTTCCAATATCCTGAGGAAGGTCAAGTCGACCATACGCAAGGCTTGCTGTATGAAGGACTTCGTACGGAAGAGACCGACGTCTGGACGGACTATATGCAACGCATCGCGTTGAAGATGGTGAAAGACACGCCGTTTGAGAAGGATATGGTCGTGACGTTCATCCGGGGGAATTATAATAAGCCGACGAACCGGTACTCGGAAGAGTCTGAGATTCACGCGAACGATGAGGTGTATACGACGAAGTTCATCCTCGGCAGCATCAGCCCGACAGAGCTTCCGAAAAAATCACTCGTCTTTGACTTCGTCGAGCGGGAGTTCAAAGCCAGCTTGATTGTGAATCCGATCATCAAACTCGAGGCGCCGATCGGCGGATTCTTATTCCCGTGCTTCACGGACAACGCGGCCGATGTGAACCATGTGCTTTATTCGGCACACAAAGCGCATCAACCGGATATGAAGTTCATTGAGAACGTGTTGAACGGTTCGGAGATTGTCACGGCAGTGGAAGAGAAGGCGGTCTTCGAAGAAGTGGTCAAAGCGGTCATCGGAGAAGAAGTCAATTCCCGGACTCTCGCGACCGTTTATGATGAGATCAATCAAATCATTGTCGCCGAAGAAGAGAACGAACAGGAAGAAGAGAGAGTAGCGATGCTCGACTCCCGTGCCGTCGAGGTCGTCTTACGGGCGAGTGGTGTGGAAGATGTGACGACGGAGAAAGTCGAGCAGGCGTTCAAGCAAGTCGTCGACGATACGAAATATGAGATGAAAGCGACGAGTGTCGTTCCGAAGTATACGTCAAAGTCGATTAAAATCAATACGAAAGTGGCCAATATTTCCGTCAGTCCACAAGACTTGAAATACGTGAAGCAAGTGAACTATAAGGGGAAACCGTGCTTGTTGATTGAAGTGGAAGAGGAGACGGAGATTGAAGGGTTCAAACTCATCTCGGAAGAGTCGTTAGACTAATCGAGCATGTTGCAGTGTTCATAAGTGAACGTTCAAGCTAAGAGTCCAAGATGTAAACCTTGGGCTCTTTTTTGACAATCAAGTGAGGAAGGTTGAATTTAAACTTTGATACAGGTATGATTCAGGTGAAAACGTTTTCTAAAAACTATATTTTTTTAGTGTTTATCGAAAGCGCTTTCGGAATTTGTGAAATAACAAAAAACCTCAAAGACGAATATCATCTTTGAGGCTAGAGTTGTATTATTTACGCGCTTTGCTTACTTTTAATTTCTTCCCTTTGACCGGCGTCGTCTCCATCGCTTGAAGGACGATTGAACCTTTTCCGTTCAGAATATCGACGTACGTCATCTGATCATTGATTGTGATGATTCCGATGTCGTCAGCGGATACGCCAGGGATTTTGGCGATCGTTCCGACGAAGTCGACGGCGCGAAGTTTTTTCTTCTTCCCGCCACTGAAGTGAAGCTTCATGATGTCCTGGTTAATACGAGCTGTCTTGTTGTTTCGAACGACGCGTCGTCCGCTCAACTTCTGCTCAAAGGCATCTTGGTTAGCTGCAACTTCCGCTTCTGTCGGCGCATCGATCATCGGAATCTCGAATTGAACGTATGATTCGATAGCTCCGATGAGACGTTCTTCCTGACGGGTCATGAGCGTGATTGCCGTTCCTTGTTTGCCGGCGCGTCCGGTACGACCTGTCCGGTGCACGTAACTTTCCTTTTCGACAGGAACGTCATAGTTGATGACGAGTTCGACGTTGTCGACATCGATTCCACGTGCTGCGACGTCTGTCGCCACGAGGTAGCGGAAGTTACCCATCTTAAATCCGTTCATGACGGCGAAACGGTCCTCTTGCTCGAGTCCGCCGTGAAGGCGTTCAGCCGAGTAACCGGCTTTGTCGAGCTCGGCGTACACCGTGTCGACGTTCTCTTTTGTCCGACAGAAAATTATACAGCTGTCCGGGTTCTCGACGACCGTGATGTCTTGAAGCACAGCCAGTTTCTCGTTCCGGTGAACCGGTAGGAGGCGGTGCTCGATTGTCGAAGCGGTCATGCCGGTCGATTCGATCGCGACACGTGCCGGAGTATTCATATGCTTCTGGCAGAGACGTTCGATATCTTGTGGGAATGTTGCAGAGAAGACCATCGTGACGCGGTCTTTCGGCAACTGTTGAAGAATCTTCTCGACGTCGGCGAGGAAACCTCGATTGAGCATCTCGTCCGCTTCATCGATGATCAAGTATTCGACGCGGTCGAGTGAGAGGGTCTCACGCTCGATATGGTCCATGACACGACCTGGCGTACCGACGACGATATGTGTCTTTTGCTTCAACTCTTCACGCTGTTTCGAGAACGGTTCTTTCCCGTAGACGGCAGTCGCTTTGATTCGTTTAAAACGTCCGATGTTCGTCATGTCTTCCCGTACTTGAACGGCGAGTTCGCGTGTCGGTGTCAAGACGAGCACTTGGGGTTTATTTTCGGACCAGTCGATGAGCTCGATGACCGGAATCCCGAAAGCAGCTGTCTTTCCGCTTCCCGTCTGTGCTTTGACGATTAAGTCTTCGCGCTCGAGCGCACGCGGGATGACCTGCTGTTGTACCTCAGTCGGTGATTCGTATTTCATAATGCCTAGCGCGCGCGTGATCTCGTCGCTCAGGCGATAATCAGTGAATTGCTGTTTGTTCATGGGTAACCTCATTCTTTCGTGAAAACTTCTGCTTCAGAAAATTTCAATGTCTATTTGCAATACAGTCCATTATAGACCGAAAGGCATTAGGAAAGCCAATTTCATATAAAAATAAGTACTGGTGAAAGGGGTCTACATATTGAAACACAGTTATGAAAATCTCATGGATTATTTGAATCAGCATCAGCAACTTACGAGAACAAACCACCTCGAAACCATCATCAAACCCATACCGGATTCAGACCGTACCGGTGACCTTGATCCACGCGTCTTTGCGACGTTGACCGCAAATCATTCTTCACACGATGAACCGGATACAGCATTTGACCTCGAGGTGGCACGTGCCAGCATGGGGTGGCCGAACCGGGATCAGACGACGACTGATATCAAAACCGAGTATCTCATGATTCCTAGTGAGGATGGTGACATCCCGGTTCGTCTGTATCGTCCGCATCATACTGAAGCCATCCCAGCCATCCTCTTCTTCCATGGTGGCGGTTTCTTCGGCGGAACGCTTGATACGGTCGAAAATCCTTGTAAATTGCTTTCGGAACGGGCGAACGCGGTCGTCATCTCCGTCGATTATCGTCTTGCCCCGGAGCATCCGTTCCCGGCCGGATTGAATGACTGTTACCGCGCCTTTGAATGGGTACACGCACATGCGAATGAGTTGAACATCCTGAAAGACCGAATCGGCGTCGCCGGAGACAGTGCCGGAGGAAATTTGGCGACGGCTTGCTGTCTGATGGAACAAGAACGAGGGGAGGGGCGCATTTGTTATCAAGCACTCGTCTATCCTGTCGTCAATCTGGGATCGATTCCGACAGATGATTTTGAATGGACGCTCGATGCGTACGATATCTCACACCATCACGACCTGGTTCGAGGTGTCGTGCTCGCCCTCGCCGACTCGGATTCGCTCTTAAATGACCTCTATCTTCAAGGGGAGGTGGATGTCACGCATCCGCTCGTCTCACCATTATTCGCAGACGATGTCTCAGGCCTACCACCGACTTTGATTGTGACGGCGGAGTACGATTACTTACGACTCGAAGAGGAGGCGTATGCGCGGAAACTGGCACGAGCGGGCGTCCCGACACGCCTCATTCCATATCGGGGGATGGACCATGCCTTCATGGACAAGTTGGGAGACTATCCACAGGCAGACGATTGTATGAATGAAATCGCAAAAGGACTTAAGGAGCTGACGAAATGAAACAGTATACATTGGATTGGACTCGTTATGAGGAATTGGCACGTCAAGCGGTCGCGGAAGGTGTCGTGTTAGTCAAAAACGAACAGAAGACCCTCCCATTACAGTCAGGAACGAAGCTAGCCGTATTTGGTCGTAGCCAGTTCCATTACTATAAGAGCGGTACGGGATCCGGTGGGATGGTGAACGTCGGGCACGTCACGACACCGCTTGAGGCACTACGCGAGCGCCCAGACATTCACATCAATGAATCGCTCTATGCGACGTATGAGGAATGGGTGAAGGAGAATCCGTTCGACCAAGGTGTCGGTTGGGCCGGTGAACCGTGGTCGCAACAAGAGATGGACGTAACGGACGAACTCGTCGAACAGGCGGCACAAGAATCAGATGTCGCCCTCATCATGATTGGACGTACGGCAGGAGAAGACCGTGACAACACGGCCGATCCGGGTAGTTACTTATTGACGGATATCGAACACGCGATGATCGAGCGCGTGACGAAACGCTTCGACAAGACGGTCGTCGTGTTGAACGTTGGGAACATCATCGACATGAAGTGGGCGAAGGAGCCGAGTGCCATCCTCTATGCATGGCAAGGTGGGATGGAAGGTGGAAAAGGACTCGTCGACGTGCTCGTCGGAGACGTGAGTCCTTCCGGGAAACTGACGGATACGATTGCCCGATCCATCGAGGATTATCCGTCGACGAAGAACTTCGGTCACGCGGATAAAGGAATTTATCAGGAAGATATCTATGTCGGTTATCGCTACTTCGAGACGTTCGCGAAAGATGACGTTTTATACCCGTTCGGATTCGGACTGTCTTACACGACGTTCAATACGGAAGTGAAGCGTACGGCAGAGGTAGATGGCGTTTTAACGGTTGAGGTGGAAGTGACGAACACGGGTGAGTGTGACGGGAAAGAAGTCGTCCAACTCTACGTCGAGAAACCGCAAGGGAAGCTTGGGAATCCGCTCCGGTCATTGGTGGCGTTCGAGAAAACCTTGCTTCTTGAACCGGGCGAGCGGCAAACCCTTTCTTTCAACGTCCACATGACTGACTTTGCGAGCTATGACGACTCTGGCGTGACGGGTCATGAATCGAGCTTCGTTTTAGAGGCAGGAACGTATCGGTTACACGTCGGAACGGATGTGCGTTCGGCTACACTCGCTCTCGAAGTCGAGCAACAGGAGCAACGTGTCCTCGAGACGTTAAGTGAAAATATGGCGCCCGTCCTCCCGTTCGAACGGATGAAACCGATTCAGGGCGAAAAAGGATTTGAAGTAGGCTACGAGTCGACGCCGCTTCGCGCCGTTGACGTCGAGACACGTTATTTGGAAGAACGCCCTGAGACTAGAGTGTTCACGGGTGACCAAGGCATTAAATTGAGCGATGTGTATCATGAAAAGGCTTCGCTCGACGCATTTCTAGATCAGTTGACGGATGAAGATTTGGCTGCGATTGTCCGCGGACAAGGGATGAACTCACCGCGTGTCACGCCGGGGACAGCAGCTGCGTTTGGCGGTGTGTCCGACCGGTTGAACGAGCTTGAGATTCCAGCTGCGTGTTGTGCCGACGGTCCATCAGGCATTCGCATGGATATCGGGACGAAGGCGTTCGCACTTCCGAACGGGACGCTTTTGGCTTCCACGTTCAACGTCGATCTCGTCGAAGACTTGTTTGAGATGACTGGGCTTGAGATGCGAAAAAACCGCGTCGACACGTTGCTCGGACCAGGAATGAACATTCACCGTAACCCGTTGAATGGTCGAAACTTCGAGTATTTCTCGGAAGATCCGCATTTGACTGGGAAGATGGCGGTCGCTCAATTGAACGGCATGCATCGTGTCGGGGTGACGGGAACGCTCAAACACTTCAGCGCCAATAACCAAGAAGCGCATCGTCACGATATCGACTCGGTCGTCTCGGAGCGGGCGTTACGCGAGATTTATTTGAAAGGGTTCGAGATGGCCGTGAAAGAAGGACGCGCATCGTCCATCATGACGACATACGGCGCGGTCAACGGGATCTGGACGGCTGGTCTATACGATCAAAATACGCGTATCTTACGTGATGAGTGGGGCTTTGAAGGCATCGTCATGACAGACTGGTGGGCAAAAGTGAACTTCCGTGAGGATGAGTCGGCCAATCGTCAAAATACGGCAGCGATGGTTCGCTCACAAAACGACTTGTACATGGTCGTCGACCGACCGGACCTAAACTCGTTCGAGGATAACACGATGGCATCACTCGAAGAAGGGATTGTCACACGGGGCGAGTTGTTGCGGAGCGCGCGCAATATTTGTACGTTCATCTTGAAATCACCGGCGATGGAGCGTCTTCTCGGGATTCATGACGGTTCAGTCGAGGTGCTCGGCTTTGAGGATGAGATGAATCAACAGGATACATTTGAGTTGGATTACCAACATCTCGAAAACGGGGAACATGTGGATTTGTCAGGAATCGATACCTCGACTGGAAACACACACGTCTTCGCTATCTCGGTCGACCAAACGGGGACGTATGACATCACGTTGACTGCCCGTTCGAACGCGGGAGAGTTGGCACAGATGCCGGTGACATTATTTGCGAACAATATCCCGGGTGCGACGTTCACGTTTAATGGGACGGACGGAGAATGGGTGACGCAGACGAAGCAGGTCTTCTTCTTGAACCAGCATAATTATCTCCAGCTCTATTTCGCGTTAAGCGGATTAGAAGTGAAGGACGTGTCCTTCAAGCTCGCAGATGAATTCAGTATGAAGAACGGCTGAGCCGCCCTTTTGCCGATTCATTGAATACTGTATAATCAAAAGAACGACACATCGTAAAGGAGGCGCATACCCGTGGAAAATCGGCTTCGATTTTCTAGGTCTTCACGCACTCATGCAAAGCCATTTGGACGAAAGGCGATCACTTGCATGGGGCGAAACGAATACCTTGATCGCTTGATTTTAACGTAAACCACTTGGCTTTGCTCCCTTATCGGATTGGATTCATTCAATAAGGAGCGAGGTATGATGAAGTACGTCAATGCGCAACATATCCTGCCAGAACGATTGTTGCAAGAGGTGCAACAATACGTACAAGGTGAAACGTTATATGTGCCGACCCCGACTGACACGAAACGAAAATGGGGGACGGTCAACGGTGGAAAACAATTACTTGAGGAACGAAACGAAGCCATACGCGCAGCGTTTCGGAACGGAGAGCGAATCGAAAATCTGGCCATGTCCTATCATTTGGCGACGCACACGATTCGAAAGATTGTATACCGGTCGACATGAAGGAGGTACGACTAGTTCGCTAGTCGTGCCTTTTTAGGTCGACTATATTTCTTAATCAAAGTGTACACAGTAAGGAAGCATTGTTTCCTGTAAACTGAGAATGAAGGAAGGGGGCGACAAAATGTCAGATCCATTTATTCAAAACGAACAATATAATCTCATCAAAGAACAAGTGATGCTCGTCAAAGAGAGTCGAATGCAAAGCCTGCCGCCTTCTGTCTTGCGAGCAGTCATCGACTTGGCACAATCGAAAGTGATGTATGCATTCCCTGAGGCAACGACTGAACAACTAAAGCTGTTACAGTTCACAACGCTACAGACGAACGAAGCGTTCGACGAATATATGCAACGATTACGAGAATGGGTTCAACCATTTCCCGTTATTTCTGCCGAGCAACTGAAGAGTTTGTTCCCGAAACAAAAGAAGCTTCGTTTACCGGAGTTATCCGATGTTGATTTTGGACGACTCACGTATCTAGGTTGGAACGATGGACGTTCCAATCAAAAGTTGATAATTTGCCAATACGAAGGTCAATTGATTGGCATTGCATGTAAACCGAGTACGAATACGAAGAAAAATATATGTGCCTTTTGTAATCAGTTCACGGATGTGACGTACTGCGTTACGATCACGAAAGCGAAACAAGCGAAAAATCCGGACTATTACAAAGCCATCGGCACATATGTATGTGTAGACAGTAAGACGTGCAACGAACACATCACGAGCCAAGAGGCTTTGCATACTTTTGTTCATACAGCGTTACAGGCCTGACGAGAGAGTCGGGCTTTTTATTTTTTATAAAATACTGTACAACCTTTCCGATATCTCTTTAGATAGAATCCAAGAAGTTCTAATTTAAAAAGGAGGAAGCGGATGAAACACGCAGTGATTTTTGATATGGACGGAACATTGTTTCGGACAGATTTGATTTTAGAGTTGGCGTTGGATGAAACGTTTGAACACCTACAAAAAAATGGAGAATGGGATGGGCCGACACCGATTGACGAATACCGAAAGATCATGGGCGTACCATTGCCCGTTGTTTGGAAAACCTTGCTCCCACGACACGACGAACAAACTAGAGAAGAGGTCGATGCCTATTTCTTAACACGACTCATCAAAAACATCGAAAACGGGAATGGAGCATTATATCCGGGGGTACTCGAACTGTTTGAACAATTGTATCAAATGGGGCATTCCATCTTCGTCGCAAGTAATGGTTTGGTGGACTATTTACAAGCCATCGTCACGCACTATGAATTGGATCGTTGGATCACAGCAACATACAGTATTCAACAAATCGACACGTTGGATAAGGCCGATTTAGTGGCTGGAATCGTGAAGAAGTATGAGATTCAGGACGGCTTCGTAGTCGGAGACCGATTATCGGATATCTCGGCTGCACGAGCGAACGGACTCATTTCAATCGGCTGTCGTTTTGATTTTGCGCAAGAAACAGAATTGAAAGAAGCGGATTATATCGTGAATCATTTATCGGAAGTACTCGACATCGTTCTAAAGGAGACGGTTTCGCTATAAGTGAATCGATTTCGAGATTGGTCTCGTAAGTAAAGGACTACAACAAAATCGGAGGGATTATCATGCACACGCTCTACATGAAACAAAAAGTGTTCAGTCTACGCGGGCGCTTCACTATCAAAGATGCGGACGGACATGATCAATATTTCATCGAAGGTAGCTTTATGAAGTTTCCGAAGTCATTTGAAATTAAAGACATGAACGGTCAGACGGTCACAACGATTACGAAAAAGACGTTCAGTTTTTTGCCGAAATTTTTTGTGGAAGTGGACGGCACAGATATGATGACCATCTCGAAAGAGTTTTCATTTTTCAAACCGAAATATTCCATCGATGCGGCCGGGATCGATGTCCAAGGCGATTGGTGGGACATGGACTTTAATGTAACGAAGAACGGACAATCGATTGGAAGTGTGCAAAAGAAATGGTTCTCGTGGGGCGATAGTTACGAGATTCGTGTCGAAGAACCGGAGATGGAGCATTTGCTCATCTCTATCGTCGTAGCGATCGATTGCGCGAAAGCAGATCAAGCAGCGGCATCTAGCGCAGCAACATAAAGGGGAGTATCGAATGGAATTTTGGGACGTCTATACGGTCGACCGAGAAAAGACCGGTCGCACGTGGCAACGCGGAAGTCGATTGCCGAAAGGGGAATACCATCTTGTCATCCACGTATGTATCTTTAACGAGAAGGGCGAGATGTTGATTCAACAGCGCCAACCGTTCAAGGATGGTTGGGCAAACATGTGGGATATTACAGTCGGTGGAAGTGCCACGGTAGGAGATACAAGCCAGCAAGCCGCGATGCGGGAGCTCGAAGAGGAGATAGGGCTCAAGCTTGATCTATCTCAGACACGACCGCATCTGACAGTCAATTTTGACGAAGGATTTGACGATATCTATTTGGTCGAAATGGAAGTGGATTTGAACGAGCTGACGCTTCAAGAATCTGAAGTGCAAGCCGTGAAGTGGGCGGATGAGGCGACGATTCTTCAGATGATTCAACAGCATGAATTCATACCGTATCACACACCGATGATACCGTTACTGTTTGCCATGCGAGGTCAATGGGGAGGAATTGATCGTCATGCATACGTACAAGTGGATAAATGAACCGAATAGCGTGAACGGATTTGAACCGCTCACTTTTCGCACGCTGCCAGACACAGACTTTTGGCGAAATACACATTACGGATTTAACCGCATGACGGCGCATGCACGACTAACAGACGTCAAAGCCAAACGATTTACATGTCGGGCGACAATCCAAATGGAACCGAGCCATACATATGATCAGGCCGGAATCGTCTTATATGTGAATGATGACCATTGGATCAAGACGTCTGTCGAGTACATTCCGGACGGACCGTCCCATCTTGGCGCAGTCGTCACCTCGTTTGGCTATTCGGATTGGTCGACACGTGATTTTTCAAATGACATGGTTCGCAATCCGTTGACGTTTGAAATCGTGTATACAGATGGAGATGTGGAGATTTTCTTTGAATATGGTGAAGATATGCGTGAACAGCTTCGCATCGCCCATCTTCATGACGTATCGACATTACGTATCGGTCCATATGCCTGTAGCCCGGATGTGAATGCGACAGGTTTTGACGTGACATTTTCGAATTGGGAACTACGGGAAGCATCGACGTGAGTCTGAAAAAAGGAATTTCTCATCGTGAGAAATTCCTTTTTTTAGCGTTTTCGACTGATCAATCGTGCTGTCCGTAAAATTGATGGCAACAATTTACGACGCTGGCGGAACGCAAGATAGCGTCCTTCCCAAGACGGTTTGAATTTCTGCTTGAACTGTCGCAAGCCACTAAACGGATAGATGTAACTGATATTTTCAAAAATGTCGGCGGCGATGCGCTCCGGCCAATGGGAGAACGTCTGCTCTCCGACGGCGGAAAGTGGTGCCACGCCGAGTCCGACATGATCATAGCCTTCTGCGCGAGCCCATTCGATGATGTGAAGGATTAACACTTCAATCGATCCGGTCGGCGCATCATTTTTCGAACGCATCAAATCGATGGAGATGGCCCCGTCTCCCCGGAGTAGCGAAATGAAAGCCACGACGACACCGTCCGCATCTCGCAACAAGGCAATCGGATAACGTGTCAACGTTTCATAGTCGAAGAATCCGAGAGAGAAGCCTTTCTCATTTCGATTCCCGATCCATTCGTCTGAGATGTCTTTTAACTCTTGTAACAGCAAGAGGCTCGGTTCACAGACGATGTCGAACGTGATTTCCTTCTTCTCAAACTGATTGTAGAGAGAGCGCATATTTGCACGCTTCTTCCCGGATAAGGAGAAGGCCGAGACGTCAATCGTCGCCTCTTCCCCTAATTTGAAGAACGTGAATCCGGCATCATGAAGGCGAGGCATCCAATTCGGTGTAATTTGATAAAATAAAGGAATATACCCGATTCGATCCGCATCTTCAATGAATCGCGTCAAAAGAGAAGTCGCAGCCTGCTTCTCGCCTTGGATATCACCAAGGACGATGGCATGGTTCCGAGAAGTCGCAAACAACAGACACGCATCTCCGGCCTCATTCATGTAAAAACGCTTATCTGCCATATGGGCCAAGTCAAAACTGCTCGATGTGGGCTGTATTGCTTGGAACTGTCGGATGCGATGTTCATCATAGGCTTCTCCAAGCGCCGGACGTTTCCAACGATCGAACAAGAGCAGGAGTACACTTGCTACGATTGAAGTTAACAATAAGACGAACGTCGTCAACCAGCCGGCTTGATGCGATGTGAAGAACAAGTCGTCTGTACCAGCGAATGACTGCAATAAGAGGGCGTGGGTGCCGACATAGAGCAGGACGTAAATCAAGCTTCGGATGAGACGTCCTGTCGTTAAAATCGAACGGTATCGAACGTGTCGTTTGCGTGTCAACCAGACGAACATCGCAAACCCGATGACGACGAACGTCTCAAACAGGTTTAAACCACGAGCGATGACCCCGATGGTCGCCAAGATGAAGGCAGTGTTCAGTAACCAGAGCGTTCGTTTTGTCCGCACATACATGCCATAGACAGACAAAAACATGAGAAGTCCGGCACTCAATAAGAAAAGGGTCCCAATCCATTCAAACCAGCGATTCACTTCATAGAGCGGCGTTACGCTCGGGAGAAGCGTCTGGAACCAAATCAACAGACTGCTCATGAGTGCGATGAGACTTCCAGTCAAGCGTCCAATCCTCGCAAGCGTCCGCGAAACGATGCGCCAGACGACGGTCCCAATCTCATAAGAAGACCCGATGATTGGTCGATACTCGATTTGTTTGACGACCTGATCTCCGAACGCGATGGCTGCGAGAAAAAGTCCAATTAAAAAGGGAACGACAAAATAAACGAATCGATAGATGATTAGTGAAGACAAAACGATGTCTTGATGAATCCCAAGTTGAGTCATCCCAACGAGATACAGTAAGTCAAACGTTCCAGCACCCCCAGGGACGAGGGAGACGACACCGACGACCGTCGCGACAATGAATACCCCGAAGAGTTGCACGAACGAGGCCGACCCGTCTAGTAACGTCAAGGCATAAATGGCGACGAATCCTGCGGTGACCCATTCTGCGAGCGAGGTCATCGTGTACCCGAGCAGAGTGGACCACCCGACATTTGATCGGCGTGATGTGACGAACAAATAAAATGGGAGCATCGCACTCACGGCGAGTAGCACCGGCCAAATCCATGGTTTCGTACCGATAAGCCCGCCAGCCGGGAAAATCCCGAGGAGCACACCGATGGAAAGAATGGACAGACCACTGATGAGTGTCGGGGTCATCCAGCCGATGGCACGGAGTAGGCGTTTCGTATCCGTATAGGGACGGTAGAGGGAGGTACGAAGGGCAATCCCAATCACGCCGCCGAAGCCGAGCATCCCGTTCATCGAGTTCGTGATCCACGCTGTTTGAACGATTTTTCGTTTCGGTAGCTCGATATGTAAAGAGCGTAGCAGGAAATAGTCATAGCCCGTCATCGTCAAGACAGCGATCCCACCGAGTAGGATGAGTGTGAACTGTTCCCAACCGGTCAGTTGTTTCAGTGTCGTGAAGGCGGTCGCGAGCGAGAGGTCTTTCAACTCTTGTCCGCTCTGAATCAAAATCAAGCCGATTAACGCTATAGGAATGAGCCATTTTAATTGTTTCCATGAAAAACGAGTACGCATTGCGATCTTCTCCTTATCTGCCATAGGACTGACAGCAGCTTCTGTCTAAATCGTACTATAGGATACGATTGAAATCTGTAAAACGTTTCAAAAAGAGGGGATTGTAAGCGCAAGAAAGAGGACGAAATGTTGATTTTAGATTTGCTACAGTGAGAGAAGAAAGGGGTGTGGAGATGTTGACGTTTGACGAAAAGTGGGCGAAAGTGCTCGCCTGCGATGCAACTTATGACGGATTGTTCTATACAGCCGTAAAAACGACAGGGATCTATTGTCGACCATCGTGCCGATCCCGCAAACCGAAGAAAGAGAACGTTGATTTTTACGTAACGAGAGAAGAAGCGGAGACAAATGGATTTCGACCGTGCAAGCGATGTCAGCCAGAAGTCGAACACGCCCCACACCGTGCGCTCGTTCAACAAGTGACGGCGTATCTCGTAAACCATTATAAACAACCCATTCGCCTTGAACAGATTGCCGAACACGCCCAACTGAGTCCCTTTCATTTGGAGCGGACATTCACCCAGGCGACAGGAGAGACTCCGAGGCAACTACTTGAACGGATTCGAATCGACAAGGCGGCTTATTTATTGCGAACGACCGACATGAGTAATCTGACGGTCTGCTATGAGGTCGGGTTTCAAACACCATCGAACTTTTACCGTGTGTTCCGACAAGTAAAAGGCTGTACACCGAACATGTATCGAAAAGGAGAGGACCTATGACAGAGATGCTACTTGCTGTTCAGCAGCCGTTTGATTTTCAAGAGTGTCTCGTCTTTTTAAGTCGGTCAGAACAAGAAGTGCTCCATGTGACCACACCTGACACGGTTCGAAAGTTGATGCGAATCGGGGAACGGCTCATCCTGATCGAGCTTCGAGAAGAGGGGAATCACATTCATGTACGGTTCCCTTTCGATGAAGTATCAGAGACACAAAAAGAACGTGTCGCACGTGAGGTACGAGACTGGTTAGACCTTGATCGTGATTTAGCGCCGTTTGAAGCGATGGGTGAAGAGGATGAATTGCTGGCTCCTTTGATTGAAGCACATCGCGGATTACGGATGATTGGCTTTCCAGATTTGTTCGAAGCACTCGTTTGGGCCATCATCGGGCAACAGATCACCTTGTCGTTTGCGTATACGATCAAACGACGCTTTGTTGAACGATATGGAGACCATCGAGTCGTCGAAGGAAGAGCGTACTGGACGTTCCCGTGGGCGGAACGAATCGCCTTGCTCGAACCGGAAGAATTACGTGAGCTTCAATTCAGTCGCAGGAAAGCAGAGTATGTCATTGATATTGCACGGGAAATAACGAATGGAGACCTGTCAAAAACGGCTTTACAATCACACTCTTCAGCTGATATCCGTCAACGGTTACTCGCGATAAGAGGTGTCGGAGCATGGACGGCAGACTATGTGTTGATGAAGTGTTTTCAGGACGCATCAGCCTTTCCGATTGCGGATGTCGGATTGCATCAAGCGATTCAGCATCAGTTAGGGACAGCGAAGAAACCAACGATTGAAGAAGTGAAGCGTTACGGTGAATCGTGGCAAGGTTGGGAAGGATACGCGACATTCTATCTGTGGAGGTCATTATATGGGAACGTATAAATTAGACGTGGAGACACCGATTGGCGTCCTAGAAATCATCGGGACGGAGCAGGTCGTTCAATCGATCTTATTCGTCGAACGGGAAAGCAAACGAAGTATGGAGCAAGATGTACCAAATGTATTGCGACAGTGCCGGGATGAACTAAACGCCTACTTTCGTGGCGAGCGTATGACGTTCACGTTCCCGACTGAGCAAATCGGGACAACGTTTCAACATGACGTGTGGGATGCGTTACAAACCATCCCGTATGCGGAGACGGCTTCTTACCGCGAACTTGCCGAACGCGTGAAGCGACCTACGGCTGTTCGCGCAGTCGGAGCAACGAACGGACGCAACAAACTGAGCATCGTCGTGCCTTGTCATCGCGTCATCGGATCGACTGGGAAATTGACGGGCTATGCCGGTGGACTTTGGCGAAAAGAATGGCTCCTGCAACATGAAAAACAAGTCGCACATCACCCCCAGTAAAAAACATTTCCCCCTCCAAATCTGCTACACTAGAAGAGGTCCTATCGTGACGTCGGAATCGACGAAGTTATAGGATGATTCCCGTCACTTATGGAGAAAGTTTTGGAGGAATGCATGATTAAATTATTAGCAGATTCAACGTGTGACTTATCGGATGAAGTGCTTGAACGGTACAACATCGGGGTCGCGCCGTTGATCATCACCATGAACAATATGTCTTACCAGGACCGGGTGGATATCCAGCCGGATGATTTTTACGGAATGTTGGAAGCGCTCCCGGAATTCCCGACGACGGCGATGCCGAGCCCGGCGACGTTCTTGAAATTGATGGAAGATGCGGTCGCTGCCGGCCATGAGGAGATTTTATGTATCTGTATGTCGAGCGGCACGAGCGGCTCGTATCAATCGGCGGTCATCGGAAAAGAGTACTTTGAAGAAGCGCATCCTGACTCACCTGTCAAAATCCATGTCGTCGACTCTCGTTCGATGAGTCATGGTAGCGGCTGGCTGTTGTTGAAGAGCGCACAGATGCGTGAAGCAGGTGCGACGTTCGAAGAGCTCGTTGACTTCAATGAGACGTACAAGACGAAAGTGAAGCACTTCTTATCCGTAGATGACCTCGACCACTTGATCAAGAGCGGACGAATCTCAAACGCGAGTGCTATCATCGGGAAACTACTGATGGTAAAACCCATCATGAGTATGAAAAACGGGAAAGGTGCCATTGTTGCCAAGGAACGAGGCACCCGTAAAGTGCTGAAGCATTATACGGACGAGTTCGTGAAACGCGTCAACCCGGACATCACGAATTTCGTGATCATCGGGTACACATCGGACCAACGGATTGCGGAGAACTTAAAAGTGAAGCTCGAAACCGAAACCGATTTTGCCGGCGAGATTTACCTTATGCAGATGGGTGTCTCGGTCGGGACACATGTCGGGCTTGGTGCCATCTCGATGTTTTTCGTAGAGAAGTGACAAAAGCCGTCTCATCGCGAGACGGCTTATTTGTTTGGCCAAATATGCTCGATGACCGGTGTGCTGTCGTGATAATCGAGACGATAGACATCTGGGTTACGCATCTTACGCCATGTCTCAAAGTCATATTGCGGGTCGAGATGTTGCAATAAGAGTGCGAGCAGATTGCCGTGTGTCACTAATAGGGTCGAAGCATGCGGAGCTTTGGCGTGCTCGACGACTTGTAGGATGCGCTGCGTCGCCTCCTCAGCCGATTCGGCACCAGGCAACTTGAACGTCGGGTCGCTGAACGACTGACGTAATGGGGTCAGCCAGTCTTCGAGCGGTTCGTGAGATAGGATGCGTTCTCTCAGTAACGGTTCACGTTCAATCGAGAGGTGATGAGCATCGGCGAGTGGCGTGACCGAAGCGACTGCACGGGTATAATCGCTTGAGATGATCCGGTCGATTGTGAGTTCAGAAAAGAAATCGCGAAGCCATAAAGACTGGGCGTGACCGTCTTCTGTGAGCGGTGCGTCAGGTTCTTGGCCCGCGGCTGAGCAGTGGCGAATCAAATAGAGTGTGGGCATATGGATTCTCCTTTTCAAAACATCTAGTTACCAGCAAGACAAGCGTGTCATCGAGTCATTATGACTTGTGATGTAGGTGATCTCCTCGAATCCATGCAAAGAAGCATTCTCGTAAAGGGAATTGAGCATCTTTTGGTCTTTACAGTAGATTGTGACGTCTTGACTGTCGATCACCAATAGAGCGAATTCACACGTACTATGTAAAAAGTCTTCATACGTTACGATTTCCGAGGACATATTCGGTTGGAACGCCTTGATATCAACGAAAATCAAATAATGTTCATGTTGCGTGAGCAGTTCAGCGAATTGACGACCATCGATTACGGTTGAATCCGAAAACAATAGGCGATCCAGTTGCCCATCTTTCACAATGTACGATTCCTCATCAACCACTTTCCCTTGGTATCGATCAAGAGGGATTGGACTTAAGATTGCTTGTAGAAATTGCCCATATTGATTGGGTATTGTAAAACGTAAACCACGTCTCAAAAGAACACCTCCTTCATTTGATGGGATCATCCCATTTTCATAAAAAGTTTCAGCACAAAAAATCATACATAACCCTTATCATTCATCACAAAAGAGTTATAATCGGTATAACGATTATAAAATATACGATTGAGGAATGGGGATTCTTCAATCGTATGACAAAAAATTCAGGGGATAAGGATGGGGTTTTCATGAGCAGTACGCAAACGAGAACAGACGTCATTTTGATTGGGGCAGGGATTATGAGCGCAACGCTCGGTTCACTCTTTAAAGAGCTCGTACCGGAGTGGAACATCAAAGTGTTCGAAAAGCTCGATGCAGCAGGGGAAGAAAGTTCAAACGAATGGAATAACGCGGGTACGGGACATGCCGCACTTTGCGAATTAAACTATACAACAGAGAACGCAGACGGGACGATTGACATCTCCAAAGCGGTCAACGTCAACGAGCAGTTCCAAATCTCGCGCCAGTTTTGGGCGCATCTCGTCAAGCAGGGACTGATTGAGAATCCAGGAGCCTTTATTCGTTCAATCCCACATATGAGCATGGTCCAAGGGGAGAAGAACGTCGACTTTTTGAAACGCCGTTTGGAAGCGCTCACAACGAATCCGTTATTTGAAGGGATGGTCTTATCAGACGACCCGAGTCAATTACAGGAATGGATCCCGCTCATCATGGACGGACGGACACCGGATGAACCGATTGCCGCGACGAAAATCGACTCAGGGACAGACGTGAACTTTGGCGCATTGACACGTATGTTGTTTGACCATCTCACATCGAACGGGGTCGAGCTCAACTACGGTCATAGCGTCGAGGACGTGAAGCGCCTCGAGAACGGTCATTGGGAAGTGAAAGTGAAAGACATGTCTCGGAATACGATTGAGACGCATACGGCACCGTTTCTCTTTATCGGAGGCGGTGGTGGCAGTTTGCCGCTCTTACAAAAGACAGGGATTCCGGAATCGAAACAAATCGGTGGGTTCCCGGTCAGCGGCCTCTTCCTCGTTTGCAAAAATCGTGAGGTCATCGAGCAACATCATGCCAAAGTGTATGGGAAGGCGAAGGTCGGGGCACCACCGATGTCGGTCCCTCACCTCGACACCCGCTTTATCGATGGACGCAAAGAGTTGCTGTTTGGACCGTTCGCCGGCTTCACGCCGAAATTCTTAAAAACAGGATCGAACTTGGATTTGATTCGTTCGGTCAAGCCGAACAACGTCATCACGATGCTTGCCGCTGGGGCGAAAGAGATGCCACTTACGAAGTATTTGATCGAGCAGGTACTCTTGTCTCACGACAAACGGATGGATGAACTCCGTGAATTCATCCCGAATGCCAAGAATGAAGATTGGGAAATCGTCGTGGCGGGGCAACGTGTGCAGGTCATCAAAGATACACCGCAAGGAAAAGGAACACTTCAATTCGGAACGGAAGTCGTCAGTTCTGAAGATGGGTCGGTCGCGGCACTTCTCGGTGCTTCTCCAGGCGCATCGACGGCCGTGCACGTCATGTTGAAAGTGCTCGAGCAGTGCTTCCCGCAATACTTACCGGAGTGGGAACCGAAAATCAAAGAGATGGTCCCGTCGTATGGCTTGAAGCTGTCGGAACATCCGGATTTATTCAAGACGATTCACGAATCGACGGCGGTCACGCTCGGTTTAGAGGAAAAGGACATGGTTCACAATTAATAGATTCAAGACGAGTATACAATCGTATGCTCGTCTTTTCTTTGAATTCTGTGGGAGGGAACCAAAAAAGTGGGTATTTACAGAAATAGGAATATGGAAAAGAGGTGATGGCTCATCAAGCCGATTAAATTGAGTCACTGGGAGCAGAAAAAATATGCGCGTTATTTACGTCATCTGCGAACATACGATGATCACTTTGAGTATTGTGTCATTCCGAACTATGAGGAGTATGCCATGGAATTGAAGACAGAGTCGATTCAACTCGCTGATTGTTTTGCTGTGCTGATGCGTCAGAACGATCACTATATCCTCGTCTCCATAGCGTTAGATGGAGAATGGGAACTCAAACGTGTGTTGCAATGGCTCGACCTCCACGAAGTGAGATTGTTTCATCCTACACAGGACACATTGATTCTGTCGAACGTACAGGATGTGATTGATGCGGTCACATTTCAAGGATACCCTCTCGTACTAGTCGAGAAGGGAACAAACGTGTTATTCGTCGGTCCTGAATATCTAGAGGAAGTGACAGACGAATTTGAGCACTATCACAAAATTACGAATACGGCGTCGGCAGAGTCACTCCAAATTGAAGATGAATAAGGAGCGGTGTCTCATGAATCAAGACGGGTTGAAAGAGTTTGTTGAGAGCATCACTACGAAAGAATATTTGCGACCGTTTGTCAGTAAATATAAATGGTCGAAACCGAATGTCTTTGTAGTTGGAATCAATCCAGCCTCTTCGATTTTGAAAATAGATGTAAATTATGATGTCAATCGATACATCGATATAATAACGGACAGAGAATCGTTTTTAACGTTCATTCAGCAGAAAAATATACAAAAAGGAAAGAAACCTTTTTCAAAAACGAGAATTGGACTGAATCATTTGGTAGAACATTTAGAAACGAAGTCGAATGGGAAAATCGAAGTATTGGAGACGAATATCAATGCATATCCGACGAAAAATGCGAAACAATTAAGAGCGCTCCCACTTTCGATTAGACAACAAGGGCAGGAATGGTTCCGTGAATTGATGCTTGAGCATGCTCCGCCTGTCGTCATCGTGCATAGTCTGGATGCGACACGTGATTTGATGAAATGGTTAATCGCCAACGAGATGATAAAATCATCGGTTTACAATCGGTCTTATCGGCTCAGAGACTGGATTGACTTGGGTCCTATTCCAATCAACTATCCTAGTGGTGCGACAGGCGTCGTGTTTTGCACGAAGCATTTGAAGTACTATGGATGGAAAGGGAATGCGTTTCAACAGCTAAGAGAGGATATATTAACCCAATTTAACGAGAGATGACAAAAACCGTTCACCCGAAGCAAAACACATTGTCTTTGCTTGTAGTGAACGGTTTTAACATATTTAGACCATCCGTAAGAAGGTCTTCGCCTGTTGTTCGAGTGTAGCGGCCGAATCCGCCAGTTTTTCAAACTCACGGACCGTCTGTTCGAGTTGTCCGGAGCTATCTTTGACTTTATGAGAGATTCGTCCGATGCTCGTCGACACGTCATCGATGCGTTTGACGATGCCCTCGATGTTGTTATTCACTTCAGTGATGGAAAGCGAAACTTTGTTCGAAAGATTGCGGACCTCTGTCGCGACGACATTGAAGCCACGTCCATGCTCACCTGCGCGTGCCGCCTCGATTGCGGCATTGAGTGCGAGGAGATTGGTTTGGGCAGCGATTTCGCGAATCGTTCGGACAATATCCGTGATCGTCTTCGCCTCTTGCTGGAGCGCTTTTAGGTGCTCTAGGTTTTGAGTCGACTCTTGTTCAATCAGTTTGACGTTCTCGAGGACGTGTTCTCCGTCTTGTTTCCCGATTTGGGACTGGGCGGATAAGTATTCAGACGTCTCTTGAAGATCATTCGCCATGTGGAGTACGTCTTGTTGCCGTGACGTGATATCGGCCGCAATCTTTGAAACGCCGATGACGTTCTGATTGGCGTCATCGAAGATTGGCATGTAGGTCGCAGACACTATGACCATCGGCGGCACGTCGTTCAATCTTGTCGTGATAACTCAATCCTTGCATG
This sequence comes from Exiguobacterium sp. s140, assembly GCF_018617035.1. Taxonomy (GTDB): domain Bacteria; phylum Bacillota; class Bacilli; order Exiguobacteriales; family Exiguobacteriaceae; genus Exiguobacterium; species Exiguobacterium profundum. The sequence continues at coordinate 67,924 of NZ_JACSJK010000004.1, forward strand.
AGTTTACGCCAAAACAGGTCGTATTGGGGACTGTTCGCAAACTCGGGCAAGCAAAGATCACGATGGGGGCGTCCCATCAGTTCCTTGACTTCGTAGCCCATCGTTTTGGCAAAAATCTCGTTGACGTAGGCGACGCGACGATGTTCATCAAAGCGAATGATAGCCAGATTGTTTTCGATTGCCCGAACAACGTGCGTGTCGGTGACATGGGTCGTACTAGAGTGCAGTTGCATCCTAACATCCTCCCTATATCAGTTGATTTGTTTGTATTAGGATACCCGATAACTGTCAAAATAAGTATATGATTGTAGCAAAATAAAAAGACCACTTCCAAATGGAAGGGTCAAGGTGTGAGTGTCGCCATGCTTTCATGTAAGTACTCGCCAATCGTGCGCTCGATGTCGCTCTCTGAACGCTCGAGGGCAAGGGAGAGCTCTTTCACCAAAATCGTTTTGGCATTCTCTAAAATTTTACGATCTTGTTCGTATAGCTTTTTGTTCGCTTGAAGCGCCTCGATTTGTCGACGGCTCAATGTATTGACCACTTGGGCAATCTCGTGACGGTTTCCTGAATGCACGACATTCAAAAATTCACGATTGCGATTGTTGGAATGTGGATTCCATTCCACGCCAGGCGAGCGGAACGACTCTAAAATCTCTGATGCCTCGTCTGCTTCCAGTAACGTCAACATCATCACGTTGTCATTATCGACAGGAATGCTGATTTGTAACTTTTGTGAGTTGTTGATGGGGTGAAGCGTATAGTACGATTTCGTCTCTCCTGCGACCGTTTTGTCCGAAATGTCGTCGATGCGACATACGCCATGGGTCGAGTAGATGATTAAGTCTCCAGTTTTAAACAAGTCGATCACCTCTTCCTTACCTATAAGCATAGTCATTCAGAAGATGAAATGTCAACTCGGTTGACGTTTTGGGTCATGTATGCATATGAAAAACCGTGTCACCATCAAGCTGACACGGTCATAGTTTCCAATCCAAGCGTAGAATGGTTTTCAGTTGTTCAAACGCCTCTTGGCCGATGCTTTCTTGGATCCGTTGCTCAAGTTGTGCTTTGAGCGTCTCGTTTTGCTCATAACAAGTGTGACCGAGCGAGGTCAACTCGATACATTTGTCTTTTCGATTTTGTGGATGGTCTGTCACGAGAACGAGCGCTTTACTTTCGAGGTTCTTGATCAGTTTATGAATCGCTTGTCGAGAAATATGGACACTGCGCGTAACCTCGGCAATCGTTCTTTTCGACTGATAAAGTGTCGCGAGAATATACCATTCCGAGTTCGAGAGTTGGATATCACTTTGTTCATTCCAAGATTGTTCACTCATACGTCGAACTTGATCATTGCGCTCTGACAATAAATCAAGTAGACGGGTTGACGTTGATGGAGTCAAATCAAGTCACTCCTCTTTCATTTCCGGCTTTTAGACGTTCCTAACTATACAAAAGCAACTATACCCCGTCAACGTCAATCTAGAACAAAACGGGGCACATGGCCCCGTTTTGATTAGCAGTGTTTATTTTTGAAGTCGATGACCATAGCGATACTGACGCGATCTCCAACTTTCAAACTCGAAACATCGTCTGCGATTTGAGATATGATCCCAATCCCTTCATGACCGAGCACACGTCCTTGGACATCACCGAAGTCACCCGCGGCGACGTGAAGGTCTGTGTGACACACGCCACAATACTCGACATCGACGAGCGCTTCGCCTGTTTGTAATGGAAAGAACGGAATAAAAGTGTTTTATTTTTGAATAGCATTTGTCTGAAAAATGAACTTTTCTCACACAAAGATTTAGGGGAATAGAGATAGAGAAAGGAGTGTTGTTTATATGACACGAACAGCGTTATTTCACACGTATAAATCAAAGATTTTGCAGTTATCAAATTTAGAAGAAGAAATGTTAAAAAGTGAAGACTTTTTGTTAGACCGTGATGAAAAGAAACAACTCGACATCTATTACGCACCGTTCGAATACATCAATCCAAACGCGAAAGTCGTCATCGCGGGAATCACGCCAGGCTTGTATCAAATGCGTCAGTCGTTCGAGGCAATCCGTGACTTGAAGGATGCAACAGACGAAGAGGCGCTTCGAGCCGTCAAACAGCGTGGCAGTTTTTCCGGTCCGATTCGAAAGAACTTAGTGACGATGCTGGACGATTTGGAGTTACATCATCATCTAGGGATCGAATCCTCCCTCGATTTGTTTGGATCAGCGAACCATCTCGTTCAAAATACAGCGGTTCTTCCTTATCCCGTCTTCTATAAAGGCAAGAACTATAACGGATCGAGCCCGGATATGATTCGAACGGAGCTGTTTCGACCATACGTAGAAGGAATCTTCGCAGAAGAGATGGCCCATCTTCAAGATGCGCTCATCTTACCGATGGGCGTGAACGTGAGGCGAGCCGTGGAATTATTGGTTGAGCGAGGTATTTTGGATCAGGAACGCGTTTTGAGCGGTTTTCCGCATCCATCTGGTGGTAATGGGCATCGCCATCGCATCTTCGCCGAAAATCGAGACGCCATGAAACAACACATTGCTGAACATTTCAAACGACATCCACTCTGAACCGCAGTGCGGTTCTTTTCATGTGAGCACATGAACTGACATCGACTCTTTATTTCGCTAAAATGATACACGGTTGACTCACTCACGAGATGTAGAAAGGATGTCTGCCATGATCACATTGTCGTCCGTCCATAAACGGTATGGACAAGAGATAGCCGTCCGCGATGTATCGCTTCATATTCGAAAAGGTGAGATTTACGGCATCATCGGCGCGAGCGGTGCCGGGAAGTCGACGCTTCTTCGATTGATGAATTTGTTGGAGAAACCGGATGCTGGGAGCGTCACGATCGATGGCGACCAGTTGACCGAACTCTCTAACCGGGAACTACGCAAGAAGCGACATCGAATCGGTATGATTTTTCAACAATTTAATCTTGTTGCGAATAAAACCGTCTTTGATAACGTCCTCGATTCACTAAAGCTTGCCAAACGACCGAAATCATCATGGGAGACGCGCGTGATGGAGTGTCTTCGGTTCGTTGGACTCGAAGCGTATCGCGATAAATATCCTTCCAAGTTGAGTGGGGGACAGAAGCAACGTGTCGCGATCGCAAGGGCACTCGCGAGCGAACCGAGTGTACTCCTCTGCGATGAACCGACCTCTTCTCTCGACCCGAATACGACGGCAGAAGTGCTGCGTGTCCTCCAGTCGGTCAATGAACAACTCGGTGTCACCGTTGTGCTCGTCACGCATGAGATGGATGTTATCCGTCAAATCTGTCATCGCGTCACCGTCATGGCAGACGGTACCGTTCATGAGACGATTGAACGGGAGCCGACAGGGGTGGTCGCCATCGATCAGAATCCAAGTTGGTTCGTCGAACAGTTGCGAGAGGAAGGTGAAGCGAATGCCTGAAATCTTGGTGCGCTACCAATCAGAGATTTGGCAGTCCATTGCCGAGACGTTCATTATGGTCGGGGTATCGATTCTCGCCGCTATTCTAGTCGGATTGCCATTAGGCACGTGGCTTTACCTTTCGCGTAAAGGACAATTGTTAGAGAATCAAATCGTCTTCTCCGTCCTCAATCTGGTCGTGAACATCGTCCGGTCTTTCCCGTTCTTGTTACTCGTCGTGTTTTTGATTCCATTTACACGGCTTATTATCGGGACGGCCATCGGAACAGCAGCAGCGACAGTGCCGCTCTCCATCATTGCCATTGCACATTATGCGCGCCTCGTCGAACAGTCGTTGATTGATGTCCCACGCGGGGTCATCGAAGCGGCACTCTCGATGGGCGCAACGGTTAAAGACATCATCTTTAAGTTTCTATATGTGGAAGCCCGGTCCGGTCTTGTCCTTGGATTGACTACATCCATCATCAGTTTTATCTCATACTCGACGATTATGGGAGTCGTCGGGGGTGGTGGCATCGGTGACTTTGCCATCCGTTATGGATATCAACAATTTCAGACAGAACTCATGCTCTATATGATTCTCATCATGCTCGTCTTCGTACAGTTGATTCAATTCACGGGCACGACCGTGGCACGCATCATCGACAAACGCTAAATAGAAAGTAGGAAATGAATATGAAAAAATTGATGGCTCTTCTTGCCTCACTCACACTCGTCCTCGCAGCATGTGGGAACGATACAGAAACACAAACGGAACAAGCAAATGAACCACAGACATTGAAAGTCGCATCACTCATCCCACCGATGACAGATATGCTTGAAATCGCGAAAGAACAGCTCGCGGAAGACGACATCGAACTCGAAATCGTCGTTCTCGGAGACAACGTTCAACCGAACTCGGCACTTGCGGCGAAAGAAGTCGATGCGAACTTCTTCCAACACGTTCCGTACATGGAGGAGTTCAACCGCAGCAACGATGCGAATCTCGTTCCAATCGAACCGATTTATTTCGCAAACTATGGTGTATACGCAAAAAACTATGACAAGATGGAAGACATTCCGGAAGGCGCAACGATTGCGATCGCCAACGACGTATCGAACATCGACCGTTCGCTCTCCCTTCTCGCACAACATGATGTGATCGAGCTCGGAGAGAAAGAAGGCACGTACTATACACAGGCCGATATCACATCGAACCCGAAAAACTTCAAATTTGAAGAAGTCGACTTATTGATGCTCGCGCGCGCGTACGATGATGTCGATGCGGTCTTGATGACACCGGCTTACGCTGCACCGCTCGGTTTGACACCGAAGAGTGACGCACTCTTAACAGAAGGCGTCGAGAATGATTTCGCCATCACGCTTGTCGCACGTGAAGACAACCAGGATGACGAAGCGATCCAAAAACTCGGCGAAGCGCTCACAAGTGACGAAGTCCGTGCGTTCTTGCAAGAAAACTATGATGAAACGGCCATTCCGGCGTTTTAAACAAAAAGATTGAGCCATCTAGGCTCAATCTTTTTTAGTACTCTTCGTATTCTCGCGGGTCTTGGTCATCGATGCGACCATCCTGCTTCGTCAACGCATTGAGCGTCTCCATCTCTTCATCCGTCAATTCGAAGTTGAAGACGTCGAGATTCTCTTTTTGGTGCAACTCGCTAGACGAGCGGGCGAGCGGGATGACACCAAGCTGCACGTGCCAACGCAAGATGACTTGAGACACGCTCTTTCCTTTTTGTTTGGCGAGCTCGGTGATCTTTTCGTCATGGATGACCGTGCGGGCGCGACTGAGCGGGCTCCACGCTTCTGTGATGATGCCGCGTTCTTTATCGGCTTTCCGCTGTTCGACTTGAGAGAAGTACGGGTGTAACTCGATTTGGTTAATGACCGGTGTTTCTCCCGTTTCTTCAATCAAGCGGTCAAGGTGCTCCGGCATGAAGTTCGATACCCCAATAGAGCGGATCCATCCGTTTTTCTTCGCTTGAATCAAGGCACGCCATGCCTCAACGTACTTGTCTTGTTTCGGGTTTGGCCAATGCAAGAGGAACAAATCCCAATAGTCGAGGTTCGCTCGATATAGGGACTCTCGAATCATCTCGAGCGCCTGATCGTAGTCATAATATTGCGCGCGCAGTTTCGATGTTAAGAAAAGTTGTTCACGCGGGATGCCGGATTGGCGAACCGCTTCACCGACCGCGCCTTCATTATCGTAGCGAATCGCCGAATCGATGAGTCGATATCCGTTCCGGATGGCGCACGTGATGGCGTCGACCCCTGCTTCACCTTTTAAATAAACCGTCCCGAGTCCGATGGCCGGAATCTCATAACCGTCATGTAGCTTGATTGTTGGAATACCCATCAAATGCCTCCCCATTCAAAATCCGTTCTCTTCTCCGCTATTCCACTTTCCTTGGAAATGAAACGTTTGAATGTGAGGTCAACGTCGAAACGCTTTGATCAAACCTTCTGCTAAATCGAGAATACACACGATGATGATGGTGAGTAAGACACTCCAGACGCCCCAACGACTGATTGTTTCAAGGTCGGCGTTGATTCGCTCAGCAATCAACGGGAGCGCTTCGGTCGAAATTAGATCGGGTTGCAGCATAATGAGCGCTGTGACGACAATCCATACGATATTGAAGAGCGCGTTCCATAAGGCGAGCGGCTTTGTCCAATGTCGAACCATCCATTTGTAAATGGCGATGGCGATCCCAAAGGCGGCCAGGGCGATGACAAACGGGAAGAATTGATCCAAGACCGACGCATTGAGTAGCGGATAGGATTCACTATCTGTGACAACACGAATCAACTGCTCGGCGTTGACATACAATACGACCATCAGAACGGTGGCGATAAAGTCAAACAAAATCGAACCAAAATAAATCGAGGTCGAACGTGGTTTTACCTTCTTGAGTTGCTCAGGTTTCCAACTAGAGAAAGGCACTTCACCCTCAGGTACAGCACGTTCAATGATGAAGAACGTGAGGGTGATCCAGAATAGCGTCTGAACGACGACATTGAAGATAGCCGCACCAGTTTGAAGGAATGCTTGAATCAAGAATTGACTCCAAGACGTGTCGTCGATGGGATTGGTCAAATAACCGATGATCGAGAGAATGGTGACAACCGTGACGGCAATCGGTAAGACGATTTTAATGATGTTCACGTACTGTGTGAAGAGAGCAGGACCGATGAGATAAAGTGGTCGGTTCGCGTAGCGAGCAGCGAGGATTTGAGGGTCGCCGAGTTGGCGCAATGCTTCAAATAAAGCCGCTTCAGACGGGTCATTTCCAGTCATGTCATCAATGGTCGATTCCAATTCGAGTGCGACGTCTTGCCGCATCGACTCTGGGATTCGAGAGGTGACTTCATCGATATACACATCACGAAGATTCATGATCATTTCCTCCTTCAATTAGATGGGTCAACGTTTTCGACATGTTCATCCATTCCACGTACAACTCATTCAAAATGTCCATCCCATCCGAGCTGAGCACGTAGTACTTGCGTGGTCGACTCTCTGTCGTATCCCAGGAACTCGTGACGAGTCCTTGTTTTTCAAGTCGACGCAAGAGCGGGTAGAGCGTACTTTGATCAATGTTGATATCGGCATCTAGCAGTGCTTGAACGAGAGAATAGCCGTATTGGGGTGTCTTCAACTGACTGAGCACCGCAATCGTCAATGTGCCGCGCCGCAACTCCGTCACCAACGAGGCTTTTACATCAGACATTTTTTCGCCTCCTTCATTCGTTTATCTTTATACTGTATATCATACACTATAAGTTATCGTACATCAATATGAATAAAAAACGTTGATTCATTTCCTGATTTTGGGATGATAAAGGGGAGGTGATGTTCATGAAGTGGTGGTGGATGGTTGGCGGTGTGGTGATCGCCAGTTTATTGACGATCAATGCACAATGGTATGGGAATGCGGCGACGTTTGGGGTACCGATTGGCTGGATCATCATGCTGCTAGTCTTGGCACAGTTTCGAAAGCCGACATCGACTCTTTGGGCGGCGTCGGTCGGAGTGATGAGTGTAGGGGCGGCGATTTTGCTTTCGATTCCGAGCTACTCGTTAGCTGAGGCAGAAGAGACGTTGAGCAAAATGTACAATGACGTGGAGTACATGGAGAGCGTTCCGACGACCGGAGAAGAATGGAATCCATTCTCTCCTCGAGTGGGCTATCGATTTGAGACGGAGAGCGGAGACTCGATTTTATTCATCCCGGACTCAGGGAAGACGTTTGAACTATAAAAAAGACTCGCTCTCATGATAGAGGGCGAGTCTTTTTGTTAGTTGCGAATCATGTAGTCGAAGGCGCCGAGTGCGGCTGTTGCACCAGAACCCATCGAGATGATGATTTGTTTGTAGGCGCTGTTCGTGCAGTCTCCTGCCGCGAACACACCTGGGACGTTCGTCGCGCCGTGACGGTCGACGACGATTTCCCCGAAGTTGTTGCGTTCGACCGAGTCGAGCCAGTCCGTGTTCGGGACGAGACCGATTTGGACGAAGACGCCTTCCAATTCGACATGATGTGACTCGTTCGTCTCACGAGACACATACGAGATGCCGTTCACTTTGTCCGTACCCGTGATTTCTGTCGTCTGAGCGTTCGTGATGACAGTCACGTTCGGGAGGCTGTGAAGACGATCTTGTAGCACTTGGTCAGCTTTAAGTTCAGGAGCGAACTCGAGGACCGTTACGTGCTTGACGATTCCTGCGAGGTCGATGGCCGCTTCGATCCCAGAGTTACCGCCACCGATGACCGCGACACGTTTCCCTTCGAAGAGAGGACCGTCACAGTGCGGGCAGTAAGCGACCCCTTTGTTTTTGAACTCCGCCTCACCTGGGACGTTGACGTTACGCCAGCGTGCACCGGTCGAGAGGATGACACTCTTACTCTTCAAGACAGCACCGTTCTCGAGTTCGATCTCGACGAGGTCCTTTTTCTCCAGACGCTTCGCGCGTTGAAGGTTCATGACATCGATGCCGTACTCTTTGACGTGCTCTTCTAGACTGGCGACGAGCTTTGGACCTTCTGTATAAGCAGTACCGATGAAGTTCTCAATCCCCATCGTGTCCATCACTTGGCCACCGAAGCGCTCCGCAATGATTCCGGTACGGATTCCTTTACGAGCCGCATATACGGCCGCACTCGCACCAGCTGGACCGCCACCGACGACGAGGACGTCGTACGGGTCTTTGTCCGAGAATGCAGAGGCGTCAGGACCTGTACCGAGTTTCGCCAAGATTTCTTCGAGTGACATCCGACCGTTACCGAACGATTCTCCGTTTAAGAAGACCGTTGGGACAGCCATGATCTCTTTCGCTTCCACTTCATCCTTGAACGCGGCTCCGTCGATCATCGTGTGGGTGATGTTCGGGTTAAGGACGCTCATGACGTTTAGCGCTTGCACGACGTCAGGACAGTTGTGGCAGCTGAGACTGATGTATGACTCGAAGTGGTATGTGCCTTCGATGTTTTGGATCTGTTTGATTGTGTCCGCATCGACTTTCGGCGCACGCCCGCTCACTTGGAGGAGGGCGAGGACAAGTGATGTGAACTCATGTCCGAGTGGAATCCCCGCGAAGACGATTCCTGTCTCTTCAGACGGACGGTTCACGCTGAAGCTCGGCGTACGCTCGAGTGTCGCGCGTTCGACCGAGATGCGTGATGACATGCTGGCGAGCTCGTTGACGAGCTCGAGCATCTCGTTTGAGACTTTATCTTCCCCAGCGCTCACACGGAGGACGACATCGCCCTCCATGAGCTGGAGATATTGGTCGAGCTGTTGTTTAATCGCTGTTTCTAACATGCAATCGCTCCTTACAATTTACCGACGAGGTCAAGGCTTGGGCGGAGTGTTTCAGAACCCTCTTCCCATTTCGCTGGGCAGACTTCGCCTGGATTGTTGCGTACGTATTGTGCTGCTTTGACTTTGTTGACGAGCGTACTCGCGTCACGGCCGATGCCGCCAGCGTTGATCTCGACAGTTTGGATGACACCATCTGGGTCGATGATGAACGTACCACGGTCTGCGAGGCCGTCTTCTTCGTTCAAGACGTCGAAGTTGCGTGAGATGACGTGTGATGGGTCACCGATCATGATGTACTCGATTTTTCCGATTTTCTCAGATGTTTCGTGCCAAGCTTTATGTGTGAAGTGTGTGTCTGTTGAGACAGAGTATACTTCTACACCGAGGTTTTTAAGTGTAGCGTACTCGTTTTGAAGGTCTTCAAGTTCAGTTGGGCAGACGAATGTGAAGTCAGCTGGGTAGAAGCAGACAACGCTCCATTTGCCTTTGAGGTCGTTCTCTGTAACTTCGAGGAATTCACCTGTTTGGAATGCTTGTGCTTTGAATGGTAGTACTTCTTTGCCGATTAATGACATGGGTTATGTCCTCCTTGTGTTTTACTCTAGCGTTTCTATCTCGACTAGAATAATTATAATGTAATACTAACTTCATATAACGAGCTGAAATTGTCAAGGCGTTTGCATGCTTTGAAAATATAAGGTGTATCAAAAGATTGTCTGTATTTGGCTTAATAAAAGCAAAGAAAACGATTACATAATGATCGGTATTTTTCTCGCTATTTTCTTATTTTGAAAAATAAAAATCATGAGTATAGTTGATAATATTTTGGAAAGGGTTATACATTTTCTCGTCGGAAATTGGAGGATTATCAATTACATCAATAAAACAACCTTAATCACAAGTAGCGATTAAGGTTGAAGAATTTGCTGTATGATTTTTTCTCGATACAAAGCACGGTCTTTACTTTTCCGAAGTCGAGCATGACAGTTAGGGCAAGTAGCTATTACTTGTTCAGGGAGAGCCAATCCCTCATCGGATTCTTTATATAATGAGTAAAGTTCTAAATAAGGCCCTTGTTCAGTATCAAATGGTGCGGCTTGACCGCATGCTTCGCAGTGATTATTTGCTCTCGCAAGCACATAATAATATAAAGCCGCTGTCTGCTCCCTCACTTGGCGCTTTCGAATCGACATGCTTAATCCAGTCGCACGCTTAGGGTCACGATTGGCAATTCGTTCGAGTTCCTCAATTGATTTGTACCTCATAGTTGTTGCATATTCGTGAGATTCTTCCTGTACGACGTGGAGAGGTTCGAAAGCAAAAACGATGACTTCTCGCTGATTTTGATGTTTGTCGATTCCAAATTGAATATCATAGCCAATCAAAACAAGTTGGTCTACGAAACGATAATTTCCTTTTCCGAGAGATTCAAATAGATAAACATCCTCACCATTTTCGATGTGATGGAGAAGCGCCTTGTTACCGAAGGAGAAGGTTTGATTTCCTTCTTGTCCTTCGCCACTATAGTAGAACAAACCATCTTCTTCGCTCCAGCCATTCTTATAGCCAAACTCTTGATCCATTCCACTATCAAAAATAAAAATAAGTTTATGTTTGTTAGGTGTACTGATTCCTCGTTGACGGCTTCCGCCATATTGATCATGGATGAAGGAACGTCTATACACTTTGTTTTTTTCGAACAGCATAAAGCACCTCATTTCCAGGTTTTTCTTTTAAATAGAGTGTAGCATGCTTTTTTATTAAAAACGAAAAAGACAGAGGACTCCCTCTGCCTTCACCGTCACTCCGCCATCAACGCACACACCGCATTCGAATACGCTACCGGATCTTCAATCGGTAACCCTTCAATGAGGAGGGCTTGTTGATACAAGAGGTCTGTATACTGTTTCGCTTTCGCTTCATCTTCTTTATACACACGTTGGAGTGTCTGGAAGATGGCGTGGTCGGCGTTCACTTCGAGCACTTTCTCCGCTTTCATACCACCGCCGTTTGGCATCGCGTTCAAAATCTTCTCCATCTCGATTGAGACGTCACCCGCGACCGTCAAGCAAACCGGATGTGATTTTAGTCGTGTCGAGGCACGCACTTCTTTGACGCGGTCTCCGAGCTCTTCTTTCATGAAGGCGAACAAGTCTTGGTTGTCTTCGTTTAGTGATTTCGCTTCCGCGTCATCGAGACCGAGGTCACCGCTCGCAATCGATTTGAACTCTTTGTCATCATACGACTGAAGCATCTTGATGGCGAACTCGTCAATCTCTTCTGTGAAGTAGAGGATTTCATATCCTTCCTCTTTCAAGCGCTCTGCTTGTGGCAAGAGGTCGATGCGATGAATCGATTCGCCTGTCGCATAGTAGATATACTTCTGATCTTCTTTCATCCGCTCGACGTACTCTTTGAGCGATACAAGTTTCTTCTCATGAGAAGAATGGAACAGAATCAAGTCTTTCAATTCGTCTTTGGCTGCACCGAACTGGTCGTACACGCCGAACTTCAATTGGCGACCGAACGACTCGTAGAACTTCTCATAGTTCTCTCGCTCGTTTTGGAGCATCTTCTCGAGCATCCCTTTGATTTTGGACTTCACGTTCTTCGCAATCACACGAAGCTGACGGTCCTGTTGCAACATTTCACGGGAAATGTTAAGGGAGAGGTCTTCTGAGTCGACCATCCCTTTGACGAAGCCGAAGTAGTCTGGCAAGAGGTCAGGTGACTTCTCCATGATCAACACGCCATTCGAGTAGAGTTCGAGCCCTTTCTCGAATTCTTTCGTGTAATAGTCGAACGGAACCGTTGATGGGATATAGAGAATCGATTGGTAACGAATTGTCCCGTCGACGTTCAAATGAAGGTGCTTGAGTGGCTCATCAAAGCCATAGCGCTTCTCGTGATAGAACGCCTTATAATCCTCGTCTTTGAGTTCGCTCTTCCGCTTCCGCCAAATCGGCACCATGCTGTTGACGGTCTCTTCTTCTTGATAATCCTCGTATTCTTCCGAGTCCTCTTTTTGACGATGCTTCGTCACATCGAGTTTGATCGGGTAACGGATGAAATCCGAATGTTTCTTGATGAGCGAACGGATCTCATATTCTTCGAGGAATGACGAGTACGTATCATCTTCTGTGTCTGCCTTCAAGTGGAGCGTGATTTCTGTACCGATGTCCGCTTTGTCTGTCGGCTCGATCGAATAGCCGTCTGTGCCTTCTGACTCCCATACGTATCCTTGTTCACTGTCAATCGAGCGAGTACGTACAGTCACGCGGTCAGCGACCATGAACGCGGAATAGAACCCTACTCCGAATTGACCAATGAGGCTATGGTCTTCTTCCATCTTCGTTGCCTGTTTCATGGCGAGTGAACCGCTCTTAGCGATGATTCCGAGGTTTGTTTCGAGTTCTTCTTCTGTCATCCCAATCCCTGTATCGCGAATCGTGATCGTCCGTGCTTCTTTGTCGAGTTCAATTTTGATGAAGTAATCGTCTTTGTTGAACTCGATGCTTTCATCTGAGAGGGCACGATAATACATCTTGTCGATGGCATCACTCGCGTTCGAGATGAGCTCACGCAGGAAGATGTCCTTATGTGTATAAATTGAGTGGACCATCAACTCTAAAATTCGTTTCGATTCCGTTTGAAACTGTTTCTTTGTCATGATCGTTCTCCTTTTGATGTCTAAATTTTGGCACTCTGTATATAGGAGTGCTAACACTATTGATTATCCTAATTTTTAGGAAGATGTCAACCGAGATTGAAGAAAAGATTGACGAGGACGTAGGTTTCGCATATAGTTGAGTACATGCGATGAGCTGGTCTATGTAAGACGGCGGACATTCCCTTGAGGAGCACGTTGTGGAGCGTGGTCCGTCGCGGTAGACTTTCGAGAGCACCTCTAGTGAGAGGTGCTCATTTTTTATGTATACAACTAGCCTCCCTTCAAACGAAGGGAGGCTTTTCTTATGCTCGAATGGATGCGAGGAACATCTCTTTTAAAGCACGCAATTGTACGGCCGGTTCGATATCGTCCTCTAAATAACTGATGTGCGACTTCAACATGATGTTGTTGCCGAACGTCCCGAACGTATTGATGATTGTGACGACGGTCACCTTCACATCGATATCCGAGCGGAATGAACCGTCTCGTTTCCCATCTTCGATCAAGGGTTCGAGTGTCTGCATGATCTGTCGTTGAACGTCGATGTATGTCTCGATTCCAGGAAGAGGTGAGGCGACGAGCGATGCATAGCTCTCGAACGCCTCTCGGAAACGGGCATGGTTCGTCCGCTCCAACTGCATCTCGAAAAAGTGATTCAAGATGGCCTCGAGCCGCTCATATGCGCTGCCTTCCCCATGCATGAACTGTTCAAATCTCGCGAGTGTGGGCTGTAGATTCTTGACGGCTGCCGCGACGATCAATTGATCTTTCTTCGGGAAGTAGCGAAACAGTGTCGCCACCCCAATCCCTGCCGCGTCCGCGATGTCCTGCATCTGAACCTTCTCAAAGCCATTCTCTATAAATAAGCGTTCTGCCTCTTGGATAATCAGTTGAACTCGTTCCTCTTTGTTTTGTTGTCGTTTACTCAATTCAATCACCTCATTGTCTGCCCTTAGTATATCGTCTTCGAGCAGTTTCGTTGAGATTAATGTCACATCCAATTATAATTATGATAGTTAGACTATCATAATTTAATGAATGGAGCTGGGACAATGCGTTTACAGGGGAAAGTAGCGGTCATCACAGGGGCAGGAAGCGGTATGGGAGAGTCAACGGCACGCCTATTCGCCAAAGAAGGGGCGACGGTCGTCGCAACAGATATCAATGAACAAGGGGTACAAAGCGTAGTCGAGTCGATTCGGGCGCAAGGTGGGGAAGCTATCGCGGTGAAGCATGACGTGACCTCACGTTCGAGCTGGGAGGACGTATTCGCAGAAGTGGAAGCGACGTGTGGCAAATTAGATATTCTCGTCAATAACGCTGGAATCGCACTTGCGAAACCGTTCTTGGAACAGACGGAAGAGGACTGGGCACGCACGTATCGCATCAACATCGATGGAGTCATGTTAGGGACACAGTACGCGATTCCGCTCATGATGGAGAATGGGGGAGGATCAATCGTCAACATCTCCTCCATCTCTGCATTGACCGGTATGGCGGGTGCCGGGGCATACACGGCCTCGAAAGGAGCAGTCCGTTCTCTCACGAAAGCAGCGGCCGTCGATTACGGGAAGCAAAACATTCGCGTCAACTCGGTGCATCCAGGATATATCGTGACGCCGATGAGTGCGCCACATATGGAGCATCCAGACTATAAACAACATTTCTTGAATCAAATCGCTTTACCGAATCTCGGACAAGCGGATGAGGTGGCGGCAGCCGTTCTCTTCCTCGCGTCAGACGAGGCGAATCATATTAGCGGAATCGAACTTCCGGTAGATGGTGGCGTGACGGCAAAATAAAGAGATAAGGATTTAGTTTTTTGTGAACTAAATCCTTTTTTTATTACTCGAGTTGAAAATACCTATACTAGATGGAATATAATTTTGCCATCAAGGAGCGAGTGAATGAATTAGTATTTAAAAGATACGCGTGTCTTGCATCATTTAGATCCTTTCTTTTACACACTCAGATTTTGGAGTTGATTGGTGTGTACGTCAAAGTTCTGATTGAACCTTGACACTCCTGAATATTAAATTCTCATCAAGTAGCATCTTAATTTGTTAACACAACAACCATGATTGAAAACGAACATTGATGTAAAGATGGGTTAAGAGACAATGGAGAAAAAATGAAAAGGGCTTTAAATAGCCCTCTTCATTTTAATGTGAATCGATAAGTAAACAAGTCTTTTTAACGTTCGTTAAAAAGACATTAATAAAATCTGATCTGTTTTAATGCGTTTTCAATGGCGAGAGCCTCAGAATTTCTTCCGGACTCTCTCAACGCTCTTGCAAAAAGCGGCCAAGGTGGATGAATTGCTCGATAAGGATTAGAGTCAGGACCAGTATACATTCCTCCACCAGGCCCCGTAGATAAACCTCCACCTGGTCCAGTGTACAGCCCTCCGCCAGGCCCCGTAGATAAACCTCCACCTGGTCCAGTGTAGGCTCCCCCACCAGGACCAGTATACATTCCTCCACCAGGACCCGTGTATAAACCTCCACCAGGGCCGGTGTAAGCTCCTCCGCCAGGACCTGTGTACATTCCACCTTCAGGGCCAGTATACAAGCCTCCACCAGGACCAGTATAAGCGCCCCCACCAGGACCGGTGTACATATTTCGAACAGGTAAAATACGAGTATTCATCGAAATCTCTCCCTTGAATCGAAGTAAAATATAACCTATTTAATCCATTATAAAGCATATTTTAAATTAACAGGTCTTATTTAACTAAAGTAAATCCAGAAATATGTTGGTGAACAATTTTAGAAAGGTAAATCGTCATCAAATCTTAGTTCTGGCTTCAATTGATAGGGTTGCTTAATAGTATCAAAAAGGTCTTTATACTTATTTGAAGCTACTAATTCAGTATAAAAATCAATGTCCAAATAATAAGCAACAGGCAAGTCATTATCTGTCTCAGAACTTTCGCGAACAATTCTCCTTTCTTTCAATAGCTTTAGCGTACTTGAATATGCATCAGATAATGTATAGTCATAAAAATAATTGTCTTTTTCCCATTTCCGGATAGATTTTATGCGTTGATTGTAACCTTGTCCATAATCTAATTCATAAATTTGTTTGTCTTGTGCATACGAAAGCAACAACAATTCATTTGGAGTTAACTTTTGATTTCTAATCATGTCATCAATTTGAACAAGATTAATAGTCTGATTTTTAGAGACGAGTTTTATTTCATCCCGATTTTGAATTGAACTTGCTCTTACCCATCCACCATCAATAATCTTGTTCTCAAAATCTGAAATACCATCTCGTAAAACATTCTCTAATGTATTAAGATCCTTAAAAAAAGAAGATTGATGATTTTTTCGAACCAGTTCTCGAAAATCATTAAATTTGTCTGGATTTATTTGTTCAAATATATCGGGTCCGTAATCTAATATTCTTTTGTCTCTAGTTTGTTTATTTGTATCTAATAGAACGCAAAAAAGTTCTTTTCCAGATTCTCGAGCATATTCATATTCCCAATGTGTAAAACTTAAGCCGCTATCGCTGTCGATGCTTCCATATCGATAACCTAAAATTAGGATATATGCATCAGATTCATCAATCCATCTTCTAATCACTTTTTTAGAGTCTTCAGTTCCGGGACGGAATAGCTCCATTCCTGCAGGAATGTGATTTGTCTTTAGAATAACTTTAGTAGCTCTATCTCTTTCTAGCCTTAAATCTTCATATGTGGAGGAAATGAAAATTTGAAGTTTTCGATTGGTCAGCATGAGTCACCTCGAATTTGTTGTTTTATTAAACACCGGACGCTAATTCTTTAATTTCAACTGGAGACTGCTTTTTGCCTTTTAGATTATGCAACTGAAGTTTTGGAGTGGCTTCAACAAAATCGTACTCAATGCCTGCAAAAGTCTTTAAAATCGCTTCAAAAACAATTTGAGCTCCTGCCGGTGGGACAGCCATGCCGATTTGCTTACGTACCTGCTCCTTGCTACCAATGAACACGAAATCATCCGGGAAGGTTTGGAGGCGAGCCCGCTCACGGTTTGTCAAAGCACGTTCTTCTTCCCAATGATACATATGCGTACCGCCACCACCGCTACCTGTCACAGTATATGCTGGACGGTTCGGATCTAGTCGTTTATAAATCGAACTCAGTCGTGCACCTTTAACGTTTAGCCGCAAATGTTCTGGGATACCTAGGTACCAAGCATTTTCTCCAGGTGGAATATGCCCAAGCATTTCTACCACTTTAGCGTTGTGCCGAGTCAATTCATTATTCATTGCATCTTCTGGAATCGGAGGATTCAAGATCGCCTCACTTGCTGTTTTGACATTGTCGAGTGTGTTAAGTGGCGCCGGAACTTTAAATTCGATTCCTTGGTCTGCTAAATCCTGACGAATCCCAACAATGATGATGCGATGACGAGCCTGAGGGACGCCATAAAGTTCAAATTTATAGAGGTGAGGGGTCAATACATAGCCACACTCTTCAAGTTCAGTCAATATTTGAATGAACGCTTTACCTTCGTTGGCACTTTGAAGACCACCTACGTTCTCAGCGACGAAAAACTTCGGTTGATACTCATTCAGTACTTTGACCCCATAAGAGTAGAGAGGGCCGAATGTTCCGTTCAAGCCTTGTTTCTCGCCAACCTGGCTATAATCGTTGCAGGGGAACCCGAAAGCAAAGCAATCGATGTCACCCAGGACCGACTTGTCTCCGATTGGAAGTTGCTCGACGGGCCCGTGATGTACGGAATTATCCTCAATGTCATCACAAATGTTGAAACGGAATGTTTTACAAGCTTGCTCATCGTAGTCGTTCGACCACTCATGTAGGATCCGATACTCCTCGTTTGTCTCTGGATGAATCACGTGTGCATTTTTCGCACCAAGAGAAAGGCCACCTGGACCATTAAATAGTTCACCTTTTTTAAATATCATAATAAAACTCCTCACTTTGAACGCTTAAAAACGAAAGTATGTTCTTGCTTACTCATAAGCCTATTCTACATCTCTTTTCTACAAATTGCAGCTCTAAAGCTAAAAAAGAATAACTATGTAATTTATATTTAGTAAAGTTATAGATAATTTTTACTTTAGCTTTGTGCTTACTGGATCTTATGACAGTAAGCTAATTTAAATTCGTATAAAATTGTGATAAGTTAAATATTGAAAGAGGTGGTTTTTTATGTATTTAATTAGCGATTTGGAAAAACAGGTCATAGCAATTCCGTATTCTCAAGGTTACCGTCATTTAAGAGTTTTATCAGGATACGTAAGTCCTTTTTATGTTGAACGTATATTAAATACATACAAAGAACTTCATCTAGAAATTACTGTAGGGATGATATCAGTAGATGGTCTAAGTATTTGGCATCATCATTATTTTTTGAATTTAGTAAACAGATTTCATGATCGCTTAGAAATCAATTATCATATCAAACGTCCCGGTAATCATAGAAAAGTATATTATTGGAATGAAAGTTCTTATAAAGAAATAGTATTTGTAGGTTCTGCCAACTTCACATTAAATGGATTTGGTGGGCAACAAGAAATCTTAGTTGAATCTACATTTGCTAATATCGAAGAGGCCTTTGGTGGCTTAAGCCTTATTAGTTGTGATAATCCCGACGTAGAAGACCATGTAAGTTTTTATAGTGTTTCGCCACGTCGTATAGAAGTTCCAACAACAAATATGACAAATGAAGATTATGGTCACGAAATAGAAGATTCATCTCTTGTCAGTGAGGCGATAAATACGATTGCAAATTTATATGGTGAGTATGTGGATCTTTCTTTGATAGATAGAACTGGTGAAGTTCCCAAACGTTCAGGATTAAATTGGGGACAAAGAGACAAGAGAAATCGTAATCAAGCATATATACCCGTACCGCAGTCGGTTCATAAAGCTGATTCCACTTTCTTTCCACATTCAGCGATGCCGTTTTTAATTCTTACAGATGATGGTGAACATCTCGTGTGTGTAATGGCGCAACAGAAGCGAAAAGCAATAGAAACACATGAGAATAATAGCATTCTGGGTGCATATTTCCGTAGAAGACTAGGTTTAGAAAACGGAGCTTTTATTAAAGTAGCAGACTTACGTCGTTACGGGCGTGATAGTGTACGTATCTATAGAATCGATGATGAAACGTACTATTTAGATTTCAGTGTTTGATTTTCCTGTAAGTTACTTTGTGAGAACGTTAGAACAACTTATTATTCGATGAACATCTTTAGTTGTGGTAATATCTTAAATTTCTCTATTTAGCACAAGGAAATTAATTTCTAAATCGATTGATAGCATTTTTAAGGTTTATAACTTTGGCATATTGTATCTATGTCTAAGTGATTGATAAAAATTTTATAATGCATCACTTCGACCAGAATAAAGCAGCCTGAGACGACTCAGGCTGCTTTTTAGTACCATTCTTTCGGTTCGTAATTCAATTCGCGGAATAGCTGCTCTCGCTCTTTTTTCGAAAGGTCGCGCCATTGTCCAGGCGGGAGTTTTCCGAGCGTGATGTTCATGACACGAACGCGTTGGAGGCGGAATACTTCGTAGCCGAGCGCCTCACACATCCGACGGATTTGACGGTTGAGTCCTTGCGTGAGGGTAATGTTGAAGTCGAACTTTGAAAGCGGACGGACTTTACACGGTAGTGTCTTCTGTCCGAGGATTTTGACGCCGGCTTCCATCTGTTCGACGAACTCCGGTGTGATCGGCTTATCGACCGAGACGATGTATTCTTTCTCGTGCTCGCCTTCTGCGCGAAGGATCTCGTTGACGATATCACCGTCATTCGTCATCAAGATGAGACCTTCCGAGTCTTTATCGAGACGACCGATGTTGAAGATGCGGAGCGGATGGTTGACCATGTCGACCAAGTTACCTTTTACTTTCTTCTCTGTCGTACTCGTAATCCCGACCGGCTTATGGACGGCGATGTAGACGTTGTTTCGTGCGACCCGAGCGACCGAACCGTTGACGAGGACTTCATCCCCCGGTTTGACTTGGTCGCCGATTTTTGCTTTCTTCCCGTTGATGGTGACGCGTCCCTCTTCGACGAGACGGTCGGCTTGGCGACGGGACGCCTTGCCTGATTCACTGATGAATTTATTGATGCGCATGTATACACGTCCTTTGTTTGGCTTCGTCCTCTCACTATAACGCATTTTATAAACTCTCGAAAGCGGGAAACGAACGGGAGAGGAGGGATGACATGGAGGGAGTACGACTGTTACAAGACGCAATCCGATTTCAGCAGGCATTGTGCGATACAACGTTCGGGAAAGAATTGATTCAAGAGGCATCACCAGTCCTTTGGTACGGTCGACCTGGTTCGAGTCAATGGCTGACCATCGGGACGAATCCATCTCGCGGCGAGTTTTTACGTCGTGACGGGACACCGAGAACGGGGCAAACCCAAAAGTTCTATTGGCGGGAGACGCTCTCGTTTGACGATTACCTCGGAAATGAAGAGGCGCTGCAACAAACGCTCGAACGGGCATCGGTCTATTTCGAGTCGGGTCGCGCGACGACGAGCTGGTTCGGGAAACCGGGTGGCGCCAAACTCGAGGCACTCCTTAACGGGATGGGGCATTCGTTTTATGATTACCCAGCTGCTGTCATCCACGTCGATTTTTTTAAATTTGCGACGTATGAACAGATGGGGAAGATGAGGACGGGACGCGACTGGATGGAACACCCGACCTCCATCGAACTGTTGGAGCGGACGATTGCGCACATCAAACCGATCCGTATCATCGTGCTCGGACGGGATAACTGTCGTGCCATTAGCGGTTTTTCAACAATCGGAAGACTGTCTGCATATCCCGCCGTCACCTATGAAATCGGACGCCACGATTCGGGTATCCCGATGATCGGACTTCATATGAAGCCGTCAGAAGTGTTCGTCGGGCTCGGGAATGGTCGTGATTCAAACGGGCTACATTATGGGTCATACGCGAAGCGCGAGCACCTGTTAAAAATAGGGCAAGCGATTGAAACGATTATGGACGAGTGGCTGGCGGATGGACACGCGTGATGCTTCCCCAGAAGTTGAATTCGTTGAAGTCGATGTAGCGCACGTCCTTCGAACGATTATCGAGCACGGCTAACAAGATGACGTCTGGGAACCCCCGTTTTTCAAACTGCAAGTAGCCGATTCCCGTGACGGAATGATTTTTATAAAAGCCGTTCGCCATGTTCAACACAAACGGGCGTCCTGCTTTCAATTCACGCTCGAACGTTGACCATTTCCAAAGATAGCGGGAACTGCCTCGACCGTCATACCCGTATCGTTTCCAAAGTTTCGTGATGATGGTGGCGATTTGTGTCGGCGGTGTTCCTTTCTCGTCTTTGAAATGATGCTTGAAGGCAATCTCTCGCACATCTTCTTGGATTTGTGTCACATCATCTGGGATATTCGTATACCCATGATCTCGATAGAAACGGAAGATGGCGGTGATGGATGTCAACGTACAGTTGTTCTTCCCGTTCTCGAACTGACGTTGGAGCAAGACGGGCACGCCTTCAATCTGTACAGAACGCTTTAATGTCCAGCGTCCGTTATAACGATCGTTCACATAAGCTTCCGGGTCGATAATCCCGGCATAGCCGTTGTTCGCAACCTCGAGTTGTCCTGCAAATGGGTGCTCCATCTCGGTCTCCCTCCTTTTCTTTTAGTATACAAAGGACGCCCCATCTCATAAAAGAGAAAGGGCGTCATTTTCGTTAAAACACAAGATGTGCGATGCCGACGATGATCGGAAGGGTGATGAAGGTACGTAACAAGAAAATCAAGACGAGGTCGAGGAATGAGATCGGTAGTTTTGAACCGAGCAACAAGCCCCCGACTTCTGACATATAGATGAGCTGGGTAACCGACAACGTAGCGATGACAAACCGTGTCAACTCACTCTCGATGCCGCTTCCGAGAACGGCCGGCAAGAACATGTCGGCGAAACCGACGACCATCGTTTGAGCGGCTTCCGATGCCTCGGGCACTTGAAGGAGCATCAAAATCGGTTCGAACGGCTTTCCGAGGATAGTGAAGAACGGCGTATATTCTGCGATGACGACCGCAATCGTCCCGACTGCCATGACGACAGGGAGGACGCCGATCCACATATCGAGAACGTTTTTGAAGCCGTCTTTGAGCGTCTCTAGGAAACTTTTACTTGAACGTGACTTTTGTAACGCCTGAATTAACGCCCACTTACCGAGTGACACGTTCGCGGGTACTTCTTCTTCCGGTTTGAGCTCCGTCTTCTCATAAGCCGTGTCTGCCTTTTTAGATAATGGATAAATCCGTGGCATGATGAGAGCGGCGACTAGTCCGGATAAGACGATGGCCCCGTAGTAAGGCAAGAAGTATTGGTCGAGTTCGACATACTGTAAGACGACGATGGTGAAGGTGATGGAGACGACGGAGAATGTCGTCGCAATGATCGACGCTTCCCGTTTCGTGTAATAACCTTCCTCATACTGTTTGGTCGTCAGTAGAATTCCGATCGTCGCATCCCCGACCCATGAGGCGAGCGAGTCAAGTGAGGCGCGCCCTGGCAAGCGGAAGAGCGGACGCATGATCTTCATCAAGAACGTCCCGACGAACTCGAGAAGTCCGAAGTTTAATAAGAGCGGTAACAACATACCGGCAAAGAAGAATGTCGCAAATAAGATTGGAATCAAATCAAAGAGCAATAAGCCCCCTGTAAATTCTGACGTGATCATCTCTGGTCCGAGTGTGAGTAGCGTCATGACCCCGGCGATGAAACCGATCACGCGCATGACGAACCAAAACGGTGTCACGCTAAACAGTGCGTTGATGGATGGTCGCTCCATCATAAAAGCAGGACGTGCCGTAAAGAGTAATAATGAGCCGACAATCGAAATCCCCATCATGATGACGGCGAGTGTCGGGACGAAATCCCCAATCCAGTCAATCAATAGATTAGATAAGAAGGCGACTGGAATCGTGAAGCCTTCCTCTGATGAGATTGGTACGATGAAAAACATGATCCCGATGAGTGATGGAATCAAGAACTTAAAGAAGTCTCGACTCGAAAAAGAAGGTTTCTTTCCGTCTGGTGTTGATGAACCATTCATGATGCATTCCCCATTTCCCCGAAGTGATTGTGCTGTCTATGTATCCCCATTACACATCTAGCCGCTATTGAAACGTATTTCTTTCTTAGTATAAAAAATATGACCAGGTGCTATCAACAACATGCGGAAATTTCTGAAAAATACAAGGTTAAACACTAGGCAAAACATTCGTATTCCATCAAACCATTTAGTATGATGACTGCGAGTCCAACAAATTTAAGATATTTAGAAACTTCATTATAGAGATAGGAGAATGCATGATGAGATTGAGTGTGTTAGACCAGGCGCCGGTCACGTCGGGTCATACAGGAGAACATGCGCTGAACAGCGCGGTCGAGCTCGCACAAGTCGCAGAAGAGTTAGGATATTACCGTATGTGGATGGCGGAGCATCATGGTGGCATGTCGTTCGCCAGCTCGGCTCCAGAGGTCATCACGGCTTATCTGGCAGCGAAGACGAACAAGATTCGTCTCGGGTCCGGAGGCATCATGATGATGCACTACTCGCCACTCAAGATGGCAGAGGTATTCAAGACGCTCAGCGCGCTCGCCCCGGGACGGATCGACTTTGGTGTCGGACGTGCGCCAGGCGGTGATGCGAACGCGATCTATGCGATGTCACAAGGGCAGAAGCCGATGATGGATGGACTTTACGAGAAACTCGATACGACGCTTCAATTGATTAAAGATGAGGCACCTGAAGAGAGATGGTATAAGAACACGCCAGCAGCACCTACAGGCGTTACGCTTCCAGAAGCGTGGTTACTCGGTTCGAGTGGGAACAGCGCCGTGCAGGCCGGACGGATGGGGCTCGGCTATTCGTTTGCCCAGTTCTTTAACGGACAATTGAGTGCCGATACGCTCGACACATACCGTCACCATTTCACGCCGTCTGATTTTATGGAGAAACCGGACATCAGCGTCACGTATTTGGTGACGACAGCAGAGACGGAAGAAGAGGCGGAATATTTGGCCCGACCTTCTGATCTGTCGCGTCTCTTCTTGATGCGTGGTCAATTGAGACAGCTGTTGAGTCCGGAAGCGGCCCACGACTATCCGCTCACGGAGGTCGATAAAATCCATATCGCCAACAACCGAGCCATCCACCTCGTAGGAACGCCGAAACAAATCGCGGAACAGTTACGGGATGAATCGGAACGCTATGGTTTCGATGAGGCGATGATTTGTAGCATCCAGCATAAGCAGGAAGATCGCCTGAACGTCTATCGTCTCTTGGCGAATGAATTGCTTTAATCCGGAGAGCACCTTCTCAAGTACGAGAGGGTGTTTTTTTATAAGAGAAAAACGTTTCCCCATTTTTTCAAAGGTTTTCTCCATAGTTTGAGCGAAACCAACTACACTATAAGAAAAAGGAACGGGTGGAGGGATACGATGCAACGGATGAAAGGCGACCCATATTATCTATTCGAGCTGTTCACACGCTTGTATCGAATGGTATTTCTAATGGAAGTGACAGAGGCAGGCTATCGTTACGTAAATGTGAGCGAACAGGGGAAGGTGGCCTCTTCGCTTCCAAGTGATGTAGAAGGGCGGTATTTACATGAGATGTATCGCTCGGAAGTGGTCGAAGAATTGATTGAACATTATGATGCGGTCGTTGAGACAGGGGAGCCGGTCTACTTCATGTCGCAAATGAACATCGACTCCAATACGGCCCGATTCGCTTCTTCTATGCTTGTACCGATTGAAGATGAGGCTGGTCTTGTTCGTTATGTACTCGGTTTGACAACTGATTTATCCGAGGAGGCGGAGATCAAGTTGTTAAAGAGTATCGAGCATATGGACTATTTGACCGGTATGCCAAATCTGATGAAAGTCAAATTGGAGCTCGACCAGTTGTTCGAGCAACATGACACCGAAGAGACGAGCGTCATGCGCCTTCACATCAACCGTTTCAAGATGATGATGTCGCTTCAAGGTGTGGAGCGCTCGAATCAGTTGATTAAAGACATCACACGTCAATTGGCGAATACGCTTCCGAAAGGTTCAATTATCGGTCGAGTAGACGGTGAAGACTTTATCGCGGTGTTACCTCATACTCCAATCCGGTTGGCATACATGTACGCCGAGCATTTGCTTGACGTGATTGCAGATCATTCGTATCAAGTGGCGGAGGCCGAATTCCCGTTATCGAGTTGTATCGGGATTGGTGCCGGTACAGCGGATGCCGACCGTGTCATCATGAACGCCTCCACGGCTCTGTTGGAAGCGCGTCAGACGGGAAATCAAACGATTCGTTTATATGAACACGATGAGTACGTGCAGCGTTACATCGATGAGATGATGATCGAAACGGAACTGGTCAAAGCGTTGAAGCTAGATGAGTTATACATGGTGTATCAACCGAAAGTGTCGATGGACGGTGCGATTCATTTTGAGGCACTCATTCGCTGGGAGAGTCCTGTTCTCGGATTCATTTCACCTGAAACGTTCATTCGTGTGGCTGAACAGTCACTCTTGATCGAAGACGTGACACGATTCGTCATGAATCGGGTATGTCAGGATGTGTCGTCACAACCTGAGCAGTTTGAAGGGCGCCGCGTGGCTGTGAATGTCTCACCGAATTTATTTCATGAACACCATATGAATGAACTGGTTGCGATCATTGCATCGTACGGTCTTGTGCCAGAACAATTTGAGTTTGAGGTGACCGAGCACACGTTGATGCATGAACCGGTAGCGGCGATCAAAACGGTCGAATCGCTCAAACAACAAGGATTTCGACTGTTGATTGATGACTTTGGGGTCAGTTATTCCTCGTTGAATTATTTGAAGTTGTTCGAGATTGATGGAATCAAGATCGACCGGTCGTTCGTCGCGCAACTCGATCAGGAGAGCGGCATGAAAGAGTATGAAATCGTCAAACTGATTGTCTCGTTGGCTAAAAAGCTAGAGTTAGAGGTGACGGCTGAAGGTGTGGAGACTGAAGAACAATATCGGATCTTACGTCAGCTCGGCTGCGATGAGATTCAAGGGTATTTCTTCAGTCGTCCGATGCCGCTCGCGGAGTTAGAAGAGGCGCTCGGAATCTTGTATTCCCATCAGATGATGTTATCGAAGATCGAGCAGCCTGTGCAGTTGTTGCATCCTTCTTTAGATGAGCGTGAATTGCAACGACTCAAAGCGATATTACGATTGGAAATTTTAAATACGCCACAAGAGGAACGATTTGACCGGATCTCCCGATTGGTCGCACAAACCTTCCAGATGCCAATCGCATTCATTTCGATCATGACGACAGACCAACAGTGGTTCAAATCGTGTGTCGGTATCGAGCTCGAATCCGCTCACCTCAAACGGGAATGGACGTTATGTAATCGGGTTGTCACATCAGAGTCTCCGCTGGTGATTGAAGATGTTGCGGCAGCAGCGATTGAAAGTGACAGTCCTTGGATTGACCGAATCGGATTTTATGCAGGTGTACCGTTGCGGACGAAGCAAGGTCACGTCATCGGCACACTTTGCGTAGTGGATGGGCAGGCGAGAACGTTCTCAGAAGAAAACTTGAAGGCGCTCGAATCGTTTACGCATTGGGTCATGACAGAGATCGAGCACACGGAAGTCTCGAGAAGACAAATCACGCGACAACAATCAATCGAAGCATTGTATGAAGCGACGGCATTGCGTGTACCGTTCCAAGATCAATTGGCCCGGGTTCAAGAAATTTTATTGGAATGGGTCGGTTACTCCCACGGGGTCATCTTCTCGATTGAGCCTTCGCATCGTCTTCTAGTAGAGCATGGGGTCTCTCGTTTGACTTGGGGGGAAGAAGAACTGCATTCCCTGCATCAATTGACAACGGTCGGCGCGCAAACGCTTCAGGAAGGTGATCTGATTGTAGACGGTATCGAATTCACGAGGCTAGTCAGTTTTCCTTTGACGCATGCGCATCAAGTGTTTGGCTGGGTCGTTCTTCTCTCGGAGCAAGGCAACTTGAATGATCATCTCGACGAGGAAACGTTGCAAGAGTTGACAGGGACGGTACGATTGCTTGCACGATGGATGGAGAACGGGATTCGAAAGGAACGGAAACAACGCGAGATGATTCGAATCGCAAAACAAGATCAGCTGACCAAACTGTATAATCATCATACGCTCACGACCGATTTATACAAAAATATGCACCGGACGCCATCGATTACATTGATACTCGTCAATTTAGACGATTTTACAAGAATCAACGATCAGTATGGGCACATGATAGGGGATGAAGTGTTAATTGAAATCGCACAACGATTAAATGAATTCGTCCAGCGTGTTGGGGGTCAAGTCTACCGTTTCTCAGACGATGAATTTGTTTTGGTGCAAACGGGTTCACTAAGTGGGGTTGAGCAGATTAATGAAGTTATTTCCCAGGGAATACACGCGTCGAATGGTGAAGTCATTCATCTTACAGCAAGTGTTGGCGTCACCCTGGTCCAGTCGACCGACACCGTCGATTCGGTTCTTCAAAAAGCAGATGCAGCGATGTATATTGCAAAGAGCAATGGAGGAGACCAGTGGTTTCAGTATGATGGATATTCGGATAAGGGGATTTGAGGATGGGGAAATTATGGTTGATTGAAGGATTACCGGGAAGCGGGAAATCTACGTTTGCCGAGAGGCTACAAGATAAACAAAATGGTAAGTTCTATTCGGAAGTGGATGCGTCACACCCGGTAGATGTGCATGATGTCTATTGGGTCGAGGAGAAACCATCAACTGGTCGTATTCTTGATGAAATCGAGGGGGGATGGCTCGTCCGTTATGATGATGGTGAAGAACTTGCCGGAACGGACGTCTACGAGTTGCCTTTCGCTCTTCACACACGAATCATGTGCGAACGCTGGCGGCGGTATGTTCAAAAGGTAGAGCGGGAAGAACAGGACGTCATCTTTGAATGTGCGTTGCTCCAAAATCCTTTCACGATTGGAATGGTTTCTCAAGACGTTCCGTTAGCGGATATGGAAGCATACGTTCAAGAGCTCGCGGACATCCTAAAACCGATTGATCCGATGGTCGTTTATTTGGCGTTGAATGACGTCGCACGCATTTTTCCAATCGTATATGATGAACGACCAATGGAATGGCAAGGCGGCTTTATCGAGTATTATACGAGCGGTGCCTATGGCGTGAACCATAGTCGTGAAGGGATAGTCGGGACGATTGAGATTTTAGTGGAACGTCAGCGTCGTGAACTCGAACTACTTGAACGACTCCCGCTTCGCCATGTTCAGATTCAAAACGATGAGAGACGTTCATTCGAAGAATTAACGAATATATTGGAAGAGGAGTCTGTTCGTTCATGCAAACTTTGATCAAACATTCGGATCGTTTTTGGTATATGACACCGGTCGACCGTACAGACCGACCGATTCTCGGTGCCGTTGTCGGCGATACGCATACGCTACTTATCGACGCGGGCAATTCCGTGTCGCACGCTTCATTATTTTTAGAACAGCTAGAGAAACAAGGCCTCCGCACGCCGTCGATGGTTGCGTTGACCCATTGGCATTGGGATCATATCTTTGGTTTACCTGCACTCGAAGGAATGGTGTCCATTGCGAGTGAAGCGACCAAA
Organism: Exiguobacterium sp. s140; assembly: GCF_018617035.1. GTDB lineage: Bacteria > Bacillota > Bacilli > Exiguobacteriales > Exiguobacteriaceae > Exiguobacterium > Exiguobacterium profundum. The sequence goes on from NZ_JACSJK010000004.1 coordinate 96,537, forward strand.
CAGGGGATGGAAAAACTTGTCCCATATGCTTGGGATGATGTCTCTCTCGATGAGCGGGTGGCGCAAGGGATTGAAATCGAGTTTTGTGCACAGGCGATCCGAGAAGAGTATGGAGATACGCGCGATATCGAAATCGTGTTGCCCACGCTGACGTTTCAAGAGTCGCTGACGCTCGACCTCGGTGGCGTTCACGTCGTGTTACGACATGTCGGAGGAGACCACGCAAAAGATGCGGTTGTCCTGTATGTCGCAGAGGAGCGGGTATTATTTTTAGGAGACGCGTTATACGCAGACATCTATTCTCCCACATGGCGAATGACTCCGGAAGAAACCCTGCGGTTGTTGAATGTATTGGAATCGTTTGATGCTAAACAGATTGTCTGGTCACACGGTGAGATGGTGAGTCGTGAATCCTTCGCAGAAGATTGCCTTGCATTAAGACGAATCGCCACCATTTCGAATGATTTCCCAGGAAATATTGATGAAATCACGCAGTCATATGCTTCACTCGTCAATCGGGAGATCACCGAGGAAGAGAACGAGTTGATTACGTTTTTTGTGAACGGGACGGTGGGAAGATGACTTACACTATCACGCGGATTCACGAGGAAGACGAGACGTTCCAACAGTTTTTGACCACTCAATTACGTGAGTATAACAACGTTCGTTCGATTTACCATCGTGACATTCGCGAGGCGCACGTGCCGACCATTCAGTTGAAAGTGGAGCAAGAAGGACGGGTAATCGCCGGCTTATATGGGAGTGTGTATTGGGGATGGTTCGATTTGGATCGCCTTTGGGTCGATGCAGACTTTCATGGTCAGGGCATCGGTAGCCAATTGCTTGGAGAAGGGGAGGCGTTAGCGAAGTCGCTCGGTGCGACGCGTGTGAAATTGACGACGTTCTCGTTTCAAGCGAAACCGTTTTATGAGCGATTCGGTTACACGGTAATAGGTGTGCTACCGGACTATCCGCCGGGATCGGATTACTATATGATGATGAAGCAATTATAAAAGGCGACACGAGGTCGCCTTTTTAATACACTTTATCCCCATTGAAGATTGAATTTTTCACCATGACGTAGTCTACGGTGCGCAATGCCTCGAGACTGTCACCACCCGCGTAAGAAATCGCCGATTGGAGGTCTTGCTCCATCTCGGTCAATGTATCTTGTAGTGCCCCTTTGTGTTCGACAAACATCTTTTTCCCCTCGACGTTCTTTCGCTCACCCTTTTGGAACTCAGAAGCAGAACCGAAATACTCTTTCAATTGTTTCCCGTCTTGCTCGAACGTTTCCCCCGGTGATTCATCGTGTCCTGCGAACAATGAACCAATCATGACCATCGAAGCGCCGAAGCGAATCGATTTGGCGATGTCACCGTGAGTACGGATGCCCCCATCCGCGATAATCGGTTTCGTCGCTGCTTTGGCACACCAGCGAAGTGCAGCCAATTGCCAGCCCCCGGTACCAAAACCTGTTTTGATTTTCGTGATACACACTTTACCAGGACCGATTCCAACCTTCGTCGCATCCGCTCCGGCATGCTCCAATTCGCGAACGGCCTCTGGTGTCCCGACGTTCCCCGCGATGACGAATGATCCAGGAAGATGGTGTTTGATATGCTGAATCATTCGGATGACCGCATTCGAATGACCGTGAGCGATATCGATTGTAATAAATTCTGGCGTATGACCGGTCGATTTGAGCATTTCGATAAACCCATACTCTTCTTCCTTCACGCCGACACTGATGGATGCATACAAACCACGCTCATGCATGTCTTGGATAAACGCCAGGCGCGTCTCTGGATTGAAGCGATGCATGATGTAAAAATATCCGTTCTTAGCCAGCATCAATGCGACCTTTTCATCGATAATCGTCTGCATGTTAGCCGGAACGACTGGTAATCGGAACGTGAAGCCACCAAGCTCGACGGTCGGATCACATTCCGAACGACTGTCGACAATACATTTTGCAGGAATTAATTGAATATCTTCGTAATCAAATACTTTATCCATATATCGCACCCCTATTCACGAACATTAACGTATTGAACAATAAAAAACTTCGCCCATTCGGTAATATAACGTGAATAGAGTTTAAAGTCAAAGGATAATTCAATTAATTTATCTTAAAAATGAATAAAATTAAATCAATTTATGTTTAATGTTCGGATTTAGGATTTATTTTCGGTGTTTCACGTGAAAAAAGGACCACTTATCGGTGGTCCTTTGCGAGTGCATATTGATTTCGTCCACCTGCTTTGGCTTCATAGAGAGCGAGGTCGGCACGTTTTAGTAACTGTTTGGTCGACAACCCTTTTACAAATCGAGCACCCCCGACACTTGAAGTCGTAATGAACGTATGTTGGTCGATTTCCCATGGGCGCTGTAGTGCTTGAATGATTTTCTCTGCAACCCGATGTAGGGCACAGGGATCGTTGAAGCGAATGAGAACGGCAAACTCATCACCGCCAAGTCTGGCAATCATATCTTGTTTGCGGAGCACGGATGTCAATCGACGAGCGAGTTGTCGCAAGAGTTCATCGCCCACATCATGACCGAACGTATCGTTGATTTGTTTGAATCGGTCAACATCAAGAGCGAGGACGGCCAATTCACCTTGCTCGAATTCGGTTCGATCGATCGCTTCCTCGAGGTAAGCGAGGAAGAAACGACGGTTCGGTAAGTCGGTCAGCGTGTCGTGATACGCCAAATGCTTCAGTTGCTTCTCTAGTGCTTTACGCTGCATGATTTCTCGGCTAACCGTCAAATAGTGTAGGAGAAGTCCGGATTCATCATAGATGGCCTAAATTTTCGTTTCGAGCCAAATCCAGCGCTGGTCAGCATGGAAATGACGGAACTCAAGGGTCAAGGAGATGTCTTCTTCCTTCATTTCTTTCAACTGCTCCCGGACGATCTGGATGTCGTCCGGATGGATATAGTCGAGCGTATTCTTCCCTTCGTAATATCCGGCCGCAAAACCGAGCACGGTACGGTGAGAAGGGGAAGCATAACGAACAGTACCATCCCGTTCTAGTATGCAGACGAGGTCACTCATGTTTTCTGTGATCAATCGATATTGTAACTCACTCTGTCTTAACGCTTGTTCCATTTCACGTTTCTCCGTGACATCACGCAAAATCGTTAAGACGGCCGTTTCACCCTCATAATCGATGAGAAGGCTACTGATATCCATCTGGAGCTTGTCTCCACTCGGTGTCATGATGACCATTTCCGTATCTTGGACGGGGCCTCCGAGTTCGAGAGAGGCAAGTCGTTGACGGGTGGACTGATGATACTCTTCTGCGATGAATGAAAAAATCGATTCATTCTCTAGATAGGTTTCTCCGATTGTGGCGAGTGCCATCGCGTTCGCATATATAATCTGTCCTTCCTGATGCACAATGATGCCTTCCGGAATGGTTTCAATCAATTGACGGTAACGACGTTCGCTTTCGACCGTGGCACGCTCGGCATTTTTCTCTGGCGTCAAATCGATGATGATCGCAAACAGGCCGGTAATGTTACCGCCGACCTCGATTGGAATGTTGAGGACGGTTAAGTCGAGTCGTTCCCCGGATTGATGTTCAGCATAAATGGAATACTTGTGTGGAATCCCAGACAGCGTGAATTGTAACCCTTTCCTGACCCGAGACCGCTCACTCTCGGGAAGCCAGTGCAGGAACGGCTGATGAAGCATATCCTGTTCCGTATGACCCGTGATGACCGTGACGGCCGGGTTGACGGATTTGATGTTCAAATGATGGTCGAGTACAAAGATGCCATGTGGAGAATACCGTCGTAGCGACTCGTGATGATCTTTTAAGATCGACAATTCGAGTTCGCGACGTTTCCGTTCCGTCACTTCACGAACGACGGAGACGATATGGGTACAGTTCCCCTCATCATTGAAAATCGGCGTCACTTCTGACTCGAAATAATGAAGGGGGAGCGTCAATACATCATCCGCCTCGACCGTATCCGTATAAAAGGAGTCAGCAAGACGGTAGTCTTCATAGACGACACTCTTTTTTGTACGAATCGCTTCATCGTAATACTGCGTAATAAGTGTAGCGGTCTCGATCGGGACCAACTCATCGATGGTCTTCCCGACATCCGCATCTGACCAATTGATGGCCCGTTTCCCAGGCTCATTTACGAAGACGTAGCGATATGCTGAACCATCGACTTCCATAAAGAACACATAGTCTGAAATTTTATCGAACGTCCGTAGTAAAATCGATGCGTTGGATTGAAGTGTTTGGTCAACTTTCATCTCGTCTCCCTCATTTCGTTCATTCTATTTTTTACACGTCATTTTTATCTTACCGCATCATTCGACCAAATGTGTGAACTTTCAAAAAAAGACGGGATGTACGTACATCCCGTCAAGCCGCTTCGTTCAGTTGTTTTTGTTCGTTTCGTCCGTTCATGACGTAATACAAGAAAATGGTAAAGAGAACGACGCCTGAAAGAATCAAATAAAGGGTCGAGAAGCCTGTCAACGGAATCAACAACCCGATGAAATAGGGGCCGAACCCTAGACCGGCATCAAGTGCGATGAAGAAGGTCGATGTCGCCATCCCCATTCGGTGAGGTGGAGAAGCCTTGACGGCGATTGCTTGGGTGCCGGATTGGATATTCCCGAAGCCTAATCCGATTAACGCACCGGCAAGTAGAAGCATCCAACCGCTATTCGCTTGACTGAGCACGAGTAGACCGATCGCGAAGATGGCGATTGCCGGATACATGACGACGTTCGCTCCGCGCGCGTCCATCAATTTTCCTGTGATTGGTCGTGATAACAGAACGGCGACCGAATAGACGAGGAAGAAGATACTCGCTGCCTCGATCAAGTCGAGTTCACTCGCGTAGAAGTTGATATAGGACAAGACACTCGAGTAGCTTAGTGCGGCCATCCCGATAATCAAGGCAATCGGGAGCGCTTTTGGTTCGACGAACGATTTTAAAGAGAATCCGCGCACGACTTCCGGGGCGTCGACTTCCGGTACATTCACAAAGAACGTACTCGCCAAACTGATGACCCCGATCACAAAACAAAGGCCGAAGATGACGGTGAAGCTCGTGTGTTGGCTGAGGAGTAATCCGACGAATGGCCCGATGGCTGTCGCCAGAGTAGAACTCATGCTGTAGTAACCGATCCCTTCACCTTTTCGAGTCGCGGGAATGACTTGCGCGACGATGGTTCCAGTTGCCGTACTCGATAATCCCATCCCGAGCCCGTGTACGAACCGTGTCAGTAACAAGAAACCGACACCCCAATGGACGAAGTACAATAAAATCGTGGCGGTGAAAAAGACGAGCCCGATATAAAGCGTCTTCTTCCGACCGATCGAATCAATCAGTCGACCGATGAACAAGCGCCCGGTCAGCGTCCCGATGATGAAGATGCCAGTGACGAGTCCTGCTTGACTCGTGGTCGCCCCGTACGACTCGACGGCATGCACCCCGATGGTGACCATCAATAAGAAAAAGATGAGCGTCAGGAAGAAGTTGATGAGCGAGATGATTAAAAAGTCTCTCGTCCAAAGTTTTTGAATAGGTTGTTGCATCATACGTGACGCCTCCTTTTCTTCAAATTCGAATAGTTAATAAACATAACTAAAAGAGTATACCAAATCAAATTAGGATTGTCCGAGATGATGCACTGCATGCAGTGAATGACAGACATGAAAAAACTCGACTCGGGAATCGAGTCGAGTCAAGTGACATCGTTAGGCACGGTCCCAGAATCGGGCAGTCGCAATCCCATCGATGAACGCATTGAATCCATCGAGGTTATGCTCGTCAAACGTGAAGACACCAGGCTGGTCTTGCTTCACGCGACATGTGGCGAGTGCCTCTTTATGGTGTACGTGTAGGGCGAGCGGCTTATAGTGCTTGTACGTGTTCTCGATAAATTCGAGCACATCATCCTCGACAGTCATCGCGGCACTCACTAAGAAGGCGGCATCGAAAAGGCTCGAGTCGACCGTATCGTACGTCTCCTTCACCTTCAGGTCACCAAGCATATACGCCTTCTTGCCGACAAGGCTGTAGTTGACGTTGTGATCGGCGAGCGTCTGCACCCACTGTTTCACCTGATTCGCATCCACGTCACCGGCAAGGAGAAGGGCGACGCTCTTCGTATCGGGCTTTTTGATTGTGTTCGCCATCGAGAGAGCAGGGGACGTCTTATCTGACTGGACCTCATTATTCTCTTCGGGCACATGTACTCCTAAGTTGTCGGCGACGACTTCAGCGAGATGACGATCGATGCGGTTCAATAAATCGACGGCGTTCTCTTTCACCATGTCCGACTCACATTTTCCGAGCTCAAAACTGCAGGCATCTTGGATGTGTTGTTTTTCGACATCGGTCATGCTGTTGTAGAAGAGCTTCGCCTGTGAATAGAAATCAAGGAAGCTGTCACTACGTCCCCGAATCTTATGACCATCGATTTTCTCTTGATAGTGCTCAAATCCACCTTGATCGGCCGGTACAGGTTCCGGCTGATTATTGTTGAGCGCATTTTTATGGTAGCTCGTCTGACCTTTGTGAACGGCCATTTGATGCATCCCGTCCCGCTGGTTGTTGTGGAACGGACAAACGGGCTTGTTGATTGGGATCTGGTGGAAGTTTGGTCCACCGAGACGCGACAATTGGGTGTCCGTATACGAGAACAGACGACCTTGCAAGAGCGGATCGTTCGAGAAGTCGATTCCTGGGACGAGATGACCCGGGTGGAAGGCGACTTGTTCGGTTTCCGCGAAGAAGTTGTCGACGTTTCGATTAAGTGTCATCTTTCCGACGAGTTTCACTGGAATCTCTTCTTCCGGCCACAGTTTGGTTGGGTCTAAGATGTCGAAGTCATAGTTGAACTCGTCTTCTTCCGGGATCAGCTGCAGGCCGAGCTCCCATTCAGGATAGTCGCCTTTATTGATGGCTTCATAAAGGTCGACACGGTGGAAGTCAGCATTTTTCCCGACTGCTTTTTGGGCTTCGTCCCATACTTGTGAATGAACCCCGAGCTTCGGTTTCCAATGGAATTTGACGAAATGCGCTTTTCCTTCCGCATTTACAAGACGGAATGTATGCACCCCGAACCCTTCCATCATGCGTAGACTACGCGGAATTCCCCGATCACTCATCGCCCACATGACCATATGAGCGGTCTCATGGTTTTGTCCGACGAAATCCCAAAAAGTATCGTGCGCGCTTCCCCCTTGCGGCACTTCCGTATGTGGTTCAGGCTTCACAGCGTGGACGAGGTCCGGGAACTTGATGGCATCTTGGATAAAGAAGACTGGGATGTTGTTTCCGACTAAATCGTAGTTCCCTTCGTCTGTATAGAACTTCGTTGCAAAACCACGGACGTCACGGACCGTATCCGCGGACCCGCGTGAGCCTTGGACAGTCGAGAAACGGACGAATACGGGTGTCGTCTTCGAAGGGTCATTCAAAAAGTTCGCTTTTGTGAACTCGGCGAGCGGTTCATACACCTGGAACTCTCCATGTGCTCCTACGCCGCGCGCATGGACGATCCGCTCCGGAATCCGCTCATGGTCGAAATGGGTCATCTTCTCGCGGAAATGGAAATCCTCGATCAATGTCGGACCACGACGTCCTGCTTTCAGCGAGAATTCGTCTTCCGCCATCTTCAGACCTTGATTTGTCGTCAAGCCAGCTTGTTGTTCGTTATCAATCGTATGTTGTTTTAACTGCTCTTCTTTCTTGTTCCCCATGTGATTGCCTCCCTTAAGTATGACTGACCGTCGTAAGTCACCATTTGACCTACTGTATCGGTGTTCCCTAACGCCAATAAAAAAATCCCTCTTTTTCAAAAAAGAGAGATTTCACACAAACATTTATAATGCGGCCCATACATGCTGTTTCAATACGATTTGTTGTACCACTTTAGGGTCGAGTTCGTATTCAGTGGCAATGATGCGCGTCACTTTCGCTTTCGCATCGGGGTCGTCAGGATTCTGTTTCGTATATTGATCTTGCCATGACCTCCAAATTTGAATCTCTGTATCGGTCAATTTGGTCGTCCATTCTTTTTCTCGAAGTTGCCAACCGAACATCATGTCGTCTGTTTGACCGGGTTCCACCCAGTCTGCGAGTCCATAATCGCCTTCCGGAGCGAATACGGCTTCACCGAGTGGCGGTTCCGTCCCGATATAGGCAGCATCATCATAAAATCGTAACAAGGCGGCCTGGAACTGATCTGACTGTTTTACGTCATCGATGACGTCATGGCTGACGGATTGAAGCTCATCCGTACTCGGGTTCCCGTGTACGACGATGTCGTATTCATATCGAATGACACCGTCTTGTTCGGTTTGTGTACGTTCTTCAATCGTATATATTTCCTCGGAAATGGATGCTTGTTCAGCCTTTAACTGCGTCGTGGGGACGGATTCCTGTGGCCAAAACCAGAAGGCGCAACCGAGAGGGACAAGGAATACGGCAAGACGACGTAGTCGGTACACCTTGTTTGATTTTCTTTTTTTCTTCAATCCAAAAACACTCCTTCAATGATGTAACAATCCCCAAAATGTCGGGGATTACGTTCGATCTAAACGAACGAGGTCCGCATCGGGATGCGACTGACCACGAACGAGAGCACTCAAAATACGAGAGCCAAGCATGCTATACACGGTCCCATTTCCCCCATATCCGAGCAAGTAAAACAAGTTCGGTCGATTCGGGTGCTCCCCGATGAACGGGAGTTGGTCCACCGACTCTCCAAACAAGGCGACCCAAGCATAATCGACTTCTAGGTCATACATCGGGAAGAGCTCGGCGATTTTTTCTTTCACTCGTTCCGCCCGATCGTTCATGAGCGCCTCATCGTGCGGCGTTTCGGCCTGGTCTTCGTCAAGCCCACCCGCGATAATTCGCCCGTCCGGAGTCGTGCGCAAATAGAGATATGGTCGTTTCGTCTCCCAAATGAGCGCGCGTCCTTCCCATTCGCTGAATTCGGCGATTGGATTCGTTGCGATGGCGTATGACCGATTCAAATCGATCCGATGGGAGTCGAGTAGGGGAGCTGGCCCATAACCTGTCGCAAAGATGACTTTATTCGCTTTAAATGTCCCGTTCGAGGTGAACACAATCCATCCATCACCATCAGACACGACCTCATCCACCGACGTCTCTTCAAAAATCGGGACGTGTTGTTTCGATAAATGGCGGATGATTTGACGACTGAGCGTGAGCGGATTGACCTCGGCATCGCCTTTTGTGATGAGGGCCGCCGGTTTTTCAAATGGGAAGCGTTCACGTAGTGCCTCACGATCCAACCACTCCACATCAAAACCGTGTTTGGCTAGCATCTCATACTCACGTTGCAATTTGGCAACATCGTCCTCTTCACTCGCAAAACAAAGGCTGTCCCGTCGAATATATATATCGGATGCATCGACATCTTTCGCCACCTGGTCGAGCGATTCGACCGCGTCGAGACATAATTGATAGAAGCGTACCGCTGCCGCTTCTCCAATTTTTTCTGCAAGTTCATGTAACATGATGTCATTTGAATATTGAATTAAACCGGTATTTGCTGATGTGCTTCCGGTACCGACTTTTCGCCCATCGAGCACCGCAAAATCGACGCCATCTCGTTGTAACGTATAAGCCGTCAATGTTCCGGACATACCGGCTCCGATGACGAGTACGTCGTAATGCTCTTTTTTGTCAGGTCTTTCTAACACGACGTCCTCTGATTCGGTCGTTGGCCAATATAAATCTCCGTTATACAATTCCATCGGTCTCATCCTCCATGATATTCAGTATCTTCCTCTTTATCCCCGCTTCAATAGAGGTGAAACCAAAAAACCGCAGACGATGTGTCTGCGGTTCACATGTTATTTCTTGATGATGATGGATGAAGGAGAAGCGCCTTTCGTATATGTGATGCGTTGGACGTTTTTTGCCCCGCGAATCTCAGCAAGGTTTTTCCCGTCAACGATTACTTCTTTTACCGTCGCGCCTTTGAAGTCGATGATGGCACCGGCTTCTTTCGGTTTCACTTGAACGACGACATTTTTCAACGGGTCTCCTGTCAATTCCGTGTATACGCCACGAACGAAGATGCCGTTTTTGAAGTTCGTGCCTTTTCCGATTGTCACGCCGATGTAATCCTCTTGAAGAACGAGGCGAGCAGCTTTATGGTTTTCTACAGTGTAACGCGTCAATTCCACTTCTGGTTCCGGTGTGAAGTCGATTTGTGCAAGTACTGGATCATGGTCACTCGCACGCCCTGACATCTCAGTGAAGTCCGAGTTGACGTGAATCATGTCAATTTTCGTAGAAGCGGCCAAGCGGTTCGAGACGAGGATATGATCGAGTACTTGTGAGTTCCCTTGATACACATACGAGTAGCGGTCGACAGCAGGAACTTTCTCGACCATGTTCGTCATCAAGTCGCCTTTGAAGATTTGGAGCGCATCCGAGAATTCGAAATCATTGAAGTCTCCGAGTGCGACGACGTTCGCTTCTGGATTCTTCGTCTTCACGTCCGCCACGAAGTTGTGGACGACTTGTGCGATTTTCTTACGTTGCACTTCACTTCCGAGTACGACCGGTTGTTGTGAACCGAAGAAACCAGTGTCGCCACCTTTCGAGTTCCAATGGTTCGCGATCACGATGACGTTCTCGCCTTGGAAGTCGAATTGAGCAGCTAACGGTTTACGCGAACGATCGAACGCTTCGTTCGTCGGATCGATACGTCCCGGGTTGTGCGTCAATTTCCCATCGGCGTATCCGACGGCCGTCGTCGCGTCACCGGCAGGCATTCCCTCCGTCAATGACACGCGCTCAGGATCGTACAAGAAGCCGACACGGATGTTGGCATCTGGGGCGCCTCCGTCTTGGTTGTTCTCTGGGTCGATGTTGACGTATTTATACGTCTTCCCACCGACAGCGACAATGTTATCGATTAAGCGCTGATAGCTCTGGTCAGCGGCAGAACCTGCCCCTTTATCCTGTCCATCGTTGTCTTGTACTTCCGTCACACCGATGATGTCAGGGCTGTTCAATTCGTTGACGAACGCTTTCGCCAGTTTGAGTGCCTTTTCATCTGATGTTTCTTTGATGTTGTTCGAGAAGTTCTCTAAGTTATACGATGCAATCGTTAATTGATCTTCTTCTGCCTCGATGAATGTCTTCTCACGCTGCGCATCTCCTTTGACGAAGGCAGCTTTCATGTCTTCAAGTGAGGCTTGAATCTTATAGTTACCGAACGAATAGCCGACAACACCGACAATCGGTCCAGTTAAGCGGTCGCCCGTCGCGACATCGAATTCACGCGCTTCCGCGTTCGGTTCGAGACGGAACTGAATGCGTTCCGGGTTTGCATCGTTCTTTTTCAATAAGACGCCGCCATTGTACGTCTCCGTTGGCGTATCCTCGAGAACAGTCACCAAATCACCGTATTCTTGTGGTCCGACTGACTTCAACTTGTTCGTTTGAACACGCATTCCTTCAAGGCTCTCCCAGAAGTCGATGGCATCCTTCTCCGGATTGAAGACAGCGAGGTTGTCGCTGTCGATAAACTCGGTCGGAAGGTTTGAGGCATCAATCGTAATTGGAGTCGGAAGGGTGACACCACTCGCGACGACTTCAACTTTTCCGTTACGGGTATCGATTTGTGTCATCTTCATATCTGTCTGTTGACGGTCGCTGTATCCTTCAATCGCATACTCGCTCACTTTTCCGTTCACTTTGACGAGGTCACCGACTTGAATGCCAGCAATCGAACGTCCACCGTAAAGGACAATCCCTTCAGATGTCCGTGCATCGTCATCGGCCTCGGCGTCAGGAGTTTGAATGAAGTAATACGTCGTCCCGCTCGAGACGAACGTAGACGTGACAATTCCTTCTACCCCTTCAACCGTCTGTCCGTTCATCGGAGCCGTGTGGTTCGCACCTTGGATGTCGTGAATGCGAATCTTGTCTGTGATCTTATAAGAGAATGTTGAGACGGCGCTGAACGAGTCGCCTGTTTTCACGACCGTTTTCAACGTCGTCGAGTTTTCAATGCGGATTGGGTTTTCGTAACGAAGCCCATTCTCTTTTGGATCAGAGCCGTCGAGTGTATAGAAAATCTCTGCGTCTGCTGTCGTTGTCGAGAGCGTCACGTCTTGTGGACCAACGAATGTACCGGCACCTGGTTTCGCGACAGCCGGCCGAAGAACGGACGTATCGATAACCGTGTCCGCCGGGTCACGAGGGATGATTTGGTACGTATCGTCAAACTGTTGAACGATTCCTGTGATTGATGAATAGTTCACATCCGTCTGTAAATCAAGGATGCCTCGCTCGTCGCGAACGACGAACTCCTTCGTTCCGTCCGTCGCCGTCAAGTTCTGACCGCTACCTGTGAGTGTGACATTTTTGACGGTAACGAGTTCGGATTCGACGTCCTCGTTGATTTGTTCCCCTGTCAAGACTTGGGCAGTAGGAAGTGTTGCTGCTTGTTTTGAAACAACGACAGCGCTGTTCAATTGAAGAAGCTCACGGTACGAACCGACGACCCCTGTGACAACGATCTCGTCCCCGACGTTGACGGCAAGAGATGTCGGACGGATAGACAGACCACCTGTCGCGTCTTGAATGGAGATGGTGTTCGCTAATTTAGCCGTGACGACTCCTTTTACGGTGACCGTCTCATTTTCTGCCTTTGTTCGTGCATCAGCAATTGAAATCGGTGTGATCGGTGCAGGAGGTTCTGTTGTATCGCCATCTCCGTATTCAACGCCTTGGAACGTATGTAACCCGAGATTGTCGAACGTGTCTTGTGGTGTCGATGACCATTCGATAGCCGGGTCGAAGGCATCACTGCCATCACTGTCTCCCTTTGTGACCGTGTCTTTACGAATGAGCGATTGGTCAGCAGTCGCAACGGTCGTTCCCCATTTTGTTCCTGGGTCGAAGCCGAGTTGACCGAAGACATCAAGAACCGTGTCTCCTTTTTTCAAGACGATCGTGTCATCCCCGTTGAAGTTCGTCACGGCACTCACCGTATCCGATTTTGCTTTCAATGTGTCCGACGCACTGCCGTTCACAATGACATATGTAGCTCCTGGTGCGAGGGTGCCAGTCAAATTCAATGTATTTCCGGCAGTCGTACCTCCGTTTGAATACAGTTCAATTTTGTAAGCGGAAAGGTCGATTGTCGCGTTCGTTCCATTGAATAACTCGATTGCTTTATTGTTGCTCGATCCTTCTACGTACTCGGAAATGAAGAGATCTGATGCGTTCAACGTCTCGGCGTTTACGTTTGCCGCAATCGGCGTCATACTGCTGACGATGAGTCCTGCTGATAAGGCGAGGCCAGTGACTGCCTTAAATGATTGTGTTGGTTTCCCCATGTGTAAGTCTCCCTTAGATGTAATGGTCTAATCCGATTTCCCCAACTTGCGTCGTTATAAATAAGTGAATTTATATCCTCCTTTTTCAAAAAAACGACATGATAGCGCTTACATTACTTTTCTTGTGACGAATCCCTTGAAAAATTATTCGTGTATTGTCAAAAATAACACGTTCATTTCCCAAGTTTTTTTACTACATGTTAAACATAACCAAGCAGACGTCAGAACTCAATCCACTAAACACAAAGTTATGATTACATTTTGATTACAAGATAAATGTAATCGGAAGAACTTGACGAGTAGCTTAAGAACTTTTACACTCTTCTAATACGAATTAATTGTATCGGTTAAGTTGGAATTAAAGGAGGCACTAATGAAAGCAGTCAATTACCCAGTCATTCCTGGAGCAGGCGCATTTTATTATGAAGGAAACGAAATCGGTATTTTGCTTTGTCACGGCTTTAACGGGACACCTCAAAGTGTACAGGACGTCGGAATTGAGTTGATGAAGCAAGGGTTCACGGTCTATGCCCCGCGCTTGAAAGGGCATGGGACACATCCAGAAGACTTTCGATGTTCGACGCATCGATGTTGGTATAAAAGTGTGACGAAAGGAATCGAGCGGTTGCGCGAGTCGTGTCAGACGGTCATCGTCGTCGGTCAGTCAATGGGCGGAACGTTGGCACTCAAGGCTGCCCTTGAAGGGAAGGCGGATGCGATTGTGACAATCAATGCCGCGTTATCGGTCCCAGGATATGCGTGTCATGCGTCGGATACCGAGTGTCGATTTATCGACGAAGATGCGCCTGACATCTTGGCAAAAGACGTATATGAGATTGTCTATGACCGTGTGCCTACAAAAGCGATTCGTGAATTGCTTTCGCTGATTGACGAGGTGCGACCGCACGTCGGAGCAGTTGATGTGCCGGCGTATGTCATCCATTCTGCTGTCGACAACGTGGTGCCGCCTTCCGACTCCATCTGGTTGTTTGAGCAGTTACAAGGAACAAAAGAATACGCGGTGCTTCCTAACTCGTATCACGTCGCGACGATGGACAATGATTGGAAGCATTTGTCGAAGCTGATCACGACCTTCTGTGAACAAGTTGGGGCGCGCCATCAAAATGCAGTGTAAAAACTGCATTTTTTTGTGGACTGATTCTTTGCAAACGCTTGCACTAGTGCTATGGTAGATGTGAATCATACCTTATTGTAGGAGGCACGGTGCCGTATGGAGACGTTGTTCAGCCAAACGAAACAAACAGAGATCAGTCGTGTATGGTGGAAAGAGGCCATCGCCTATCAAATTTATCCACGAAGTTTCAACGATTCGAACGGGGATGGAATCGGTGATCTTCGCGGAATCATTGAAAAGCTCGATTACTTAGAAGACCTTGGAATTGATGTCATTTGGATTTGTCCGATGTACAAATCGCCAAACGATGATAACGGATATGATATTAGTGACTATCAAGACATTATGGATGAGTTTGGGACGATGGAGGATTTTGATGCCTTGCTAGAGGCAGTGCACGCACGAGGGATGAAGCTGTTGCTCGACCTCGTCGTCAACCATACGTCGGACGAACATCCATGGTTCCTTGAATCGAAGAGCTCGAAAGACAATCCGAAACGAGATTGGTATATTTGGCGAGATGGGAAAGATGGGATGCCACCGAGCAACTGGGCGAGTATCTTTGGTGGGTCCGCTTGGGAATATGACGAACCGACCGATCAATATTACTTGCACGTCTTCTCAAAGAAACAACCCGATTTGAACTGGGAGAATCGTGACGTTCGGACGGCTGTCTATGACATGATCAACTGGTGGCTCGATAAAGGAGTCGACGGATTCCGTGTCGATGCGATCAGTCATATTAAAAAGATGCCGACGGAGACGATGTTATCTTCTCCGGACGGAAAATCGATCGTTACGGCGTTTTCGATGTACTCGAACATTGACGGAATTCATGAATATCTACAAGAGATGAAGCGAGAAACGTTTTCCAAATACGACATTATGACTGTTGGGGAGACGAACGGAATCGAGCCGGAAGAAGCTGACCAATGGATGGGGCCAGAGAATGGTGCGATGAATATGGCCTTTCACTTTGATCATGTCGATATCATGCGACGGTCGCGTCTTGCCCCGCTCGATGTCGTCGAGCTTAAACGAATCTTCGATAAATGGCAGCAGGGGTTACGCGAAACTGGATGGAACGCATTATACATTGAAAACCATGACATGGTGCGAGCGGTATCTCTCGTCGGGGATGAGCATCATTATTGGCGTGAAAGTGCCACGGCGCTTGGGATGATGTACTTCTTCATGCACGGGACACCATTCATTTATCAAGGACAAGAAATCGGGATGAAGAATGTGCCGCTCCCATCCATTCATGACTATGATGATGTCGCGACGAAAAACGAGTACTTCGAACGGATCGCGAACGGGATGAGTGAAATCGACTCGATGCAACAAGTATGGGGCACGTCTCGTGATAACGTCCGGACACCAATCCAGTGGGATGCCTCACCTCATGCTGGTTTCTCGACGACGACCCCGTGGATGCCGATTCATGAAGAGTATGAGACGCTCAACGTCGAGGCACAGCGACACGACCAGCACTCCATTCTGTCGTTCTATAAGGAGATGATCCGTCTTCGTCGAGCTGAGGAAACGTTTACGTATGGTCGTTATCGTGACGTCTTGCCTGAACATAAGCAAGCCTTCGTCTACGAGCGTACGTTTGAAAACAACCGCTTCTTCGTGGTCGTCAACTTGACCGCCAATCCGGCAGAAGTGACCATTCCGGAAATTGCAGGCGCCACGCTTGTCATGACGAATGAGATTGACCCCGAGACGATTGATACGGAAACGTTTATGCTTCGACCATTCGCAGCACGGTTATATCGTTTATGATAGAAAGGTACCTTCTGAGGAGGGTACCTCTTTTGAATGAAGGGTGGGACGAGGATGCATACGATTGAATTTTCCAATGACAACGAGGTCGTACGCATGGTCATTGGTGGTGCCGATCGCGAACGGTTGGAATTGATGATTGATGAGCGACGCGTTACGATTTACGTGAAAGCGTATCTCGATTTTGGAGAGGCGTTCGCTAAGGCGTTTCATTCGTTGAAAGGGACGGCCGCACTCCGTGATGTGGAAGGACAGTATGTCATGGATGTGACCTTTTCGCATCGAGGGGTCAGCGTTCGATTGTATGATCCGTTTCCTAAGAAGACGCTTCAGACCGATCAAAGTTACATGACAGAAACGATGCGACAGATCGGCATCTGGAATAGGCTGTGACAAATGAGGGAAAAGAGCATATGATAGAGATTGACTAAATGGAAAGGGGTGTCGGGTATGGATGGAACGAAACGTGCTGACATTCGCCCAGGACTCCACGTCCAAATCGTTTTAAAACAAGATCAACGAAGCGGAAAGCTGACGAAAGGCGTCGTTCAAGATATATTGACGAACTCGCCACGTCATCCGCACGGAATCAAAGTGCGTTTGAGCGATGGACAGGTCGGTCGTGTGAAAGTGATCGAAGCTGGAGGTGAGTAAGATGAGCGAGAAAAAACTATCTTTTCAAGAGGCGATGAAACAAAAGCTGGCAGAGAAGAAGCAAAATCAAACGAAGGTTCCCACGGGTTTACATGGTACAAAACAGAAACCGTTGACGAGCCAATTGACGAAAAAACCAAATAACCAGAAGAAACGTACTGGTATATAAAAAGCAGTCGCTCCTCAAAAGCGACTGCTTTTTATCTTTTAATCGTGTAACGTGTTTACGAAATAACCATTGTTAAACTGATCAAGAAGTTTTTGATAGTATTTCATTTGATCTATATTTTTGTTTGCAAGAGCCACTTCTGCACCAGACAATAGTTCACCCACGGTAAAGCCAGTTGATACACCACTGTCCTTATAAACGAGCTCAAGGTTCAAGAACGATGGGTCATTTAATAGTACATTGATTTTTGCGGCTGTTAATTGCATAATCAAACGTTTTTCTTCAGTCATTGATTTCGGCGAGCTTGTCATTAGTGCGGACAAGGCCTTTTGTCCTTCGAGTGTACTGACATCATAAGCAATTCCTTGAATATAAACGATTGAGCCATATTCGAACGATACTTTCTCATAGTTGAAGATGTTTTTCCAAAAGCCGATTGTATATACCCCATAATCAACCTCTGGTGGTGGTGTACAATCTTCAACGGTCAGTGTCACATATCGTACCCAAGGATTTCCTGTACCCGGATCACCAGGATAAGCAGTTTCCGTTTCTCCATTAACGATTGTATCTAGGTGGAGGAAGACGTTAAATTGGAAACCGTCTGATTTTAGAACGCTTTCGTTCACACCAAGATAACTTGCTAACGAAGCGTAAGGAATTAAGAGATGTGTTGGATCGACGAGGGATTTTGTTTTAAACTCATATGCGCCAGGACTACCGCGCTCAAGCGATTCACTGGTTAATCGAAAATCAATTTTAATATTTTCAGGTACGTCGGCTAACGTCACTCCGTCATTTAAATCGATGACAATTTTTAAGCCTTCCGCGACAAACTCAAAATCGACGACTCCAATCGGGATGTTTTGCCCTGCATAGATAGTAGAATCAGAATTCGTGGATACACACCACTGTGTCCCTCCGGTCGCTTCCGCCACATTTCCCTTCATAGGCAACAATGACAACACGAAGGCCAATATAACGAACCAAGATAACCACTTCCGATGTCTTTTTATGATTCTTCCTTCTTTCTTCTAGATGACTTTTCATGGTGAACAGAAGGTGGAGACTATAATTATGTAATACCCTGTACAAGTGAAAAACAATGATTGATTAGTGAAAAAAAGTATAAAAAATGAATGGTATTCATACGAGACCGTGTAATGAAAAGACACGGCAAATAAGAAAATGAAGTAAAAATAATGAAATTATATTTTTCTATACGCACTATAAATCATGATTTAATATTTCTAAACATTTTTATGTAAGCGCTTTAAATACTTATAAATAAGGACTCTGGCTCAGATGATGTGAAAAAAGAGTGAAATCACCTATAAAAAAATTATTGATAATTGTCAGAATCTTTGTATAATTCAGAACTAAGACATCATAAAAAATTCTCAACTTCAGATTCACACAACAGGGAGGAACTTATTCATGGAAGCGATTCAAGGTATGTTACAAGGAAGCGTCGACTTTTTGAACAACATCTTATGGTCGTACGTATTGATCGCCGTTCTCGTCGGAGCCGGGATCTACTTCACGATCAGAACACGATTTATGCAGTTCCGTTACTTAAAAGAAATGTTACGTACGGTGACAGATAAATCGGACGTTACACTTACAAAAGACGGGAAGAGTATTTCTTCAATGAAATCATTCTTTATCGGTGCCGCGACTCGAATCGGTACAGGTAACCTTGCCGGGGTCACGGTAGCGGTCACACTTGGTGGACCAGGAGCGGTCTTCTGGATGTGGATCGTCGCCCTTCTCGGTGGTGCGACAGCCATGATTGAAAGCACGCTCGCTCAAGTATACAAAGTGAAAGACGATGTCGCGTACCGCGGTGGTCCGGCTTACTACATCGAAAAAGGTTTAAACAACCGTGCACTTGGAATCGTATTCGCGGTTCTCATTGCTGTCACATTCGGACTCATCTTCAACTCTGTTCAATCGAACACGATCGCTGCAGCATTCGATAACGCATTTGGAATCGATGCAGCGATCGGCGGAGCAATCTTAGTTGTTCTTACTGGCCTTGTCATCTTTGGTGGTGTACAACGTGTCGCGAACTTCTCGGCAATCGTCGTACCTGTCATGGCTGTTCTCTACCTTGCTATCGCACTCTACGTTGTCGTTGTGAACTTCGCTGAACTTCCAGGCGTCTTCGCTATGATTTTCCAAAGCGCATTTGGTTTGAATGAAGCAGTCGGTGGTTCAATCGGTGCTGCAATCTCAATGGGTGTACGCCGTGGACTCTTCTCGAACGAAGCAGGTATGGGTTCTGCACCAAACGCAGCAGCTGCTGCTGAAGTATCGCACCCTGCGAAACAAGGTTTCCTTCAATCACTCGGTGTATTCTTGGATACGTTGATCGTATGTACAGCAACTGCAGCGATCATCCTTCTCTCAGACAGCTACGCTGCTGGAAATGGTGAAGGGATTGTCCTTCTTCAAAACGCATTGACTGAGCAAATCGGAACACTTGCTCCAGCATTCATCGCTGTCAGCGTCTTCTTGTTCGCCTTCAGCTCGATCGCAGGAAGCTACTACTACGGTGAAACGAACATCGAATTCATCAAGAAGAGCAAAGGTGTAGTCTTTGGATTCCGTCTTGCGACAATGGCATTCGTTTTCATCGGAGCGGTCGCAAGCCTCGGATTCGTATGGAGCCTCGCTGACCTCTTCATGGCAGGGATGACATTGATCAACATCGCGGCAATCACATTGCTCGGTGGCGTTGCCTTCAAAGTTCTTAAAGATTACGAAGAGCAACGAGCTCAAGGTCTCAACCCACGCTTCTCGGCTCGTAAACTCGGTATCGAGAATACAGAGTGCTGGGATGTGGAAGAAGACGAAGTGGCACAAGGTACTGTTCAAGCAGCAGCAGCCGACGCTTCAAAATCATAATTCGTGAAATGCAACAAACAGGGACCCTGCTAATCGGGGTCCCTGTCTTTTTATGCATGATGACGTATCGGCTTGACGGTTTGTTCCGTCTCCGATTTGTTCAAATACAAGTAACTTCCGGCAACGAACAACGCACCACCGACAATATTGCCGAGTGTGGCGAAGAATAGATTGTAAAGGGCACCGCTAAAGGTGACGAGATCCGACGGTACATAGTGGAGCGCGAGAGCGAAAACGCCCATGTTCGCAATTGAGTGCTCGAATCCAGCGGCGAAAAATACGACGACCGGAAGCATCGTCAGCATAATCTTCGCGACATCATTGTTCGTTTTGAGTGGCATGAAGATGGCCAAACAGACGAGCACGTTACACAAGATTCCTTTCAAGAAAATAGCAAGGGCGTCTCCACCGATTTTCTTCGCGGCGACGACAGCGAGCAAATGGTCACCCGTCACGTCACCCATACTATGAGCCCCGATGACGAGAAGCGATAGCAAGACGGCACCAATCAAGTTACCGACCCAACTGAGTCCCCATATCTTTACGAGGTCGAACCAAGCGACACGTCCTCGTTTTGCACCAGTGTAGAGATACATGGTGTTGCTCGTAAACAATTCTCCCCCCATCCAGACGATGAAGACGAGTGCCACTGAGAAACTAGCGCCCGCAATCAGCATCGTTCCGGGGACATCGATGAACATGTTTCCGACGGTGAATGAGAAGACGACTCCAATTCCGATTAAAAAGCCAGCGATTATCGATCGTAACATGTATTGAGGAAATGAATGTTGAAGCAATGATGATTTCTTAAATGCGGCTTCTTCCATATAATCGACGACTTGCTTTTCCATGAAAAGACCTCCTTTAGACCCTTTCAGTCTAGGAGGTCAACGTAAAGTTTGCAATTGTTTTCACAAACTTTTAAGAAGTTCTCAAGAAACCGTTCACATCGTTGCCACGAGTTCAACTTTGATGCGGTCCGGGTCTTCAAAAAATAGTGCTGTATAGTTTGGGCCTCCTGCGTGGGGGAAGCGGTCTGCGTACAATTCACGAAACCCGTGTGATGCGAGCTGTTGCCGAACTTCTTCTAATTGTGCGAGGGAAGACGCATGAAATGCCAAGTGGTTGAGACCAGTCTTTTTTCGGTGATACGGTGGCGCAAGGTGAGTCTTTTCCGTTTGAACGAACACGAGATATGTTTCACGGTATCGATAGCTCCGTCCTTCGGGCCATGATTGATAGAGCGTGTACCCAAGTTGTTCACAGAGGAGCCATTCCCAGGCTTGTGTACTGTTATGTAGGTTCGAAACGTAAAGTTCGACATGGTGAAGCATGAGAATCATCCTTTCGATGGACGTTTGAAAATGGTCCGTTCGGTATAATTGAACTATACAACGAATGAGGGAGGAAGCGTATGGATCGGACAGGGCTCGTCTCAAATATTTTGATTGCTGGAAAGACCGGTGTCGGAAAAAGTGCGTTCATCAACTATATATACGGACATGACGTCGCCGAATCGCGTGCCGGAAGTCCGGTCACTCAAGAAGGGCTTCACAAATACGAGTATTACGATTTAGAACGGGGCATCTTGTTTCGTTTTTTCGATACGTGGGGGCTCGAGGCGGACCGCTCTGAAGAGTGGCACCAAGCGATCCTATCCATCGTCCATCAGCGTGAAGGGGCGCTCGATATCGCAGAGTGGTTTCATACGATTTACTACTTATTGTCGGTGCAGTCAGGACGTGTCGAGGCGTATGAGCTCGAGGCGATTTTAAAACCTTTATATGAGCGGGGGAGCAACGTCACCCTCATTCTGACTAACTTCAACGAAGACGACCCGATGAGTGTGCAAAAGGCAGAGGCGATGGAACGGGTATTGTTACGCGAACTGCCGATTGAAGAAGAGGACATCATCCGTGTCAACAGTGTCGAAAAGAAGTTACTGACAGGAAAACACGTCCCGGTAAGAGGATACGAAGAGGTATGGAATCGGAATCGGACGAACCTATGGAAAGACATCGAGCGAAAACTTCCCATTAACTTGACGAATCATCTTCTTGAAGAGTTAGAGGATTGGCGAATTCGGAGTATCGCTTCTGCAGAGACGATTCGGATGCTGACCCCGCAAGCGATGATTAGTTGGAGAGCTAGAAAAATAGAGAAAGATTTAGAAAAGACGCTTGAAGCGGCCGCTTTGACGACGGAAGAGGCGATGGCAGAAGGGGTGCGTCATTATATCCAACTCATGCAGCGGTACCCACTCGTCGGAGAGCAAGCAGACCTTTTGTTTAGAACAAGACGAGTTGAGCTCGGATTTGACTACTCGTTCGGAAAAACAGTTCGAAAGATGGTTCTCGGAATGATTCCTGGAGTGCACTTCATCTACTGGGCATTCAAGCGTCGGGCGGCAGAGCGAGGGATTAAAAAGGCCATCGAGCAACAATATGCATCTGTAAGACAAACGATTGAAGAAGAGATTCGACGCGGCTTTGAGCGCGAGATGGGTCAGCTTGGTCGCACGCTCAACTCATAAGGGGGAAACGTAAATGGAATCGACGAAACGATTTGATTTTAAAGATTATGATTTAAAGGCAGAACTCGAGCGGCTACGGGGCAATGTCAAAAAACCAAACATCCTCATCGCGGGAGCAACGGGAGCAGGAAAGAGTTCTGTTGTGAACTACGTGTTTGGACGTGATTTGA
Source organism: Exiguobacterium sp. s140 (assembly GCF_018617035.1). Classification (GTDB taxonomy): domain Bacteria; phylum Bacillota; class Bacilli; order Exiguobacteriales; family Exiguobacteriaceae; genus Exiguobacterium; species Exiguobacterium profundum. Next base: position 119,278 of record NZ_JACSJK010000004.1, read on the forward strand.
CGAAAGTAGCAGCCGGGGAACCGGTCACAAGAGGAATTCATCAATATACGAGTGATGATATCGCAGTCACCTTGTTCGACAGCGAAGGATATGAGATCGGGAGTGCGCGGCAACAACATTACGAAGAGGAAGTCATCGGGTTTGTGGAGAACGCAAAGCGGCAAGAAGCATCCAAACGAATCCATCTCGTCTGGTATACCATCAACGCTGCGACAAAGCGTGTCACGCCACTCGACAAGGCCTTGATTCGCCGTCTACGTGAATCGACCGCTGTCGCCGTCTTATTCACACAAATCGATCAGGTCGATTTAGATGAACTGACGGCATTGCGGAATGAACTGAATGGAATCCTTCCGGAAGATGCAATCTTCCAAGTCAGCATTTCTTCGGAAATATTGAACAATGAAACATTGCGGCAATACGTGGATTGGGAACGACTGATTGTGTGGTCGGTGGAACAGCTAGATGCTTCCTTACAGGAAGGGCTCTTGATGGAGATTCATGCAGAGAGTGAAGCGATGCTCAAGTTAAAGCGTAAGAAAGCGAATCGAATCATCTCAGGCTATGTCGCAAGCGCGGGAACGGCTGCTGCGGTTCCGCTCCCATTTGCTGATGCCGTGGCATTGACGCCGATTCAGGTGACGATGAGCGTCCATCTATTTCGTTATTGGGGTGTCAAAGCGAGTGATGATTTGTTGAAGACGCTTATTGGAAGTACCATTATTCCACAAATCGGTCGCACGTTATCGAAAACGATTCTCTTGAACGTCATGAAGTTTTTCCCGGGAGCGAACGCCGCGGCCGGTGTCATCAATGCGACCGTCGCATCAGGGATCACGTGGGCCATCGGACTCGCCATTAACGAAATCGCCTATCGAAACGCTATGGATTCATCGAAAACGATTGAACAGTTGTTAAATCAAGAGTTCGGGTCACTGTTTGAACAGTATTTGAAGCAAAAGCCGAAGTCGGATCAACCCTCTTAACGCTTTCCATTTGTTAGACTACAAGTAAGTGTAGAGAGGGGGAGAAAGATGAAGAAACGAATCTATATTACGCGTCGCTTGCCGGAAGAGGCAGTCGAACCGCTTCGCGATCAATACGATGTGCGCATGTGGGAGCATGAAGGGGAAAGTGTGCCGCGAGAGGTGCTGTTAGAAGAAGCGTCATCTGCGCATGCGCTCTGGACCATGCTCAGCGACACGATTGACCGTGAAGTGTTTGAGCGTGCCACACAGTTAGAGGTCGTCTCCAATTTGGCGGTCGGATATAACAATATCGATTTGAACGCAGCGAAAGAGAATAGCGTCATCGTCACCAACACACCCGATGTCTTGACGGAAACGACAGCAGATTTGACGTTTGGTCTCATGATGATGACGGCACGACGTCTCGGAGAGGCGGAACGTGACTTGCGCGCCGGGGAGTGGAAGTCCTGGCTGCCGATGGGCTACGTCGGGATGGACCTTTATCAAGCGAAATTGGGTATCATCGGAATGGGGCGAATCGGTGAAGCGGTCGCACGTCGGGCAAGAGGATTTGACATGGAAGTTCTATACCATAACCGGACACGGCGACATGAGTCGGAGTCGATGTATGGCTTCACCTATGCGGAACTCGATGAACTATTGACACAATCCGATTTCGTCGTCGTTCTCGCACCGCTCACGGACGAGACACGGGGAATGCTCGGGGCTAAAGAGTTTGCCAAGATGAAGGAAACATCCATTTTCATCAATGTGGCTCGTGGAGAAATCATCGATGAAAAGGCGCTATATGAAGCACTTAAAGCGAGGAAGATTTGGGGAGCGGGATTAGACGTATTCACAAAAGAACCAATCGACCTCGGTCATCCATTATTGACGCTTCCGAACGTGACGACATTACCGCATATCGGGAGTGCAACGATTCGGACACGTCTGGCGATGATGGCATTGAATCGAGATGCCATCACAAATGTGCTCGAAGGGAAAGAACCGAAGAATCGTTTGACGTAAGAAGAGCCTGACGCGGGTGCGTCAGGCTCTTTGTTACTATGTTAGAAACGTCGGATATTATCCGGATCTTCTACGTCATTTCGATAAGCACGATCATCGAGACCACGTAGTTTTTCCTCGCGATCTGGATTCTTCGTTTCTTTATCCAGTTTATCTTGCTCCGGGTCTACGGGATGGCTTGGGTCGATGGTCTGAGCCTCACGATAAGGTTTTGAGTCGATTTCCAATCCATCGTCAGTATGACTACCGAGATGAGTCGATGATGCGTCTTGATATGGTTTCGAATCGACTGTCACCCCGTCTTGATGACGACGTTCAAAGTCTTCATCCACATAAACGAGGATTTTCCCGGCTTCTACATCGTCATAGTGACGTTTTACTTCCTCTTCGCTCAGTCCCATGTTGCGTAGACCAGCGTGCACGTCTTCATGACCGCTGAGGAACGCCCGAACCTTATCGAACCAGCTCGCTTGATGGGTCGCTTCCGTATGAACATCTGTATCACGTCTCAAAATCGAAACGTTGTCTTCATGTTTTGTGACGACATAAATGTGTGAGTCTTCATACCCTTTCGCTCGCAACTCCTCGATTTTCCCAAGTGCTGCATCCAGCGTATCGTGCATACTGATAAATCGTTTCTCATTCATAGTCGTTCCTCCTTATAATCGGCGATGATCTTCTAATCCAGAATGACCGCGTACAATCGGATCATCCTTTGTACCACGTGGATTCTCGTCGTGATCGTTAAATGGTTTCGCGTCAAAGGCGATTCCATCCGCTTTTTCCCCTTTATCATGATCGAGCTCACTGTCTTTTTTATACATGTTCGGATAGCGGTCGTACGAGTGTCGATCGATGTAGAGTAGAATCTGTCCTTCATCGATTGCATCATAATACTGTTCCGCTTCGGCATCGTTTAGCCCCATATTCCGTAACTCATCACGAATGCGGTCACTTCCGTGTAGGAATGCTTTGACACGGTCAAGCCAATTGACGTCACGGATACCGGACTCGGCATTTACATCCGTGTGATCACGTAACGCAGAAATTTCCCCGTCCCGCTTGGCGACAACATGCATATTTTTTTCAGCTTCCCCTGCAGCTTTCAGCTCTTCCACTTTGTGCATGACTTCCTGTTCTGTCTGGAACAGGCCAATCATTTTTCGTTCTGACATCGAATACCCCCTTTAGAATTTCCAATCTAAAACAAGCGTCACAATAGGAGTAATTTCCGTTCTCGCCATAATCGAAACAAAAAACGCCATCTCCTAAGAGGAGTGGCGTGGTTAGTAATAAAGCATGAGCGTATCGTCTCCGAGAGAACAACGTGTACTCTTCCAGACGAACTCGATTAATGTCCAGATGGCCATAAAGCCACTGATCGCCATTAAAATGAGCGCGTAGAGTGGGGTCAACTGAATGATGAATGACCAACCAATTGTCATTAAGAGCGGTTGAATCAGAAAGATAGACATGATGTAGACGACAACGATGAGCAAGGCGAATGCAATACGCCGACCGAGCGTCTGGATGTAATGTCGAAAACGGGTCAATATGCCGAAGATAGCACCGGTCACGAGGACGGGTAACAGGAAGGCCAGATAATCAATTGGATACGTCGACATGGGGGCGGTGAATAGTCGACCGCTAAAGACATCGTCAATCACGAGCAGTAAGTTGGCGTAGGCAAATGCCAAAATCATACCTAGTAGCCAGCCGAAGCGGTTCCAAATCGTACGAGACGATTTGAGTGCTTCAATCTTTGTGTAGGCGAGGAAGGCAAGGTCGCGCACTTCGATTTCTTTTAACGAAAGCTTGGCTTCGTCCAATTGATTGACGGCCCAATCGAATTCCCGGTTTGCTTGCGCTTTTTCATGAGGTTTTAATTCATCCGAGGCATCAATCAACACGTGATAGCGTCGACGATATTCTTCATTTGTTTCGGGTTGTTCAATGAGGAAACGAGCGTATTCCTGAGGATCTTGGTTTAAAAGACTTTCGAGCGACTGACCACTTTTCTCTGCATGTCGGATATATCCAGCAAGTGCGAGTAGATGGCGATCCGCTTCTGCCTCATTTCCAAGTAGTTCGATGAGGCGCTGGCGCACGTCGTTAAAGAACTGTTGGACGTTCGGGTCGTGAATCATATTCGGTTCCAGGGAGATTCCTCTCCTTTCTCGGTTTGTCATGGTCAAGCCGGAGGTTCGTCGTTATGAGAAAGTTTAAGTGACTCGAAATCACCTTGCTCGATACTTCGAATCAAAATTTCGCTTCCACCCATATTTGTCGAAAGCGGGATGGAGTAGACGTCACAAAGACGCATCAATGCGCTCACATCCGGTTCATGAGGTTGAGCAGTTAATGGGTCTCTGAAAAAGATGATCATATCCATCTCCCCGCGTGCGACGGCAGCACCGATTTCTTGGTCCCCTCCAAGCGGTCCGGATCGGAAGCAATGGACAGGCAAGCCGGTCGCTTCAGCGATTCGCTTACCCGTTGTACCGGTCGCAAACAACTGATGTTTCTTTAGTATATGGGTGTAAGTTTTAATGAGGACGATTAAATCATCTTTCTTCTTGTCGTGAGCCACTAAAGCGATATTCATCCTAAATTCCTCCTAACATGACGTCTCTTGTTATTCGTATCATATTTGACTGCATTTGGCACGATTTCTCTCTTAAACTAACGTACCCATTTCCAATGAATCGTAATAGTCATGTAAACGAATTGACTTACAATTCAGGTTTGATGATTTTGAAATATAGGTATGTATGAAATAGCACTGTTAAATAAAAACAATCATTTCATGTGAAAAAGGAGGAAGATTCGATGAACAACACAACGTATAACTTCAATACGTTCATGTCATGGCTACCAGAGCTTTTGCTGGCAATTGTTATTCTTGTAGTCGGTTACATCTTGGCAAAAGTATTGGAAAACGTGACACGTAAAGCATTGAAGAAAGCACGACTCGATGAGCGAGTGGGTATTCAAAAAGATGGGGAGAAAGGAGAAAAGTGGACCCCTGAACGCATTATCGGGAAAGTCGTGTTCTTTGGGGTATTACTCCTCGCATTCCTGATCATCTTTGAATTCATGAACGTTCCAGCCATTACGGAACCATTCAGTCAAATTTATGAAGGATTCTCTGGACTGATTATCGGTGTCATCAAAGCCGGCCTGATTTTACTCGTTGCCTGGGTCATCGCTACCCTTTTGAAAAAGGGGATTCAAATGGCGGGACATCGTTTGAATTTGAGCAAGTTGATGGAAAAAACGGGGCAAGAATCGACAAGTGTCAATCAAACGAAGTGGGTCGACACGGTCGCGAACATCGTCTTCTATCTCGTGCTCTTATTGGCGCTACCGGCTGTACTTGATGCCCTTGGACTTCGTGGGGTCAGCGGACCATTCGAAGACTTATTGAACAGCTTCCTCGGATTCATTCCGAAACTTGTCGCAGCGGCGCTCATCTTCGCAATCGGTTATGTCGTCGCGAAGATTGTACGTGACATTTTGACGAAGTTCCTTGAAGCAGCAGGGTTAGATCGCTTAGCAGAGCGATTCCATCTTTCTGATTATGTGAAAGGATCGAGTCTTGCGAAAGCGATCGGTACAATCGTCTTCATCTTCATCATGATTCCGGTGACGATTTCGGCGCTTGAAGCGCTCGATATTCGAGGAATCTCGGAACCCGCGATTGCGATGCTCAATGATGTCCTTGTCATGATTCCAGACATTCTCGTTGCAATCGTCCTCGTCCTCGTCGGGGTGTTCGTGGCAAGATGGTTGAAAGGGGTCGTCGTATCCCTTCTTGAGAATCTTGGCGTCAACTCGTTGGCTCAAAAAATGGGCTTCGGGGAACGTGCGTCTTCGATGTCAATCGCTCAAGTGGTCGGTGTCATTGTCCAAGTAATCGTGATCTTGCTCTTCGTATCTGAAGCACTTCAAGTCGCGAATCTTGAGTTCATGGCATCTCTTGCAACAGCCATCTTTGCTTACTTGCCGATGGTCATCGCAGCACTCATCATCTTGGCAGTCGGATTCTGGTTGGCGAACATGGCAGAGCGGTTGGTCGGAAGTGTACTTGTCGATGGAGCAGGACAACCGAGTGCGCTTCGCTACGTAGCGAAGTATGCGATTCTCGGACTCGTCTTCTTCATGGCCGTTAGCCAACTCGGCATCGCACCGGTGATTGTCAATACAGCATTCCTTCTCATTCTTGGGGCCGTTGCCCTCGCCTTCGGTCTTGCTTTCGGTCTTGGTGGTCGCGAGACGGCGGCACGTTATTTGAAAAAGGCGGAGCAACGCATTGATGAAACGGAAGTTTCAAAAGAAGGTCTTGAGCAGGAGAAAGAACAGATGAGCCGCGAAGCGGAAGCTGCAAAACAACAAGCGAAGCAAGGCGTGGAGCAGTCGAAACATGAAGCGGAACAATCGAAACACGAGTTGAAGCGAGATGTTCAAAATCCAAAAGTTGACCATGTTGATGGACCGGAACCGAATCCGTTCCATGAAAACATCACTCCGGATCAGGACAATCGATCACTTGATGATAACGATGGTCCGTTACGCCCATAATCGATGCTTGAACGGGTCTCCTACAAGGAGATCCGTTTTTTTGTGTTCAACTCAAGCATAAATCTGGTCGATAGTAAAAGAAAAGAGTGTAGGGGTGAGGGGAATGTTTGAACGTTTTCAACGGACGCTCGTGATGAACTATATCATCGGCTCAGGTTTGGCCGTCTTTGGAGTAGGTGGTGTCTTTATTTTTCAAACGCTTGACCTGTCTATTCGAGAGATTTTACTACTGTTAGGCATCATGTTGGGGTCAGGGATAGTTATGATTTTCTCAGAACTACTCTTATACCGTCGCCACATTCGACCGATACGACAGTTTTTTATGATCGAATCCCCATCGATTGACGAATTGACGTCGGCATTCGAACAAGCGAGTCGATTCCCGATTTTAACGGTGCAACGGATTTTAGGTCCTCATTTGTTTGGATTATCCATCCCGTCAATTGGTTTAACCGCCGTTTTTATTCAGATGGGGTGGATTGACTTACCTTATCGTTTGATCGGCTTGGCTGCAATCGGGGCCGTCATGATTGCGGTACTACATGCCTTGATTGAATATTTTTTGACGGTTCGATCGGTTGAGCCATTACTTGTATACATGAAAGAAAGGCATCTCGAACTTTATCATCTGCCTATTCATGCAACGTATCGATCATTTAGTGTCCGAACTAAATTATTGATCAGTATGCTCATTACGGGTATCTTTCCCATCATGTTGTTCATGTTGGCGTCGAGTGTCCAATTGTCGACTTCGACTCGAACGGATACGTATTGGAATTGGGCGCTCGTGATTCTTGTCATCATCGTCGGAATTGCGGTGTTATGCAGTTTCTTACTCTATGACAACATCAAACGTCCGATTGGATTTTTGACGTCCGGCATCGAACAGATGGAGTCGGGACAACTTCAGAAAATCGAGAATCCGTACTTAGATGAGTTCGCCCAACTGATTGGGGGATTCAATCAAATGGTTGAGACGGTAACTGCTCGTGAACAAGAAAACGCACAGCTGTTAGACAGCCTCTTCATTTTATTCGCAGCAACGCTCGATGCACGTGATCCCTACACAGCAGGTCATTCGGAGCGTGTCGCGATGTATTCCGTTGAGCTTGCTCGCGCCATTGGCTTACCGCATGCACAAGTCGATTTACTCAATAAGTCAGCACTTCTACATGACATCGGGAAAATTGGAATTCGAGATGACGTCCTACTAAAAGAAGGGAAGCTGACAGACGAAGAGTTTTCAAAAATTCAAGAACATCCGACCATTGGCATCCATATTTTGAGTCAAATTCATTTACCTGCATCGCTTCAACCGATTTTAGCCGGAGTTCGATCGCACCACGAACGAATCGATGGGAAAGGATACCCGGACCGCTTACATGCGGTCGACATTCCGTTATTCGGAAGAATCATGGCGATTGCCGATGCTTATGATGCCATGACATCAGATCGACCCTATCGGTCAGGAATGCCAGTGGAAAAGGCGCTTTCCATATTGGAGAGCGGTCGGGGAACACAATGGGACGCGGAATTTGTGGACGTATTCGTCCAGCTTCGTCGTCAGGGCATATCAGCATAAGAAAAGGAGCAGCACCTCGTGTGCCGCTCCTTTGTCATATAGTTTGAAAGGCATATACCCCGAATACAGCTCCAATGACGACAACGACGAGGTTGACCCGTAGTAGCGCCAGGAAAGTGGCAACCACTCCTCCGAATAAGGCAGACGAGGTGGTGGTCGTGGAGGATAGGACGCCCGGAAAAATCAAACTAGCCAGTACCGCATACGGGATGAAGGAAAGAAATCGTTTCATATATGCCGGTAACGCCAATTCCTTTAGCCAGAGTAGCGGGACAAGGCGAGGGAGATACGTGACAAGTGCCAATCCTAGAACGAGTAGAAACAACGATATCATGTGACCTCTTCCTCCTTAAATACGAAAGCACCGATTCCGGCTGCGACAACGGTCGCGACGATGATTCGAATCCCATCTGAGATTGAGAAGAACGGGGTGATGACCCAATGGAGTATGGCTTGAATAATGATAGCTAAGCTTGCTACGACGAAGACAGGACGAGTCGTTAATGATGGAACGAGTAACCCGATGAACATCGCATATAGCGCAATCCCCATACTCGCCTGTAATGTGCTTGGAAGACCGAAGGCGAGGAAGACCCCCATCCACGTCCCGACGTTCCAAGCAAGAAATGCGATTGTATTCAACCCGAGCACGAACATACCGGAACGGGCCTCTTGACGAGTAGAGGCGATGCTGAACGTTTCGTCGGTCACACCAAACGCGATGGTAGCCAATAGTCTTCGAGATGTACTCTCAATCCGTTGGGATAGTGAGGCGGACATTAAAAAATGGCGAGAGTTTAGAATGAACGTCGTCAAAATGATTTCCCAATACATCGAACCGGCCATCAGAAGTTGTACCGTAATGAACTGACTTGCCCCGGCAAAGATCAAAAAGGACATCGATAATGTGATAGTATTCGGCAAGTTGAAAGATTGTGCCAAAAGACCGAAGGCAATTGCAATCGGGATATATCCGATGGCGACGGGAATGCCGGCGCGTAGTCCTGCGCGAAACGTGGGTTGCGGTGAAGTTGGTGATGTGGGATGAATCGAAGTCGCCATGATAGCCCTCCTCCATAATTAAGATGATTTCTATGTCATTCGGGATGAATAAACGGTTTCCTGCTCAAATGATAAAAAAGAGGGTATACATGTATCGTTAAGGAGGGTGATCACATGAGTCGTGCTGAAGAATTTTTGGCATCCTATCATCGAATCGAGGACTACTTGAGTCGAGAGATGGGAGATGGGCAACATTTCAGTTTTAGTAACATGGTGAATCGGTTAGCGAAACAAAATCCAATCATCGACCGGTATAAAGAAGATTTACATCAGATGAGCCAACTACGAAATGCCATCGTCCATGAGCGGCGGGAACCTGATTTTATTATCGCAGAGCCACACGAGTCGCTCGTTGCATTGATTTTAGAAGTGGAACGTGAACTCCTGCACCCACGTCTCGTCATTCCGTTATTTGCAAAATCGGTGGTGACGTTTCAGTCGGAAGATTTTTTGACGGAAGTACTCCGGGAGATTCGAGATAAAAATTATTCGCAATTCCCGGTATATCATGACAATGGGTCTTGGCGCGGACTGTTGACGAAAAAAGGAGTGACCAGTTGGCTAGCCGAAACAATCGACGGGCCCAACTTGTCACTCAAAGGAGTTCGGGTGAAGCACGTGCTCCACCACGATCCGCATATGCACCGGTATCGATTCATTCGAAAGGATGCGACCGTAATCGAGGCACAGCACTGCTTTACGCAAATGAAAGAGGGCGCACGATATGACGCCCTTCTGATTACAGAGACCGGAAATCCGAATGAACCGCTACTCGGCATCATCCGTCCTCAAGATTTATTGAACGCGCTCCGTTGAGGCGAGATGTTCAATGGCGACCTCATATTGGGTAACGGTGTTGCCGAGGACGATTGGTTTCACTTCTGAAGTCCCGTCATCACGTTTCTTATGGGCGTGCTTATAAGCATTGCTGTCGCGCCAGTTCTCAAAGCTGTCTGCATCACGCCACGTGGTCATGATGACGACATGATCCATCGCCTCATCAGACGTATCCGTCAACACTTGCATACGGACAAAGCCATCCATCGCTTCGATTCCTTTTGTCGTTTCGAAGCGTGCTTTGACCGCGTCGGCTTTCCCTTTTTCAACGTCTAGTTTGTTCATCACAATCCACATCCCACATTTCCCCCTATACGAATAAGATGACTCCATTATAACGTGAACAGGGAAATGCCTGAAAAAGGATGCTCACTCAACGTCTGCTCCACCATTCTTCGAACGCCCAGTTCTTCTGCTTCATCATCGTCGCTTCAGTGACACCGACATAACGCAAATGCCAAGGTTCGTAATTGTATCCCGTGATTTTCTCTTTTCCTTTTGGATAGCGGACGATAAATCCATAGAGATGGGCGTTTTGAAGCATCCATTTCCCTTCAGGCGATCGGTCGAAGGATTCATATAGGCCTAGACGCATGCGTTGACTCGTCATATCAACGGCGAGACCCGTTTGATGTTCACTGTGACCGGGACGTGCCACATATTTTGAAGCGTATGCGACCCCACGTGTGTTGACGTAATAGGCATAGAGTGACTTTTGTGTCGAGTAAGATCGGTAGGCGCTAAGGGCGTATAACGTATGACCTTGCTTCCGACCCGCATAATACAGTTTAGCCAGAGCATAGGCTGCTTCCGCCGTCATCAAGGTCCGTTCACTCCCTTTTTGATAAACAGTTGGAATGGTTAACGTGACAAGTTGTGGGGAACGATAAGTGGACGGGAGTCCATTCGCCTTGTTGACTAGTCGTAAACGATCGGCAGATGGCATCTTCGGGATACCGGCTTTCAAGTTGGCAGATGGAGTGAAGTACTTCGTATTTCCGATGTAGACGTTCGACCAACTCCGATTATAGGTCGTATAGCGGACTGGGACGTTCGTTCGTAGCGTCTTAAGGATAGGGGAAGATTGCATGGCACGACCGTACAAATAGGTCGTTTTAATCGTGTAACCTGGTTGTGGGGACGAGGATGCCGCTGTCACTGGCGACACTTGAAACAACAGCAGACAAATGACAAAAATCCGCAGGGACTTCATGGCAAAACGCCTCCTCGAGAGTTAGATGATGTTCCTTTTCCCGTTTTCTTGATAGACTGTGCATCTTTTATCCATCTTTAGGTCGGAAGAGGATACGGCTTGGGCCCGATGAAGGTGAGCAAGAAATCCATTACAATAAAGATAACGAATGAGATCGTAGAGAGGAGTGAGCGAATGGAAGCTTTAGTCGGTTTACCACTTTTATTGCTCGTCCTATTCTTTGCCTTTTTGTATTTTAATATCAAAGGGCTATCGAATATGTGGAAGGACTATAATCGAACGAAATCGATGATTCCGCTTGGTTTTTTCATCGTCGGGATTATCGGGATTTTCACAGGAGTGTGGACGTGGCTCGTCATTTTGATTTACTACGTCGTCCGACCGAAAGACTAAACACTGTATGCAGACGCATACGGTGTTTTTGCTATACTGAGGACGAGGTGTTGAGATGGAGAAATTGATAAAAGCATGGTTTATCGTGACGTTGATCACGTTCGGAATCTTTAAGCTTGGTGAAGTGATGACGACCCCTTACTCGGAAACACCGAGTGAAGGGAATCTATACTGGATTGTTCTCTTAATTGGATGGCCGTTTCTGTTGTTGTTTATTTGGATCACCGTTCGTTTGACACATCGAGTCGTCGCATCCGTGCGACCATTTGGAAAGGTTAGTTTAGCGATTGGAAGTTTCGTCATGGCTGGTATAGCTTGGATGACTAACCAATCGCAGGCGGCGTCTCTTCGAGAAGGAATTCGTTTGTCAGCCAATGAGTCGTACGCAGCAGGATGGAACCAGTTCACGAATATCATCTATATGAATCAGCTGACGTTCTTCCTTTTGACGGTCAGTTGTATGGGAGTAGGAATTCTCTCATCATTCTTCCTGAACAAAAAACAGCGAGACGAAGCCGTGTGAGCTTCGTCTCGCTGTTTTTATAGGTGTTCTTTATAAAGACGTGCATAGCGATCCGCAGCGATGATGGCGTCAGCAACTTCTTCAGGTGTAACATCGAAACCGCTATGAATCGTTTCGCCATCTGCCGTGGCCGCTTTCCCGACCTTCAAGATATCGTCTCGAGATGCATCTTTCAATTTGATATCTTCAAGTGTGACCGGTAAGTCGAGTGCCATATAAAAGGCAACATACTGCTCGAACTCTTCTTGAGGGCGTCCTTCGAGTGCGAGTTGCACGAGTGTTCCAAATGCAACTTTTTCACCGTGCGTCAAATGGTGGATGTCTCCTTCAAGTGCGGTGAATCCATTGTGAATGGCATGGGCTGCAGCCAAGCCACCACTTTCAAAGCCGAGCCCGCTCAATAAGGTGTTGGCTTCCACAACAGCTTCAAGCGCAGGTGTGACGACTTTTGCTTTCACAGCTTCATACGCTTGAATCCCATATGTGAATAGAACCTCTTCACACCGTTCGGCAATCGCCTCCGCCGCAAGTGTCGGGACACCGCCAGCCATCGTCTTGCCTCCGAATGCCAGGACACTTCGCACTTCCACCCACGTGGCCAATGCATCGGCAATACCTGACGCTAAGAAGCGTGGCGGTGCTTGTGCAATCAATTCCGTATCCACAAGGACGAGATCCGGATTCTTTTTATAGAAACGGTAGCTTTCGAAATTGCCTTCATCTGTATATATGACCGACAATGCGCTCGTCGGTGCATCCGTAGAGGCGATGGTCGGTACAATGACGATACGCGCATCCAATTCATCTGCGACCGCTTTTGCTGTATCGAGCGTTTTCCCACCGCCGAGACCGATAACAAACGCTGTTTCATGCTTCTTAGCGTCTGTAGCGATTCGAATGATTTCGTGCTTCGACGCTTCTCCGATGAAATCAGCTTTCGTCGCCTTGAGCTGGCTCGCTTGCAGAGACTGGGTCACCCGTTCGCCGATCAACTCCCATACGACGTCATCCGCGATGAGTAAAGCGTTGGAACCGAAGTGAGCGACAAACTCTCCGATGCGATCAATCGTTTGTTTCCCTTGCACATACTTGGCCGGACTGATGAAAATGCGTTCTGACATAGTGAACTCCATCCTTTCATATCAGGTTTGGTGTAAGTGCTTACAAGGCAATCATACTACAACTGGTAAAGAATATACGTGAAGATTACATGAAGAACGGCAGCTGACCAAGCACAAGCAATAGGATGATGATGGCGACGACAATGAGAAATCCCCAGTCGTTCATTCGTTTCGTCATAGCACACGTCTCCTTCATGGGTTGGAATTGCAATTCTTCCTCAGTATAGAGGGTGGTAAGAAAAAGGGAGGATGAATAAATAACCAGGTTAAAAAAAGTTACGCCTTGTCATGAGCGGACAGGTCATCAGGTTTAACAGATGATGAATCGGGAACACTAGAGTCGTATGTTGATTTTCTTGAAGGAGGAATTGAGTATGTCGAAACATGTACTGATTGTCACAACGTCAGCAAACCAATTATCAAATGGTCATGCAACGGGACTTTGGCTTGAAGAGTTTGCCGTTCCTTATTTATTGTTCGAAAAAGAAGGGTATAAAGTGACGGTCGCGAGTATCGAAGGTGGAGACGTGCCAATCGATGCGAATAGTTTAGAAGATGGTTTGTCAGAAGACATTCTCAATACACGGGAATTGCTCAAAGACACAGCTCGTCTCGATCAAGTCGCAGACGAGTCGTACGATGCAATCTTCTTACCGGGTGGTCACGGGACAGTTGTTGATTTCCCAGAAAATGAAACGTTACAACGTGTCATTCGCAATGTATACGAGAGTGGAAATATTGTCGGGGCAGTTTGCCACGGACCAATTGGATTGGTCAATGTGAAACTCAGCAACGATGAGCCACTCGTTAAAGATAAACAGGTGACAGGGTTCACCGATGCAGAAGAAAAAGAGATGCAACTCGATTCTGCCGTCCCGTTCCTACTTGAAACAGGACTACGCAATCAAGGCGGGCAGTTCAAGGGAGCTGACAACTGGGCGGTGAATGTGGCGGTTGACGAACGTCTCGTCACGGGTCAGAATCCTCAGTCTTCTGAAGCGGTCGGGAAAGAACTTGTTAAGTTACTCGGATAATCGTGTGAAGCAACTTCGAATGTCGAAGTTGCTTTTTTGTTTTTTGGACATATGTCCTATTCAAGTCATCTCTCTTTTCGTAAAGTCAGACGAAGAGAAAGGGGAATGACATGGGAATTTTATTTGCCATCTTATCAGGGACGTTCATCGCCCTTCAAGGAATCTTTAATGCAAAACTAGGAGATGCGGTAGGCGCATGGATGTCCGTCACTATCGTTCATTTTGTCGGACTTCTGTTAGCACTCGCGATTTACTTCTTCAAGCGGGATGCGGACATGACAGCCTTCAAACGTGTGCCTTGGTATTATAGTTTAGGAGGATTGTTCGGGGTATTCGTTGTCTTCGGCGAATTGACGGCGATTCAACAACTCGGGGTCACATGGGCAATTTGTGTATTGCTTGTGGCACAATTAGTAGGAGCCTTCATCATCGATTTGAATGGTTGGTTTGGTGTCAAACGGAAACCGATGAACACGGGACAGGTCATGGGACTCGTCTTGATGGTCGTTGGGATCGGAATCTATACATTTTCTTAAGGAGTTCACTTTACATGATGAATATTATGGATGCACTGACACGATTGCAGTGGAATCATCTGTTTTCGAATGAAACACTTGAGTCCTCGTCCGTAGTGACATATGCGTCTGGGACCATGTTATGTTCGAACGATCAGCACATCGAATCTTTATTCGTCGTCCTTGAAGGGCGTGTCAAAATTTATACGCTCAGTGAAGAAGGGAAATTGCGATTGTTGCGTCTGAAGGCTGCTCCAACATTGATTGGAGATATCGAATATGCGAGCGGACGCAATGTATTGCATACGGTTGAAGCGGTCGGTCCCGTGACGTGTCTGCGCATCCCTTTCGAGGCGCTTCGACGATATAATCGCACGGTCGAATTCACGGAGCATCTGTTACGAGGCGTGTCCGAAAAATTATTCATCGAGGCAAACGCCTCGTCGAATCATCTCATGTCGACTTTAGAAGAGCGCTTGGCCGGTTACTTGATCTCACTCAGTGAATCAGGGAATGAACTGTTTCAAGCGGAGATGAGTCAACTGAAACGGAAAGAAGTCGCAGAGTGGCTAGGGACGAGTTATCGTCACTTGAACCGAACGTTGCAGGCATTCGTGGATGAAGGATTGGTCAAACGAACGAGAAAAGAAGTCATCATTTTAAATAGTGAACGATTGAAAGAACGTGCGAACGGCATGTTTTATGAGTAAGGAGGAGTTATATGATTTTTGGTATCATCTGTTCGGCTGTGGCTGGGGCGTTTATTAGCGTACAGGCGGCGGTCAACGCGAAAATGAATACAAATTTAGGGGCTTGGGCCACCACCGTATTGGTCTTTATCGTTGGTTTGGTCGGATCCATCATCCCGTTAGTATTATTTGGAGGAAATCTTGCTGGATTACGTGACTTGTCGCCAATCTATTGGCTCGGTGGTTTATTTGGTGTCGGTGTCGTGTACTGTGTCATGCGCAGCATCCAGTTACTCGGACCCACATTGTCTGTGTCACTCATTCTCGTGTCACAACTCATTTGGGCGTTAGTCGTCGATTTATATGGCGCCTTCGGGATGCCTCAAATCACGTTATCGGCCGGACAAATTGTAGGGCTCACCATCCTTCTTGTCGGGGTCATTCTCTTTAAACAGTCTCAGACGGCGGCTATCGCCAAACAAGCTGTCAACGAAGCCACTTCTTGAGGAGTGGCTATTTTTCTGAGCAAAACGGGTACAGGTTGGTAACGATTTTTTGATAAAATGAAGCAGTATGCTTTAAAAATTAGCTGAGGTGATGAAAAAAGTGGATTCTTCCATAGTGATTGATTTGTTGATTGTTTTGTTTTTGATTGTGTTGAACGGGATTTTTGCGATGACAGAAATTGCGCTCATCTCATCGAAACCTGCAAAACTTGAGGTTGAAGCAAATCGAGGAAAACGAAGTGCCAAGATTGCGCTTCATTATTCGAAAGACCCGACAGATTTGTTGTCGACCGTTCAAGTCGGAATCACATTGATTGGGATTATTAACGGGGCATACGGGGGCGCACGCTTCTCGGCACCGCTCGCATCGGCATTTGAACAAGCCGGAATGAGTACGCAGTATGCCGGAACCGTTGCTTATGTGGCCGTCGTTACGATTATTACGTATCTGTCGCTCATCATTGGTGAATTGGTCCCGAAACGGATTGCGCTCGTCTCGCCTGAAAAAGTAACGATGGCAATCATTCCGTCGCTCGATTTATTCAGTAAAGTGATGAAACCGTTCATTTGGATTTTATCGAAATCGACACTCTTTTTGTTCAAATTGTTAGGGTTGAAGGCGGAACAGACGAGTGGGGAGACTGAGCTCGAGATCAAACAACTCTTGTTTGAAGGCGCCCAGCAAGGACAGTTCGCTCATGAAGAAGTTCGACAAGTCGAACGGGTTTTTGCGTTTCATGATCAATTGATTTATGAGCTCATGCAACCACGGACGACGCTCGAATGGGTCGACTTAGAAGATGACATGGACGATATTAAGAAATCGATTTATGAAAGTAAACATAACAAGTTACCGGTCGGGCGCGACTCGCTTGACGACTTTGTCGGGTACATCGATGTACGTGACATCTTGACGTTGCCGACACTGCGTGAGCAGTCACAGATTTTGAAGCGCATCAAACAGCCGCTCATCGTTCCAAAACAACGAGAGGCGAGCCAAGTGCTTCAAATGATGCAGAAAAATGGTGTGGAAATCGCCTTTGTTTTAGATGAATACGGCGGATTCCTTGGTATGGTCACCTTGTTCGATATTTTGGAAGAAATCGTCGGAGAGGTGATGATTGAAGAGGATACACCAGAAGTGGTTCGTCGCGAGGACGGATCGTATTTGGCGGATGGGTTACTCGGAATAGAGGATTTGAAGCGAACGTTCGAGATTCGGGATGACCGATTCGACGAAGGGCGCAACTCCTATCATACGCTCGCAGGACTCGTCATTTACGCACTTGGTGATTTTCCGAAACGGGGCGATGTGGTCGAAGCGTACGGTCTTCGCTTTGAAGTCGTGGATATGGACGGAAAGCGTGTCGACCAAGTGCTTGTTTCAGAATTAAAAGAACCAATTACTGAAGAGGACTGATGCGATGCATCAGCCCTCTTTTTCGTGTACCATCCACGTTCGTTGTAAAGCTCCTAACAAGACTTGGGCTGTGTGCAACATCGCTCGTTCATCCACGTCGAAGCGGGGATGATGATGCGGAAAGATTGCGGAGAGCTCGGGATTTCCTGCTCCTGTGAAGAAAAAGCTACCAGGAACGTGCTCGACATAATAAGCGAAATCTTCCCCGACCATAAGTGGTGCCATCTCAATGACACCGTCTGCACCAACGACCTCCACCGCACTCTCACGGACGAGTTCCGTTTCGGTCACATGATTCACGACAGCAGGATATCCTTTTATATACTCCAATTCATAATCAGCATCGCTCGCTTCACAGACGGAACGAATGATCCGCTCCATATCGGAGATGATTTTTTCTTGCGTCTCCCGAGTGAATGTACGCACGGTACCGGATAATTTGGCTTCTTCGGCAATGACGTTGAATGCTTGTCCGGAGTGGAGCGTACCGATGGTCAGCACGGCAGGTTCGAGCGGATCGATTCGCCGACTGACGACCTGTTGGAGATGATTCGCCACGTTCACGGCAACCATGAGGGCATCGACTGTATGTTGCGGAATCGCGCCATGTCCACCTTTTCCTGTAATGATCAATTCAAAGCGATCTGCCGCAGCCATGATAGGACCTGTTTTCACGCCAATCGTTCCGAACGGAAGTGGTGTCCAAATGTGCGCACCGTATATATAATCCACGTTGTCGAGACAGCCGTCTTCAATCATCGGTTTGGCACCACCCGGAGCCAATTCTTCTGCGAACTGGTGAATCAACACGACGTCTCCTGGAAGGCTCATCTCAGTCAATACTTTCGCTAAAACGAGAAGTGTCGCCGTGTGGGCATCGTGACCACACGCATGCATGACCCCGTTCACTTTTGAACGATACGGGACATCTTTCACATCTTGGATGGGAAGGGCGTCAAAATCGGCACGTAATGCGATGGTCGGACCGTCACCGCCTTTGATTCGACCGACGACCCCATTGCCGCCAACGTGCTCACGTACTTCAATCCCAAGTTCACGGAGATACGAGGCAATCATCTTTGGTGTTTCGACTTCTTGAAAAGACAGTTCAGGATATTGGTGAAAATGGCGTCTTAGGGATACCATTTCTTCGAACAACTCGGTCAAACGTACTTCGGCATGCGTGACGATCATTGCGAACACTCCTTTGTGGTTACCGTGTCAAGAAATGAATTCATTTACAAATTGTTATGAAAGTTAAGCTTATCTTATACGAGTAAAGGGAATTAATACAGGAGAAAATGAAGAAATGAGGTGCCAACATGGGGTGGATTATTGCGATTGTAGCGGTTGTCGTGCTCGTACTCATCTATTTTTCGATGTACAACGGGCTCGTCAAGTATCGAAATTGGGTCGATGAGGCGTGGGCTCAAATCGATGTGCAGTTGAAGCGGCGGTATGATCTGATTCCGAACTTGGTCGAGACGGTGAAAGGCTACGCGAAACACGAGCAAGAAACGCTTGCGAAGGTCGTCGAACTGAGAAACCAGCTCGGAGAAAAGTCGAATCGTCAGGACCAGATGGCAGTGAACGATCAATTGAGTGGAGCACTGAAAAATCTCTTCGCGCTTCGTGAGGCGTACCCGGACTTGAAAGCGAACGAGAACTTCAAGATGTTGCAGGAAGAATTGACACAGACGGAAAATAAGGTCGCGTATTCGCGTCAACTCTATAACAATACGGTCATGAAATATAACACGAAAATCGAATCGGTCCCGACGAACATCATCGCCTCCGTCCATCATTTTGAAAAGCGCGATATGCTCGAGGCACGTGCCGAAGAGCGCGAGAACGTTCGCGTCTCATTTTGATGAATCGAGGTGGCGCGTATGCTCCTCTATGAACAGATTCGAAAGAATAAAGTGAAGACGGTCTTCATCGTCACAGGGTTTGTCCTATTCGTTCTTCTCGTCGGAGCGGCCATTTCCTACGTCAACTATGGAGACGCGATTCCGGGGTTAATCTTCACACCGATTTTCTCGTTGTTTTATGTGGGAATCGTCGTCATGTCGAGTACGAACATCGTCATGAAGATGAATCGGGCACAAGAGGTGACATCGGTGGAAGAGCACCGCTTTCTATGGCATACGGTCGAAAACATGGCGATGGTCGCGCGAGTGCCGATGCCGCGCATCTTTATCATCAACGACCCATCGCCAAACGCATTTGCGACGGGATTGAAGCCAGAAAAGGCGGCTGTCGCCGTCACGACGGGACTGTTGGATCGATTATCACGAGAAGAAGTAGAAGGGGTGATCGCGCATGAGGTCGCGCATATTAAGAATTATGATGTGCGGCTCTCGACGGTCACGCTCGCACTTGTTTCGGTGATTGCCATCATGAGCGATATCGGGTCGCGCATGCTGTTCTTCAGAAGTATCGGTGGAAGACGCGATCAAAACCAGAATCCCATCTTTTTGATCATCGGACTCGTCTTGTTGGTATTGGCACCGCTCATCGCGATGCTCATCAATATGGCGATTTCACGGAATCGTGAGTTTCTGGCAGATGCGAGTGGAGCGGAACTGACCCGCAACCCGGATGCGCTCGCCTCGGCGCTTGAGAAGATTGCAAACGTCGAGACGCCGGTCGAGCAAGCGTCGAGTGCCTCGGCACCACTTTACTTCTCCGATCCACTCAAGAAAAAAGTGAGTGGTCTATTCTCGACACACCCTGATCCAGTCGAACGCATTTCCCGACTTCGTCAAATGTAGTCAGAGCCTGTCCGGTTGTGGCAGGCTCTTTATGTTACACTGAACTGGGAAAATAAGGGGGGTGGATGAGTTGAATAAAAAGATATACATAGGTTTAGGCGGCGCTTTATTAGTCGCATTATTTTTATTTGGGCTAGGGCCATATATTGTACATACAGTACTTAAGGTTTTCATGTGGCTCACACAGTACATCTTACCGTGGATCTTCCTCTACTATTTCATTCAATTTTATAAACAATATGCAGCCAAACAAGAAAAGCCACCTGAATGAGGTGGCTTTCGACGTTTATCCGGCGCGGTGGCTACGGATTTTTTCAATCTCATCGAGGACGAACTGAACGTTTGTGCCGACGATGACTTGAATATGGTTTGGACTGACGACTTTGATTCCCGGAATACCGGCTTTTTTGATTTGATCTTGGTTGACCGTATCCATGTCTTTGACATCGACGCGTAGGCGTGTGATGCAAGACTCGATTCCTGTGACGTTGCTGTCACCGCCGAGACCATCATAAATCATGTTCGCCATGGCTGAGAATTCGTTACCTGAAGCTGATGCGACCGGTGCGACTTTCGTTTCGCCATCTGTCGTTTCACTTGCAACCGCATCGACGACTTCATCTGGTTCACGACCTGGCGTTGCCAAGTTGAGCTTCACAATCATGAAGCGGAAGATGACGTAGTAAATGACTGCGAACACGAGACCTTGAACGATGAGCATATACGGTTGGTTCGCAAGCGGCAAGCGTGAGCTCAAGATAAAGTCGACCAAGCCTGCGCTGAATCCAAAGCCGGCTGTCCATTGGAACGTTGCCGCAACGAAGAGCGAAATTCCTGTAAGGACTGCGTGTACAAGGTAAAGAACAGGAGCGAGGAACATGAATGAGAACTCGAGCGGTTCTGTTACCCCTGTGAAGAATGAAGCGAATGCCGCTGCGAGAAGAAGTGAAGCGGCTTGTTTCTTCCGTTTCGTTTTCGCTGTGTGATACATCGCGAGTGCTGCGGCCGGAAGACCGAACATCATGATTGGGAAGTAACCTGCTTGGTACATCCCTGTCACACCTTTTTCACCTTGACCTGACCAGAAGTTTCCGATGTCGTTGATTCCTGCGACGTCGAACCAGAATACAGAGTTGAGGGCGTGGTGAAGGCCGGTTGGAATCAAGAGGCGGTTAAAGAATCCGTAAAGTCCGGCACCGAATGCGCCAAGTTTTGAAATCGATTCACCGAAACCGACGAGACCTGTATAGACGACCGGCCAGATGAAGTAAAGAGCGACCGATACAAGAATCATCGAGAAGGCTGTCATGATTGGTACGAGACGCTTCCCACTAAAGAAGGCGAGAGCATCTGGCAATTTGACTTGACTGAAGCGGTTATACATGGAAGCGGCGACGAGACCGGATAGAATCCCGACAAAAGCATTCCCAATCTTACCGAATGCCGGGTTGACGGCTTCTACGTCGATTCCTTGGAACAATGCTACCGTTCCTGCGGAGAGAAGCGTTGTGACCGTCAAGAAGGCAACGAGTCCACTGAGTGCTGCTGAACCGTCACGGTTCTTAGCCATTCCGAGCGCGACCCCGACTGCGAACAGAATTGGGATGTTATCAATAATAGCGGCCCCTGCCTTAATTAAGAATGCAGCGGCAATGTTTTCAGATCCCCAGCCGACTGGGTCAATCCAATAACCAATCCCCATGAGAATGGCAGCAGCCGGAAGTACGGCGACCGGTAACATGAGGGAACGTCCGAGACGTTGGAAAAAGTTCATCATTGTTGATTTCCTCCTTTTTGATGATGTTGATCTTGTAGACGTTGGATGTGAAGCGTAATATAACCAAGTTCTGACTCGGGCAAGACGATGCCATAGGTCTCTTCCATTTCTTTTGCGACATCTGATGCACACGCATAGGCAGACGTGAACTTCGTCTGAATCATGCGGAGCATGTCTTCATCAATCGTATGATGATCGTAATGGTTGACCCGATCCATGACGAACCGTAAATGAGTTAATAATCGTTGGTAGGATAAGTCATCTTCTTCAATGGATACATCGAGTCGTCGTGAAATCGATTGAATCATGTCGCGGACAATTGTTGTCTGTTTGACCGTCTTGCGTAAATCACCTCCTTTCACTTTCATCGTATGGATATGAAGCGCGATGAACGCAGCTTCGTCTTTCGGCATTTGGACGTTGAGCTTTTCAGCGATATGCTCAATCGCCCATAGTCCAATCTCATATTCATTCCGATAGAGGATTTTAATCTCGTTCAACAGTTTGTTGCGTAATGAGATGCCATCCATTTCCCGCTCGATGGCGAACGAGATGTGGTCGGTCAAGACGATGTGAATATGTTCGTTGAACGATGTCTCGAGACGTTTTTCCGCATACGAGATAATATCCTCGGAAACGGTGAAGTGTTCGACAGGAATCCGGCTCAACAGCTGTTGGAACTTGTCATTCTCTGGCATGATGAACAACTTTTCGATTTTATGTGGATTGACGATGTCGTTCTTCGCTTTTTTAAACGCGACGCCAGGGCCAATTGCAATCTTTTCTTCACCCTTATCTGAGACGATGACCGCATTGTTGTTTAGAATCTTTTTGATTTTAATCATGTGTCCTCCTTATTCCGGAGTCACGCTTCCACTCGGGCGACAATCGTCTTGCCCGGAACAGCTTCTTTCGTGAACGTGAAGGCATAATGATGGGCGAGTGCACCACCATTCGTCACGACCATTGGAGTGACCGTGTCCTTACCCGCCTGATGAATTTGCGCCAAGTCTGCTGTGAGTAACAGCTGTCCCGTCTTGACGTGGTCGCCCACATCTACTTGAAGATCAAACGGTCGACCTTCGAGTTCAACGGTATCGAGTCCGACGTGTATCAAAATCTCAGCCCCATCCTCGGTCCGAATGCCGATGGCGTGCTTTGTTGGAGCGATTTGTACAATCTCTCCATCAGCCGGTGAGACGACGGCACCGTCTGTTGGTGTGATGGCAATGCCATCGCCCATCATTTTTTCACTAAAGACCGGGTCCGCAACTTGTTCGAGTGGAATGACGTCTCCTTCCATTGGTGAGTGCAGTGTCGGTTTGTGTCGATTCATTAACTTATTCCATAGCATGTCTACTACATCCTTTCTTGAAACAAAACGACGAAAAACAAAACAGGCATGGAGTATAGACGGGTGGCATGCACCGTACGTCTTACCCCATGCCTGATCGAATCAGTCACATGTGATCACTATTCGTTTCTTCACGTTCAACATAACATGTGTTGGTTTGAGACACAAGTCTTTTTTTGAAAGCGTTCTCTAAAATTTTACAAGGGAACGAATCTATTGTATAGTAAGGGCGAATCTAAGTAAGAAAGGTGTTGCATGTTGATGAGTGAGGTTGTATCTGCCTAACGAACTGAAAAATGTCGGATGACACGTCTTTTTGTCATGCCGTCATGTTCCGTTACAGATACCGCCCATCAAAAACTGCCAGACACCCGTCTGTCTTTTTGCGTTGGTCGTCATCGACCGACGCTTTTTTGTTTGCGCGGTATCTCGATTCTACGATTTGAGGAGAGAGACACATGAACGAACAAACATTTGAAAAATTACAATACAACGAATTGATGACGAAAGTAGAGCGCTTCTGCATCAGCGGATTCGGAAGACGACTTCTTCGACAGCAACGCCCAACGAGCCACATTACGACGGTGAAGAAGCGCCTGCAAGAAACATCCGAAGCCCGCGCGATTCTAGATGCGACGTCACACGTCCCGTTCATCGGTGTGTCTGACATGGAGACCATTATCGGAAAACTGCAACGAGGCATCCAACTCGAGGCAACAGAGCTTGAAGCGGTCGCCGAGTTTTTACGAGGGGCACGCAAACTCAAGCGATTCATGCTCGAGCATGAATTCTTTGCACTGCTTCTTTCGGCTTATGCTTCAGGAATGGGCGAATGGCGGACGCTTGAAGAAGACATCACACAAGCGATTCGAGCCGGACAGGTCGTCGATGAAGCATCGAAAGAGTTGAAGCGGATTCGGAAGCAAGTCGACATTTTAGAAGGACGAATCGAGGAACGATTGAACAAGTTCTTAAAGAGCGCCGCCAATCGCGAGATAATCCAAGACGGATTCGTCACGAAAAAACAGGACCGCTTCACCATTCCAATCAAAGCTTCTTATAAGCATAAAGTGGCAGGGACGATTGTGGATACCTCGAATCGTGGGACGACGGTCTTTATCGAACCGGAAGCGATTGCGAAGTTAAATGCTGAACTCGTCGTCAAGCGTACGGAAGAAGCGGTAGAGGTGTATCAAGTACTAGCGACGTTGACGGGAGCGGTGACAGAAGTCCTTCCTGACATCGAATCGACGCTCGACGTCATCGCCCAGTACGATATGGTCTTCGCCAAAGGGAAGTACAGTCAGTCGATTGATGGCGTGATACCACACGTCAATGCGACCGGTCACATCCGATTGAAACAAGTACGTCATCCGCTCTTAGTAAGCGCTGTGCCACTTGATTTTGCCATCGGTACAGACTATCGCGGCTTGATCATCACCGGACCGAACGCCGGCGGGAAGACGGTCGTCTTGAAAACGATTGGACTCCTTAGTCTGATGACGATGACGGGACTGCATATCCCGGCTCACACGGATACAGTCATTTCGACATTTGATGAGGTGTTCGTCGATATCGGAGATAATCAAGACTTGGAATCGGCACTCAGTACGTTCTCTGCACACATGTACAACGTAGCGAGTATCATGCAGACCGCTGGAAAACGGTCGCTCTTGTTATTCGATGAAATCGGAAGCGGGACGGAACCGAACGAAGGAGCCGCTCTTGCGATTGCCATCTTAGAAGCGGCATATAAACGGGGCGCAATCGTTGTGGCATCGACACATTATGGTGAAATCAAATCCTATTCTGAAGCCCACCCAGATTTCATGAACGCTGCGATGCAGTTTGATCCGGAAACGCTCGAACCAAAATACAGACTGCTCATGGGACAGTCTGGCGACAGCAACGCCCTCTTTATCGCCCGTAAGATGAAGTTACCGGAATCGATTCTGAAACAGGCATCCCGTTACATGAACGAGAAAACATATGATACTACGAAAGTCGATGATTCTAAAATTGTGCGAGAAGTGGAAATGGTACCACCTGAAGAGGAAGAGCACTTTGAAACAGGTGACCGTGTCCGCTTGTTAGAGACGAATCAAGTCGGTCTTGTCTATTCGTTTGATGCATCGCGTCGACATGTCCGCGTGTTCGTAGATTTGGAATATGTAGAGTTGCCGAGCCGCCGCGTTCGTCTTGAGGCACGCGCGACAGAGCTCTATCCGGCTGACTATGATTTAGATACGTTGTTCACGACGTATCAGGAGCGTAAGGAAGCCCACGACTTTGCAAGAGGATCGAAAAAAGCGTTACGACGAGTGGAGAAAGAGATTCGGGAAAGGAAGAAACAAGAGCACTCTAAACGTAAATGAATGTAGCATACGGTGAAAGGGTAAGAGCACATAAAGAGAAATCTTAATGTGGGAGGGGCTTATGTGTTCGAGTTAAGTTTTTGGTTTGCACTCGGTTTTGCCGTGATTCACTTTTTTTCAGGAAAACTCATTCACGTGCGTGAAGTGCCGAGAAGCCGTTTTTTATCAGTGGCTGGAGGGATTGCCGTTGCTTATGTATTTCTTCATCTGTTGCCAGAGTTAAATGAATATCAACGCGAACTTGAAGGAGAGATTAGAAATAACGTCTTTGCTTCCCTCGAGAACCATATCTTAATCATCAGTATGTTAGGACTGGCTGTCTTTTATGGGCTCGAACGATTTGCAACGGCCAATAAGCGTAAACAAAAACCGTATGTGTTTTGGATTCACATTGGTTCATTCACGTTATATACGTTTAGCATCGGATATGTGCTCGCAGAAAGTGAATTTCAGTCCAATGGCACGATGTTTCTTTATTTTTTAGCGCTTGGTATACACTTTGTCACGGTCGATCAAGGATTGCGTCAGCACCATCAGCAACTTTATGATCGACAAGGGCGCATCTTCTTAGCGCTTGCTGTACTCATAGGGTGGGCAGTTGGTACCTTTGCGGAAGTGAATGATCTCGGTTTATCGATTGTTGTCGCCTTTTTAGCAGGTGGCGTCATCTTGAACGTCATGAAAGAAGAATTGCCTGCTGAGCGAGAGAGTAGTTTTGGTGCATTTTTGATTGGTTTATTAAGTTATGCGCTGTTATTGCTCGTCATATGAAAAGGGCAACCACCGCGAGTGGCTGCCCTTTTGACTTATAAGCTATTGCTTTGATTTTCTACGTTGCTGTCGCTCTCTGTTGAAGCATCGTCATCTGAAGAAGTTGAGTCGTCATGGTGTGGACCGTGACCATAGTGACCACCTTCACGTCCACCGCGCATACCACGAATATCTTCCAAGTCATCGTAACTTGTCACATCGGCAAACCGTTCTTCGTGGTCCGCAAGGATTTGATCGGCTTCTTCTTGCGTCAAGTTTCCTTCTTCCACAGCGGTTGCGAGTTTTTCTTCATGCGACGTCATGATGGCGTCGATGAACGCTTCAATTGAAATCCCTTTTTCTTCTGCGAGTTCAGGGAGAGATTGCCCGTTTTCGCGAGCCGCATCCACTTCTTCTTGCGTTAAACCGAGCGCTTCGATGAGAGCGGCATGCCCTGCTTCTCGGTCACCGAACATACCAGGCCCTCGTTCACCACGTTCGCATTGTGTGGATTCCGTCGTTGTCGATTCATCAGTCGTCGTGTCATTCGTCGCGGCATATACGCCTGTGCCTGAGACGGCCAATAGACCGGCTAAAGCGATTGCTAGTTTTGTTGATTTCATGTGTATCTCCTCCTTTGTTACTTCAAGTGTAGGACTGAACGCTTCGGAAGTTGTGAGGGAGTTGCAAGATTTCTGCAAATTGTCTTTGGGAAACGGTGGGAGGTTTGATGGGTACGATATAATGGATGTGGAGGCGATATGAGATGAACGTACTCGTTGTGGAAGATGAACTAAAACTGGCGGACGGCATGTCCCGCTTTTTAACATATTCCGGATTTGAGGTGACCGTGGCGATGACTTTGAGTGAGGCGAAACAACAGTTGCATCAACGGTTTGATGCAGTTTTATTGGATGTTCGACTCCCTGACGGAGAAGGTTGGACCTTGATTCCGACATTAAAAGCGCAACAGCCCGCACCTGCTATTATCCTGACGACGGCTCGTGGTGAGGCGGATGATCGTGTGTTCGGATTGGAACTTGGCGCAGACGATTATTTAGTCAAACCCATCGTTTTAAAAGAGTTGGAGATTCGACTGAAACGTCTCGTCAAACAAACCGATATGATTCAATTTGGAACGCTCACCATCGACGTCAAATCGAGAATGGTACAAGAGAACGGACATCCGCTTCGATTAACGAACAAAGAGTATGAGTTGTTACTGTATCTTTGGAAACATGTCGGGGAGGCGTTAGACCGGAACCGTTTGCTCGATGAGGTGTGGGACTACGCATTTGTCGGAGATACACGAACGGTCGACACCCACATTAAACAACTGCGTGACAAATCGCCGACCTTAAAAGAACAGTTGAAGACGGTGCACCGGGTCGGTTATCGATTAGAGGAACTGTCATGAATCGATTAATGAAGAAGTTACTTTGGACGGCCATTCTACCACTTGCCGTGATGGCACTTTTAACATTCGGACTCACGTCATTATTGATTGGACGCTTCGCAGAAGAGGAGACGTACGCACAATTGGAGCGCGAGGCGGCGATTGTGTATGAAGCCATTCAAGAGGGCCGTGGAATCCCAGGGCAACTTGACGTGCTTGTATTTCAAAATGGGCAGCGTATCGAGTTCGAACGAGGCGGACGGATGCATCGCATGATGCCAATCAACCTCGATCCGAATGATTTAGAGATTCAGGACGAAGTGGGTGTAAATGGTACCCGCTTCTTGACGTATCTGAAAGAAGAAGGGGACATTCAAATCGTGACGTATAGTCCCGTTCCGTTTTCAAATCCACAATTCCAGCAAATCTACCTCATCTTAGCGGGTGGGTTTATTCTGGCCCTACTTGTCGCAATCGCTGTCACGTATTGGATGAGTCGTCGGCTCACGCAACCGCTCGTCGAGTTGAAACAAGCGACCGCATCCATTATGGAGGGACGACACGATATTAGTTTGCCGAGCGTGACGAACGATGAGATTGGGGATTTGACCGTCACCATCGGACAAATGAACGCATCACTTCAAGAAAAAGAGGCGCTTCAAAAATCATTCATCTCTGGAGTTACACACGATGTGCGTACACCGCTCGCCATCGTTCGAAATGAGGCGGAACTATTAGAGCTCGGTGTCGTCCATGAAACAGAGATGGCCACAACCGGTAAAAGCATTACCGAGGAAGTGGACCGGATTGACCGACTCGTCAATCAGATGCTCGAATACTCTAAATTGTCCGCAGGTTCGATTCCCCTTGAAATGGAATCGATTCAACTGGATGAATTGGTTCGTCGGTTGACGCCACGCATGTCTGAGTGGTTCCGACAAAAAGACGTGACACTCGACCTCCGACTCGAAACGGTATCAATCCAAGCTGATCGATTGGCGATGGAACGAGTGCTCTCGAATTTCATAAGCAATGCGTATGAGGCGAGCCCTGTCGGGGGAAGAATCACTATCACTCTAACCCCGAAGCGATTAGAAGTGACCGATGAAGGAAACGGGGTTGATCCTTCCATTCAGCATGCGATATGGGATATGTATGTGAAAGGGGATCGCTCTAACGGACATGGTTTAGGTCTCGCTATCACGAAGTTACTTCTTGACGCACAAGGACTTTCTTATGGCGTCGATTCAGATAAGGGGGCGACATTTTGGATCGGATGGACATGACTTTATTTTTACGAGGGGTGCGGTTAGAGAAAGACCGCATCCAATCAACGGGTTATCCGTACTCGTTACCAATCTTTCAGACACTCGATGAACTGACGTTTCATCATCCGGTCACGTTTCTCGTTGGAGAAAACGGGAGTGGAAAGTCGACGTTGATTGAGGGGATGGCGGTCGCGGCTGGATTCAACCCAGAAGGCGGAGCACCTTCCTTCCAATTCGAAACGGAGTCAACGCATAGTTCTTTGTATGAAGCGCTACGCCCGATTCGAGGACCGTATCGTCCGAAAGATGGTTTTTTCTTACGTGCTGAAACGGCATACCAGCTATCGAGTTATGTGGATGAGATGGCAAAGTCAGGACGTGATCCTGAACGGTTTTATGAATCATATGGCGGACGTTCCCTTCATGAACAGTCACACGGTGAAGCGTTTCTATCCCTCATGCTACATCGATTTCGTGGAGACGGTCTCTACATTTTGGATGAGCCAGAGGCCGCATTGTCGCCGATGCGCCAACTGACGATGCTCGCACGCATGCATGAACTTGTCCAGTCGGGGAGTCAATTTATCATCGCGAGTCATTCACCTATCTTGATGTCGTATCCAGGTGCGATGATTTTACAAGTGGAGACGGGACTTACTCCGACGGCTTTTGATGACCTCGAGCATGTACGGGTGATGCGTGATTATTTACAGGCACCGGAACGGATGCAGCGAATTTTGTTTGACTAAAAAAGCGGCCTCGGCCGCTTTTTTCATGCTTTCGTAATCTTTCTTAATAAGATGATCGCGAGGCTAACGCCCCCGGCAATCAACATATACAAGACAATCTCCATCCAAGTGTTCATTCGTCGTCTCCATCCGCAAAGATTGCGAGCTCCCCTTGTGGCATCGCGACCAACAGATAGGCGTCTCCACCAAGTGGTCTCGCGTCCCCTGCTTGCCAGCACTCAAAGTGTTCTTGATATCCATTGATGAAGAGAAGGGATCCGGATTCAAATTCCAGTTCGAGGTGGGGGTGTTCGTCACCGAGGCGTACTTGACGGATGCGCTCTCTTCTTAAGCGCATGAGCTGTTCGAGTTGTTCACCTTCGTCAAAGGTATTTTGCGTCGCATGGACATGCCACGGTCCCTCGATGGAGATCCAAGATTCCAGTCCTTGACGACTGAAATAGAGAAGATGATGGTTCGGACCAGAACCGAAATCGATTCCGACAAAAGAAGAGGCGGTAAAGAGGTGATGCAAAATAGATGTCGCTTGTTCGTGCTCTATGGTAGACACACCGTCACCTCACTTTAAAGAGTTGTTATCATTATCATTTCACGTTACCACGCTAAAGTAAACGAATCTAACTCAATCTAGAAAAGAAACTGTAGATGATTCGCAAAGTATAATGTTGATTTATTTCACATTTCTGTATACGAAAAAAATGGACATTCACGATGAATGTCCGTTTTTTTCAAACCTCATTATGCTTCGACAAAGGCAGCGCCGATAACACCCGCATCTCCTGACAATTGAGTGAGGCAGAGACGCGTTTTTCCACTAGCATGTGGATACATTTTATTCGAGACTGCTTGTTGTAATTCGTTCCAAAATAATGAGGCCGACATCATGACGCCGCCTCCTAATACAATCACATCAGGATCGACAGTATGAATGATGTTAGCTAGTCCGCTAGCCAGTTCCTCGACGAAGTGATGGCGGTACTCGTCATCTGATAATAGCGAAGGGACGTTTGTATATCCTTTTTCGCTTGCGCGACTCATGAGCGCGGTACCACTTGCGAGTGATTCGAGAGAGCCTCGATTCAGTACAGGGTGAACTGGTCCGTTCGAACGGATAATCATATTTCCGATTTCACCGGCACTGCCGTTCGCCCCTCGAATGATTTGATGTTTATAGACATAACCGCCACCGATTCCAGTGCTCACTGTTACATAAAAAACAGCATCGAATCCTTTTCCTGCTCCAAATTTAGCTTCTGCGAGAGCTGCTGCATTCGCATCGTTTTCAAGGGTGACAGAAAAGCCGAGGCGCTGTGTTAAAGGCTCAACGATTTTTTGATGGTGCCAATTCGGGAGGTTTGGAGGCGTTAAAAACATCCCTTGTTTCAAATCGAGTGGACCGGGAGCCACAATTCCAACATGCCGGATATCGAATTCAACATTGAATTGATGAATCGCAGTCTCAATAGATTGTAGTGTCTCTTCGAAAGGAAGTTGAGGCTGCGTGTTAAACGTGAGTTGTTTCAGTACTTCACCTTTGAGTGAAACAGCCGCAATCCGAGTGTTCGTCCCTCCTAAGTCAATCCCGATTCGGACAGCTTGTTTTTCATCGGAAGGAACACCAGTCACTAGACAAATCGCTTCTCCCTCAATCAAGAACGACTCATTGGCCGGGAGAAGGAGTGTACCTCCCGTAGGTACTTCCATCTCATCAACGATTAATGTTCCTTGCACGACAGATAGTAACCGGAACGTGTCGGTCGAAATCTTTTCTTTCGCTGTAACATGCCATTTTTCCACGAAGAAGAATGGATTCTTCGTCAAACGTGTTCGAAAGTGATCGAGTTGACGGATTGGTTCACTATAGCCAAGGTGAGGAACGAAAGAAGCGAGAATGCCCTTTTCTACGTGAAGTTCACGTGGACGACCGGTCGTCACATCCAGTCGCTCGTAATCGTATAGACGATAGGTTGTGTCCGAACTTTGTTGAATTTCCAGTACGCATACCCCTTTTGTCAATGCATGGACCGTTCCAGCTGGGACATAGAAAAAATCACCGGCATGAATCGATTTTCGTATCAAGCCGTATTCCAAATCGCCTGTTTCAAGCGCTTTGTTGAAGTCTTCTGAGGTGGCATAGGAGTGACCGTAAATGAGTGTCGCATTTGCTGGAGCATCGAGAATATACCAACATTCATTTTTTCCATATGATTCGTTTTCGAGTTGTTCCGCTAACGAATCATCAGGATGAACTTGAATAGACAAATCATCGTTCGCATCAATCCATTTAATCAGTAGTGGAAACACGTCCGCTTTAATTTGAAACAACTCTGGATATTGTTGATAGAGTTCACGCAAAGAAAGACCAACGTAGGGTCCGGAAGCAACGGCTGAACTACCTTTTTCTAATGCAGAAGCCGTCCAAGCTTCACCGATCGAAGGGTCATTGAAATCGAAACCAAATTGCTTCAGACGCTCCCCTCCCCAAAGTCGCTGTTGATAGTGTGGTTTTAAAAGAATAGCGCTCATATCCTGTCCTCCTGTTAATTTGATATACACTTATGAATTTAAAAACTAAACAAAGTTTAAATCAAGTATAGACATGAAATAAATCATGTGTATAATAAAACATGTAACCGATTTCAAATAAGGAGTGAGGACACATGAAGAAAATCTTATTAGCGTGTAGTTCAGGGATGTCGACGAGTTTACTCGTAACGAAGATGAAAGATCATGCCACATCAATCGGGGATGAGGCGAAGATTTGGGCAGTCGGTCAAGATCAGGTCGTAACCGAGATGGACGAGGCAGATGTGATTTTGATTGGTCCACAAATGCGTTTCTTGTTGGATAAATTGAAAGCGCAAACATCAACACCGATTGAAGTGATCGATATGATGGCATACGGCACGGCGAATGGTAAAGCTGCATACGAACAAGCGATGAAATTAATGGGGTGAACAACGTGGAACAGGTAGACGAGTTAACCTTGGAGCAAATGGCATTCATGATGATTTTGCACAGTGGCAATGCGAGAAGTACGATTCAGGAAGCGATTCAACTGTATAAAACGAGTTCTTATGAAACGTTCGAAGAAAAGATTGATGAGGCACGTGGACAATTAAAAGAAGCACATCAAACACACTTTTCACAAATCCAAAGAGAAGCGAATGGAGAAAAAACAGACGTCTCTTTATTGCTTCTTCATGCAGAGGACCATTTAATGTCTACGCAAACAATGCTTGATTTGACAGCGGGTTTGGTCGAAATGGTCGAACAAAAGATTGTAAATCCTAATCAAGAAGGGTGAATCATATGTCACAGGACAATAAGATGTTCAACATGATCAGTAAACTGCTCATGCCGATGGCGACCTATTTAAACAACAGTCGCTATTTACAAGTATTGCGAGATGCATTCATGCTCGCTTTCCCGATTACCATGTTTGGGTCAATCATCGTCGTCATTGCAAACCTGCCGTTCCTCGACCGTTTCATGTCCGAGAGTACACTCAGTGTATTTAAAACATCACTCGGAAACGCACCATCTGCAACGATGGGGATTATGTCTATCTTTGTCGTCTTCGGTATCGGGTATTATCTATCGAAAAGTTATCAAGTCGAGGCTGTCTTCGGAGGAGCGATCTCGCTCGTGTCTTTCCTTCTCTTAACGCCTTTCTTGATTGAAGTGGATGGTATGTCAGAGGCAGTCGGGAATGTCCTTCCGTTGGATCGCCTTGGAGCGAAAGGGATGTTCCTTGCGATGATTACCGGATTCCTGTCCGGTGAGATTTATCGATTTGTCGTTCAAAAGAACTGGACGATTAAGATGCCGGATGGAGTACCGCCAGCTGTTGCGAAATCATTCTCAGCACTTGTTCCTGCATTATTAACCTTGACTGTATTTTTAACATTCAACATCATCGTGACGAACTTATTCAATACGAATCTTCATGACGTCATTTTCAACGTCGTTCAGCAACCGCTTGTGACATTAGGGAATGGTCTCATTCCAACGTTGATTGCAATCTTCTTCGTTCAGCTATTTTGGTTCTTCGGACTCCACGGTCAGGTCATCGTCAACTCGGTGATGGACCCGATTTGGAACACATTATCTGTGGAGAACTTGACGGCTTATACCTCGACTGGAGATGTTCCGAACATTATCAGTAAACAGTTCATTGAAATTTACACGGTAGGGCTTGGTGGTTCCGGATCTACACTTGCTGTCGTCGTGGCCATCTTGTTGTTCTTGAAATCGAAACAGTTGAAACAAATCGGGAAACTATCCCTCGGACCTGGACTATTCAACGTAAACGAGCCGGTCATCTTCGGACTTCCGATTGTTATGAACCCGCTCATCATGATTCCTTGGATTGTCGCACCGCTCGTGACGGTAACGGTCACATACTTCGCGATGTCGACAGGCTTAGTCCCACCACCAACGGGTGTCGCTGTTCCATGGACTGTCCCAATGTTCTTGAGTGGTATCATGGCGACGAACTCGCTTGCCGGAGGTCTTCTTCAAATCGTGAACTTCTTCATTATTTTGGCGATTTGGTTCCCGTTCTTGAAATTTATCGACCGAATGAACTTGAAAAAAGAGTTAGAAGAATCAACAGATAAACAAGAAGCAGTGTAAACAAATAGAGAAAATAGAAATAAGGGAGAGATAAAAGATGACGAACCCGACACAAACACGAATGAAAGAGCAAAAGACCTATCAATTTCCGACAGACTTTTGGTGGGGAACGGCTTCTTCTGCTACACAGATGGAAGGTGCTGCTTTTGAAGGTGGAAAAGGATTGAACATCTGGGATTACTGGTACATGCAAGAGCCGAATCGCTTTTTCAATGGCGTAAGCGCAACAGAGGCCTCAAACTTCTATCATTTGTATGAAGAAGATATCGCATTGATGAAAGAACTCGGGCATAACACGTTCCGTTTCTCCATTTCATGGTCACGTCTTTTTCCACAAGGTGTCGGGGAAGTAAATGAAGAGGCAATCACATTTTACAACAATGTCATCAATTGCTTAATCGATCATGGTATCGAACCGTTCATCAATCTGTATCACTTCGATATGCCGATGGCGCTTCAAGAACAAGGTGGTTGGGAATCACGGGAAGTCGTGGAGGCATATGTCACTTTTGCGAAGACATGCTTTGAGTTGTTTGGTGACCGCGTCGAGAAGTGGTTCACGCATAATGAACCGATTGTACCGGTAGAGGGTGGATATTTATATGATTTTCATTATCCAAACGTTGTTGATTTCAAGCGAGCTGTCCAAGTAGCGTACCACTCGATCTTATCGAGTGCGAAGGCAATCGAAGCGTATCGTGACATGGGACAATCTGGGCAAATCGGAATCATCTTAAATCTGACACCCTCATATCCGAGAAGTCAGCACCCAGCTGATTTGAGCGCAGCGCGCATTGCTGATGCGATGTTCAATCGCTCGTTCCTCGATCCATCTGTTTTAGGCACGTTCCCTCAAGAACTAGTAGAAGTGCTGAAGTCTGAAGATGCGATGCCACAGATGGAAACAGGCGATCTTGAACTCATTCGAGAACATACAGTCGACCTGCTTGGCATCAACTATTACCAGCCGCGTCGCGTGAAAGCAAAAGCATCACTGCCGAATCCGGACGCACCATTCTTACCGGAAAACTTATTTGATTTTTATGAGATGCCTGGACGTAAAATGAATCCATATCGTGGATGGGAAATTTACGAAAAAGGAATCTATGATATATTAATCAATCTAAAAGAAAACTATGGTAATATTCCATGCTTCATTTCAGAGAATGGAATGGGTGTCGAGGGTGAAGAGCGTTATCGTGACGAGAACGGAAGTGTCCAAGACGATTATCGAATTGATTTCATTCGCGAACATCTGAAATGGATGCATCAAGCGATTGAAGAGGATTCGAACGTAAAAGGCTATCATCTTTGGACGTTCATGGACAATTGGTCATGGAGCAATGCTTATAAAAATCGCTATGGATTTGTAGGTATTGACTTAGATACGCAACAGCGTACTGTAAAAAAATCAGGGCACTGGTTTAAACAGTTGATTGACGCTAATGGTTTTACAGAATAATGAAGTAAGCTGACAAAGACTACTCTTTGTCAGCTTTTTTTGATATATTGTACATATATGTCTATACATGAGGTGCTATATGTCTACTAAGAAAAAACCGAAATATGAAACCATTGCTGATGAAATTCGTAAAAGAATTATTGAACACGTTTATCCGCTAGAACATGCATTACCTGATGAAATCCATTTGGCCCAAGAGTTTGGGGTGAGCCGAATGACGATGAAACGTGCGCTTGAGATTCTCGTCATGGAAGGGCTGATTTATCGTAAACGTGGTAAAGGAACATTCATTTTACAGTCGAGCTTCCAAAAAGATCGCATCAACGTGATTAGTAAAGAAACGAGAGGGCTGACTCAAGTAATCGGAGATCGCTCGTTACGAAGTGAAGTCCTGAATTTTGAGGTGAAGTTTCCGTGTCAGGAAGTCGCCAATCATCTCATGATTGAGCTGACAGAACCGGTCTATGAAATACGTCGTGTGCGTTACGTAGACGATGAGCCGTATGTCATCGAATTGACGTACATGGTTGCTAACCTCATTACAGGAATCACACGTGAAATTTTGGAAAAATCCGTGTATGCGTATATTCAAGAAGATCTGGGTTATACGATTACAAGCTCGCATAAAGTGATTCGAGCAGATAAACCGGATGAGTACGACCAAGCTTACTTGAAGAATGATATCACTGAACCGATTATCGAAGTCGAGCAAGTGGTCTATTTAAGTAACGGGAAACCGTTCGAGTATTCGTTTGCCCGTCATCGATACGATAAATTTGTGTTTTCATCGGTCAATATTGTGAAGTAAAAGTCGCCGCGATGGCGACTTTTTCGTAAGGAGGACCCATCGTGGATGTGAAAATTGAACAAGCAGGATACGAGATAAACGAGCCCGTCATCCAAGACATTTCGTTTGATGTACGGGCAGGTGAGATTTTAGGGGTGATTGGGTCGAATGGTGCGGGAAAAACGACCACCATCGCCTGTCTTACCGGAACGATTCCTTGGATGAAGGGAACGGTTGAGATGGAACGCTATGCGTTTATCCCGGAACAACCGGTCTACTATGATTATTTGACGCTATCTGAACATATTGCACTCGTCCAAGAATTAACGGGAATCGATTCAACAGAAAAAACGGAGGAGTTGCTACAGCTATTCCGGTTAGAGCATGTGACCGATCGGTATCTCTCCTCTTTTTCAAAAGGGATGAAACAGAAGGCGATGATTCTATTGGCGCTCATTCAAGAAGCGCGGGTATTGATTGTCGATGAACCATTTATCGGATTGGATGCGACGACGACGATTCAGTTACTTCGACTGTTAGAAGCGGAGCGTACGAGGGGGGCAAGTGTCTTATTAGTCACACACGTTCTTGATACGGCCGAGCGATTATGCGACCGATTCGTATGGATTGATGATGGACAACTGCTCGCGAGTGGGACGAAAGTGGAGATTCGAGAAGCGCTCGATACAGAGGGGATGACCTTGTTTGACATGATGGAAGATGTGGCGATGCGATGATTGCGAAACGATTGTTTTGGATGCGTGTCTCCCGGTACATAAAACAGCAATGGAAGACGGTCCGATTGATTGTCGACTGGACGATTTTTTTATACGGTGTCCTTCCTCTTCTCATATGGGCAGGCTATTCCTACTGGCAAGTCTGGGAAGGGAACTGCCCCTGGTTAGGTGACATCCCTTATTTTCTCTGGGCACTTCTGATTGGATGGTTCATGTGGCAAGACCGTATGTTTGTCTGGATTGAGCGTGCCGATCTCATCCTTGTGTCAAACCGGGGCATGATTCGGGATTTAAAAAGGTATTCGGTTTGGTATCAACTTACGCAACACGTGATTCAATATGGATGCTATCTGCTGTTGCTTGCACCGATTCTATACGTAAAAGGAAGGGACGTGGGCGAGATTCTCGCGTTTGGGGCTGCACTTTTTCTACTCGCTTGGTGTCACGCATGGGTCCAGTATCATCTACGTCTCCGACACGCCCATCTCATGAAGCGATTTTTAATCGTACTCCTTGCTTTTGTAGGCGTGTATGCGTTATTGATTGAGTCGATATTGCTTAGTGTGTTGATCGGAAGCATCATGGTCACATTTGCGTTATACGTAGGGGAAGCATGGGTGTCGAAACATCCGAGTGTCGGTCGAGAAATTGAAATCGGAGAACGTGAGCGTGCCTCATTCGATCGTGTCCTGTTGACGACGTCAGGAGCCATCGAGAAGACGAGTGAGCGGAAACGTCCCCTGTATCGACCGAGACCGAATCGCTTCGGCACCGTCAGACGGACGATGGCACTCCTTATGTACTTTAGAACGCCGAGTCATCGGAATTTATGGTTTCGACTCATTCCGCTCGGGATCACGAGCGTGATTCTTCTCCCAAGTTGGTTCAAACTAGTGGTTCCGATTTATCTGTTGTATGTCGCCTATCAAGAACAGACGTCGTTCACGAGAGAAATGGAGCGACATCCATTCTTTCAATCCATTCAAGAAAGAGGTTCATCATGAACGAACAGCAGTATGAGCAACTGTTACAAATCGAGACGGCCAAACCTCAGCAAGGATTTCCGTCCTCGGCCGAATATCATCGTTATGAGCCGACTCCTTACGAGG
This sequence comes from Exiguobacterium sp. s140, assembly GCF_018617035.1. Lineage (GTDB taxonomy): Bacteria > Bacillota > Bacilli > Exiguobacteriales > Exiguobacteriaceae > Exiguobacterium > Exiguobacterium profundum. The sequence goes on from NZ_JACSJK010000004.1 coordinate 157,927, forward strand.
CACTCGATTTGCTTCGGGATGCGTATCCGTTAGAGTCCACAGATACCATCGTGGATTTCGGTTCGGGAAAAGGACGTCTGCCGTTCTATTTAGCGTATACGTTTCGTGTGAGGGCGATTGGTGTCGAGATGGACGGTGGATTTCATGAGGAGGCACTTCAAAATTGGATGAGCTATACGAGGAAACATCGTAATCGGGGAAGTGTTCAATTGGAACAGGGATTCGCGGAGGGATTCATGATTCCACCGGATGCGAATCGATTCTACTTCTTTAATCCGTTCTCGGTGAACGTCTTCCGCCAAGTGATTGCCAACATCATCGAATCTGTTGAAACGGTTCCTCGCCCGGTCGATGTGATTTTATATTATCCGGCGGATGAGTACCTCCATTATTTGAACGACGAGACGCCTTTTCAGTACGTACAAACGGTGCGATTGCCGCTGAAGAATCTTCATGAGCGATTTTTGATTTATCGGTTTGATATGATGGAGTCATCTTGGTAATGGAGGAGTGAGCACGATGAAAAAGAAAGACATTTTAGAAGCGTATCGTTGGCGTCAAGCGACGAAAGCGTTCGATGCGGATCGTAAAATCAAAGAAGAGGACATGGAGTTCATTTTAGAGACGGGACGTCTTTCGCCGAGTTCGTTCGGATTCGAGCCATGGCAATTCGTCGTGGTGCGTCGGGAAGATTTACTCCAAAAGATTAAAGATCATGCATGGGGAGCGCAAGGTCAGGCACTGACTGCCAGTCACTTTGTGTTGATCCTCGCAAGAACACCGAAAGCCATGCGTTACGATTCGGACTATATTCGTCATATCGTGACGGGTGTACAGGGCCGGACGGAAGAAGAATACGCACAGCGCGTGAAACGGGTACAGGAGTTCCAGGAGGACGACTACCGTCTTTTAGACGATGAGCGTGTCTTCCAGGAATGGATCAAGCGTCAGACATATATCCCTCTTGGGAACATGATGACGGCTGCCGCACAAATCGAGATCGATTCATGCCCAATTGAAGGGTTCAATCAAGAGGAGATCGATGAGTTGTTAATCTCAGAAGGTGTGATGGAACGTGGGGAATGGTCACTTTCAGTCATGGTCGCATTTGGGTATCGAGCGCGCGACTTTGCACCGAAAACACGTCGTGATTTTAACGAAGTCGTCAAATATATTGGATGAAAAAAAGAGTCAATCGCCGGGGCGATTGACTCTTTTGAATTATTTCCAGTCTGTGATGCGGTCGACTGGGAAGCGGACTGATGGATACCCTTCTTCTGCTGCTTTCCCGATTGAGAGAAGCATGACTGGGAGGTAACGTTCTTTGTCGAGGCCGAACGCTTCAGCGATGTTCGCTTTGTCGTATCCGCCGATTGGGTTTGTGTCATATCCGTGTGCACGTGCGACGAGCATGAGCTGCATCGCAACGAGACCTGAATCGAGCATGATGCTATCTTTGATCATTTCTTTCGGTGCATCTTTGAAGATGCCTTTGATCATGTCGACTTGACGGTCACGGACCTCAGCCGGCATCATACCGCGCTCTACTGCTGTATCGAAAATCTCTTCTGTGTAATCTGCCATCTGATAGTCGGCGAAGAGGGCGATCACAGCTGAAGATGTTTCCACTTGGCGTTTGTTGAAGCTTGCGAGTGGGAGGAGTGTTTCTTTTCCTTCTGCGCTATCGATGACGACGAAGCGCCATGGCTGTAAGTTAAGGGATGAAGGAGCTGTTGTCGCTTCTTCAAGAATTTGTGTCATTTCTTCTTTTGAAATTTTGACGTTCTCATCGTATACACGAATCGAGCGGCGTCCTTTGACAATCTCCATAAAGTCTTTTTGTGTGGCAGTGTTCATATTGTAGTCTTCCTTTCATGCTCAATAGTATCTTGTAACATCGTGAGTGATGCTAATAACTGTTGTTGATCCTCTACCTTCATGTTGACAAAAAGTCGGTCCGTTAAGCACTCTTTTTGCTCAGTCCAATGTGCAACTTGTTCACGACCATCGTCTGTCAACTCAACATAGATGACACGGTTGTCTTGTTCACAGCGTCTCCGCGTGATGAGTCCTTGTGTCTCTAACTGTTTCAAGTGTCGGGTGATGGCGGCATGGTCGACATCGACGCGCTGTTGCAATTCACGTTGCCGCAATGGACCGACGTGATACAAGTTGCTCAAAATGTCATAGCGACTCAAGCTGAGCCCGTCCATTTCAGAGTCGAATAATTGCCCTAATTCTTTTTGTACAGTGATGATGTGATAGAGAATTTGATCACGAAGCGAGCAAGAATCTCGCATGCACATCGCCTCCTCAAATCATTGATGACTCAATCATTGATGGGTCACACAATGTATAGTAAACCCAACCTGACGATATTTCAAATAAAAAGTTTTAAAAAATAGGTTGTCAAACTGTTATATAATAGTCTATATTATAACCAACTGATATATAACAATGGTTAAAGGAGGATGTGAACGCTTGGAACACTATGAACGACTAGATAAGTATCATATTCATGAGAAACTGCTCGAATTTGTGAATAAAAACGTTCTTGAACCTCATGAAATCAATGATTTTTGGGAAGGGGTCGAATCGCTTCTAGAGCGTTTCATTCCAGTGAATCAGACACTTCTAGAGCAGCGCAAGACATTCGAGCGATTGTTACAGGAATGGTACAGCAGGCAAGACGAAGTCGATCCAATCGAATACGAGACATTTTTAACGTCGATCGGCTATATCGAACCGGTCGTCGAAGATTTTAATATCGACGTGTTGAATGTCGATCGCGAAATCGCTCATCAAGCGGGACCGCAACTCGTCGTACCGTTAGACAATGCCAGATATGCACTCAATGCCGCCAACGCCAGATGGGGAAGTCTCTACGACGCTCTTTATGGGACGGACATGATTGACGAGACAGATGGTATGGAAAAGGGGAGAGCATATAATCCCGTTCGCGGTAATGAGGTCATTCGGTTAGCGAAACAGTTTCTGGATGACACGTTCCCGCTACCATCAGGGTCGCACAAGGAAGTGACACGATACGTCGTTCGTGACGATGTCGCTTATGCGGTAATCGGGGACGACGAGCATTCGTTCGCAGATGATTCTTTCGTCGGTTACACCGGGGAACCGAACGAGTTGAAGACGTTAATGCTCCAGCACAATGCCTTGCACGTTGAACTTCAATTCGACCGCGAGCATCCGATCGGAAAGATTGATCCTGCTGGACTGATGGACATCGAGCTCGAATCAGCCCTATCCGCAATCGTGGATTGTGAAGACTCGGTCGCAGCCGTTTGCGCGGAAGACAAAGTTCATCTGTATCGTAATTGGCTCGGTCTAATGGATGGGACGCTTGAAGCCTCGTTCCAAAAAGACGGGAAGCGACTCTCTCGGCGTTTAAACGAAGACAAGCGTTTGCTTGGAAAAGGTGGGGTGGAAGTCGTCCTCCCAGGACGCGCGCTCTTGTTCATTCGGAACGTTGGACACTTGATGACGACGGACTTGATTCTTGATGCAGAAGGTCGCGAGGTACCAGAGGGGATCGTTGATGCCATCTTTACTTCATTGATTGCAAGTCGCCATCTTCATCGTCGTCTCAACTCTCGGGAAGGATCGATTTACATCGTCAAGCCGAAAATGCACGGCTCTGAAGAAGTGGCATTCACCAATGTTTTGTTTGATGCCGTGGAAAATCTGCTGGACCTTCCTCGCTATACGTTAAAAGTCGGCGTGATGGATGAAGAAAGACGAACGTCGCTCAACTTGAAAAATTGTATCGCGCAAGTAAAAGAACGGGTCGTCTTCATCAACACGGGCTTCCTTGACCGGACGGGAGACGAGATTCATTCCTCGATGACGCTCGGACCGATGCGTCGGAAGGGAGAAATGAAGACGTCACCTTGGCTCGCTGCATATGAACGGTTGAATGTATGGATCGGTCTCGAGAGTGGGTTCCATCATCAAGCACAAATCGGAAAAGGGATGTGGGCGATGCCCGACCGAATGCAGGATATGATGCGTGAAAAATTGGCACACGTACGCTCCGGGGCAACGACGGCATGGGTACCTTCACCGACCGCGGCGACACTCCATGCGATGCACTATCATCAACTCGATGCTTTTGATGTACAGCGAGAATTGATCAAGCAACCTCATTCGAAACATGAGAGACAACAACTCCTCGACATTCCGCTCGCGACACGCATCTATTCGCAAGACGAGATCAATGAAGAGCTTGAGAACAACTTGCAAGGATTGCTCGGGTACGTCGTCCGTTGGGTCGAACAAGGTGTCGGTTGTTCGAAAGTGCCGGATATTCACCATATCGGACTGATGGAAGACCGGGCGACACTCCGGATTTCGAGCCAACACGTGGCCAACTGGTTGCATCACGGCATCTGTTCAGCAGAACAAGTCGAGGTCACCCTTTATCGGATGGCACGAGTCGTCGATGAGCAAAACGAGTCAGACCCGAATTATCGACCGATGACGCCGAACGTCGATCAGTCGATCGCCTATCAAGCCGCCCACGAACTCGTGTTTCATGGGTTGAAACAGCCGAACGGGTATACGGAACCAATCTTACATCGCCGCCGCCGTGAATTTATGAAACGACAAACTGTGGAGTTCAATTTAAAAGGAGGAACCTCATCATGACAACGAAAAAAATGGAAAGCGAACAGTTGATTGAACGTTGGGTCGTCCGCCGCATCGTATCTGGAGAATCGACAGCATCTTTGGCGAATACGGCATTCGTATACGGCAACGACTTGATGCGCCTCGTCTTGGATCGTGCAGACGGTTCGCTCCAAATCATGAAAGAGCCAATCGATGAAGTCGTCGTTTTCCGCAAACCAGAGGATCGTGACGAAGAAAACGTCTGTCGTTGCTGCGGGATGGAGCATTCGACGTTTAAGGCAGCGTTGGAATGCTGCGCTTACCTCGACTAAATCATTTCATTTGCACCATCTGTTATATAACAAAATTATTTTTATGAAATTAATATAATACAGGAGGGTTTATTGATGAAACAACGTGAAGAATTGTTGAACAGCTGGAAGTCAGAACGATTTGAAGGGGTAGAACGTCCATACTCTGTAGAAGACGTCATGAAATTACGAGGGTCTATCGTGATTGAACATACGCTTGCGACAAAGGGAGCGGAACGCCTGTGGCAATTGATGCACGAGCGTGACTACGTCCATGCACTCGGTGCGTTGACAGGGAACCAGGCGATTCAGCAAGTAAAAGCAGGACTCGAATCCATCTATTTGAGTGGTTGGCAAGTAGCGGCGGATGCGAACCTGTCAGGTCACATGTATCCGGACCAAAGTCTATATCCGGCCAACTCGGTACCAAGTGTCGTCAAACGAATCAACCAAGCGCTTCAACGTGCTGACCAAATTCAAACGGCAGAAGGGAAAGGCGACACGCATTGGTTCGCACCGATTGTCGCGGATATGGAAGCCGGTTTTGGTGGGGTGCTCAACGTATTCGAATTGACGAAGGCGATGATCGAAGCAGGTGCTGCCGGCGTTCACCTCGAAGACCAGCTCTCGTCTGAGAAGAAATGTGGTCACCTCGGTGGGAAGGTGTTGCTCCCGACGCAGACGGCTGTGAAAAACTTGATTTCGGCTCGGCTCGCGGCAGACGTCATGGGCGTCCCGACAATCATCGTAGCGCGGACAGATGCGCACGCGGCGAACTTGATCACGAGCGACATCGACCCAATCGATCATCCGTTCATCATTGGAGAGCGTACGCCGGAAGGCTTCTATCGTACGGAAGCTGGTATCGAGCAAGCTATCGCTCGCGGTCTCGCTTATGTACCGTATGCAGATCTCGTCTGGTGTGAGACGTCTGAACCAGATTTAGCAGAGGCACGTCAATTTGCCGAAGCGATTCATGCGAAGTATCCAGGCAAACTTCTCGCTTACAACTGCTCGCCATCGTTCAACTGGAAGAAGAAATTGTCAGACGAAGAGATTGCCACGTTCCAACAAGAAATCGGTGCAATGGGCTACAAGTTCCAGTTCGTCACACTCGCTGGATTCCACGCGCTCAACTTCGGCATGTTCGAGCTCGCACGCGGGTACAAAGATCGCGGCATGGCAGCGTACTCGGAGTTACAACAAGCAGAATTTGCGGCTGAAGTACATGGTTACACGGCGACACGTCACCAACGGGAAGTCGGAACGGGTTACTTCGATGAAGTCTCGCTCGTCATCTCAGGTGGACAATCATCAACGACTGCACTGGCTGGATCGACAGAAGCAGAGCAATTCACAAATTGATCATATTTTGGAGACGCCAACTTGTTGGTGTCTCTTTCTTTATGTGAAAGTGTGTGAATCAGTTCGATGAATATGTGAAAAAAAGATGAATCAAAATTCATTTTAACTTCTTCAATTCGACGAATAGTTGCCACAAATAGTAAGAGTAAACCGTTTCCATTCCTTGTATACTCAATCTGTTCACAAGTTGGACACAATGATAAAGGGGGAAGCATCATGCAAGGGGAACGGTTAAACAAACGTAACGCTTGGTATCAAGCGATTTGGCGTTGGCACTTTTATGCAGGTCTCATATTTGCACCGATTTTCATTATCTTGGCTGTGACAGGAAGCATTTATTTATTTGAACCGCAAGTAACAAAGATGCAATACAAAGACATGATGACGGCATCTTTCACGGAAGAACAGCCGATAGAAGTCCAAAAGGAATCATTCATGACAGAATATCCGGATGCGATGATCACATCGATTCGTTTGCCGGATGAAGGTGAATCGACTCGAATCGGTTGGATGAACGAAGACGAGATGATGTATACATATATTCATCCAGAAACGACAGAAGTTTTAGGAACACGGTCTGCTGAAGGTAGCATGGATTTATTAGTTGTGATTCATGGCACACTATTAGGTGGTCAAATCGGGAGCTGGGTCGTCGAACTCGCGGCGTCCTGGGCAATCATTCTTCTTATTACGGGGACATTCTTGTTTTGGCCACGTGGTAAGAATCCGCTTCGGATGCTTATGCCGAAGCTTGGGAAAGGACGACAGTGGTGGAAGCAGATGCACGGTAGCGTCGCCTTATGGTCATCGCTAGGCCTCGTGCTCATTATCAGTTCAGGGTTGGCTTGGTCATCCGTTTCGGGTGCGATGCTGCAGTGGGTTTCCTCGTCGACAAACACGGGAGCACCGATGTATGCCTATGCGTTTGGTACCAAGCCGGAATCGACCGTGACGACAAAAGATGTGGCAGAAGACGTACCTTGGGCGACCCAAGCAGATCTCGTTCCAACTTCTTCTCCAAGTACGCTGTTGCCGATTGATTTGAATCAAGTGGTTAACAAGTCCACGATTGATCGACCGTACACGATCTCGCTTCCGGAAGGCGAAACAGGCGTCTATACTATCACATCGGCAGCGGGACATCCATTTAAAGAAGCGACGGTGAACTTAGATCAATACAGTGGTGAAACACTCAGCTCTGTGACATACGCAGATTACGGGGTTCTCGGAAAACTGATTACGGTCGGAATCGCCTTCCATGAAGGTCGCCTCTTCGGTTTGCTCAATCAATTGGTTGGGGTCGCACTTTGTCTAGGTCTCATTTTCGTGGTCATCAGCTCGTTCGTGATGTGGCGCAAACGGAGAATCGGATCGATCGAACAGATGAAGCGGTTTGAGGACGAACGGATCAAACGAATCGTCGGTATTTTGATTCTACTTCTTGGTGTGACATTACCGCTCGCAGGGATCAGTATTCTTGTCGTTCTCCTATTTGATTGGTTAGTCGGGCGCCGGAAGTTGAAAGCGGAGGTGGCGGCATGAAACGATTTAAAGCAGTCCTTCCTGTCATCCTAGCGACGATTTGGTTAGGTGCGTGTCAACTTCAGCCAGTAGAACGCACCGTTGATCCGATTGGCATTCAACTGATCGTACCTGAACGTGTAGAAGTTGGCTCGACGACGCTTGCGATGAAAATATCGAATGATGAACGTGTGACAGAAAGCCATATTCAAGTCACGCCTTACGATTCGGAAGAGACCCGGACGTATGAAGTGACAGAAAAGGATGGCTATCTCGTGACGAGCGTGAAACTCGATCAGGGAATCTACCAAGTGAACGGCATGGTCCATGAAGGGCAGAAGGTCTATACGCCGTCCGCATGGATGATTGTCGGTGATGTACCGCAAGACCAAATCGACCAATTGCAGCAACCAATCGTTCACTCACACGACCATGGTGGTGAACATCAGCATTAAAAAAGTAACCGTTGCGTATGCAGCGGTTACTTTCGTTTAAGACGTATCCCGATCTCTCCAATGAGAACGGCAATGCCCATAAATCCGGCACCGAGGATGGCCATTTGATTCTGGTTGGCGACCCCGATTCCCTTCTCGAATTGATAAATCTCACGTGTTAAGAATTGGATCGGCTCACCGGATGTGAGTGCTTGTTCATAACCGAGCCAAATCAAAATCGAGAATGTGGCAATTGAAACCAAAAGTCCGATGAATGCGGTAGTACTGACACGGATTACGGTTCGAGTCATAGCGTTTCCTCTTTTCCTGTTTGTATACGATACGTCACAAGCTGAGGAAAAGATTCACGAGGCAATCATTTCGGAATGGTCAACACTTGCCCGACACTGATTAAGCTGACGTTCGTGATATTGTTGGCGGCCGCGATTTTCGCAACAGTTGTGTTATACATCGTCGCAATCTTGTACAGCGTGTCCCCTAATTTGACCGTGTATTTTACCGTAGTTGTCGGTGGTGTGACCGTCGTACCTGGGATGACGAGCACTTGTCCGACATAGATGGAGTTGACGTTTGCGATGTTATTGGCAGCTGCGATTTTTGCGACGGTCGTATTGTACATCGTCGCAATCTTGTAGAGTGTGTCGCCCGATTTCACGGTGTATTTCACGGTCGTCGTAGGTGGTGTAACGGTCGTTCCTGGAATGATGAGCACTTGTCCTACATAAATCAAGCTGTAGTTCGTAATGTTGTTGGCGGCAGCAAGCGCCGAGACGGTGACTCCGTATGTCCGTGCGATACTGTACAACGTATCACCTGACTTCACGGTATACGTTTTGTTCGTCGATGCGTTTTGATATGCAAGTAATTGTGAGATCGTGACAAATTTGTACCCTTTTGCTTTGAGTTGTGAAATCATCGTTGGGAGTGCGAGCGGTGTACCCGGGGCCCCGGCTCCGGTATGCATCAAGACGATTGAACCCGGTTTGATGTTAGTCTGAACTTTCGTGTTGATTTGGCTCGCGGTCAATCCTTTCCAGTCAACCGTATCAATGTTCCATTGAATCGTGTATCCGTATCCTGAAGCCCCGACACCGCTCAATACGGTACTATTCACTGCACCAAAAGGGGCTCTGAAAATCGGTTTTGTCGTTTTTCCGGTCAACGATTTAATCAAAGCTTCCGTGCGGTCGAGTTCGGATTTCATCTGCGTGGCAGTCAGTTTGGTGAAGTCAGGGTGTGTATACGAGTGATTTCCGAGTTGATGTCCTTTTGCGGCGATATTTTTAATGTACTGTGGATGGTTATTTGCGCCCGACCCCGTTAAAAAGAAAGTGGCTTTGACATTGTTTTTTGCTAAAATGTCTAAAATCTTGTTCGTGTTCGCCCCGTCTGCCCCGTCATCGAACGTCAATGCGACGACCTTGCTCGTCGTGTTCACACTCGTGACAAATTTTGAAGCGGCGGCACTGACGGAAATCGATTGTGTGATCACCATCGCCAATAAGATGAACAGTGCCATCGCCCCACGAATGACCTTACGTTTCATCTGAATTCGCCTCCATTCATGATGTAACTCTCTTGATGTTAAGACTTTCCAAATGATTGACCTTGATATATTTTATATACCCCTTTTTAGAAATGATGGACTAAAATTCGGAAATGTACTCAATAAATTTTGATTCAACTATATGTGTGAAATTTGTGAGAATGTATCGTGGGATATATCACAGAATGCTCACACTCTTTTTGGAAAGAGATGGTATCATGAACAATGTGTGAAAGATGTAAGCGATTTATAAGGAGGACTTATGATGAAAAAGATGATGACACGGTTTGGGGTCGTGTTTGGACTCATCGGGTTGTTCGTACTCGGTGCGTGTGGTACTGAGAAAGAAGCGGAGAGCGCGGCTGTTCCACAGTCAATGGAACCGGTCGAGGCAGAGTTGACGGTAGAGGCAACGGCTGAAAAGGGAGAGGCGGTACCTTTATCAGTAACAGTCACGCAAGATGGTCAACCTGTAGACGATGCGGATGAAATCAAGTTCGAAGTATGGAAGAACGATGCGAAGGAAGAAAGTGAGATGATCAAGGCGTCACTCACGAAAGACGGTGTCTATGAAGCGGAGACGACGTTCGCGGAAGAAGCGGTCTATACGGTCCAGGTTCACGTGTCAGCGCGTTCGATGCACACCATGCCGACGACAAACGTGACGGTTGGACATCCAGAAACGGCTGCTGAAGCAGAAGAAGAGAGTGAGCATCATCACCACGCTGGAGCGGATATCACGCTTGATCCGAAAGAGGCGACAGCAGGGGAAGAACAACCATTCATGGTACACGTCATGATTGAAGACGAGATGCTCGCAGGGGCGGAAGTACAACTCGAAATCTTCCAAGACGGGGCAGAGAAGCATGAGTGGGTGAAGTTAGAGGAAGCAGATACTGGGATGTATAAAGGTGCACACACCTTTGCTGAATCAGGCGCATACAACGTTCAAGTCCATGTCACGAAAGGTCATGATATTCATGAGCACGTCATGGAGACGGTAAACGTTAAATAAAAAATCGGCTCACGTTGAGCCGATTTTTTATTATGCATTTTGGTAAAGGGATTCAACTTGTTGTTGAAGCGCTTCGTTCTCCAAGTACTCATCGTATGTTGCTTCTTTGTCCACGATGCCATTCGGAGTCACTTCGATGATGCGTGTCGCGATCGTCGAGATGAGCTGATGGTCATGTGAGCTGAAGAGAAGCACGCCTTTGAACGACTCGAGACCGTTGTTGAGTGCTGTGATCGATTCGAGATCCAAGTGGTTCGTCGGATCGTCAAGGACGAGTACGTTCGAGTTCGAGAGCATCATCTTCGAGAGCATGCAGCGTACTTTTTCTCCTCCTGAGAGGACAGACGCCTTCTTCATGACTTCTTCACCTGAGAAGAGCATGCGGCCAAGGAATCCACGAAGGAACGTGTCTGACTCATCGGCAGGTGAGAACTGGCGCAACCAGTCGAGGATGCTCTTTTCTGAGCCCTCGAAGTACTCCGAATTGTCTTTCGGGAAGTATGACTGAGTTGTCGTGACGCCCCATTTGACTGACCCTGTGTCTGGCTCCATCTCACCCATGAGAATTTTGAAGAGTGTCGTGATGGCAACGTCCGAACGACCGACGAATGCGACTTTGTCCGTCTTGTTGAGTGAGAACGTGACGTTGTCGAGTACTTTTACACCATCGATCGTCTTCGATACGTTATCGACATAGAGAACATCGTTTCCGATCTCGCGCTCCATCGTGAATCCGACGAACGGATAACGACGTGACGACGGACGGATGTCATCAAGTGTGATCTTATCGAGCAACTTCTTACGAGACGTCGCTTGACGTGCTTTCGATGCGTTCGAGCTGAAACGTGCGATGAAGTTTTGAAGCTCTTTGATTTTCTCTTCTTTCTTCTTGTTCTGGTCTGCCGCCATACGTGTAGCGAGTTGGCTAGACTCATACCAGAAGTCGTAGTTCCCGACATACAATTGGATTTTTCCAAAGTCGAGGTCGGCCATGTGCGTACAGACTTTGTTCAAGAAGTGACGGTCGTGGGAAACGACGATGACTGTGTTTTCAAAGTTGATCAAGAATTCTTCTAACCATTGAATCGCTTTTAGGTCAAGTCCGTTGGTCGGCTCGTCTAAGAGGAGGATATCTGGCTTACCGAAGAGCGCTTGGGCAAGAAGGACTTTGACTTTCTCCCCACCTGTGAGTTCGCTCATTTGTTTCTGGTGGAGCGCTTCAGAGATACCAAGACCTTGGAGGACCATCGAGGCTTCCGACTCTGCTTCCCAACCGTTCAACTCAGCGAATTCTCCTTCGAGTTCAGCTGCGCGCATCCCGTCTTCATCTGAGAAGTCTTCTTTCATGTAGATGGCGTCTTTTTCTTTCATTACTTTGTAGAGACGCTCGTGACCCATGATGACGGTCTCGAGAACTGCACTGTCCTCATACGCGTAGTGGTCCTGTTTGAGGACGGCGAGACGTTCGCCCGGTGTGATGCTGACATCACCCGTCGTCGTATCTTGTTCACCTGATAAAATCTTTAAGAATGTCGATTTTCCGGCACCGTTCGCACCGATCAATCCGTAACAGTTGCCTGGCGTGAACTTGATGTTCACCTCTTCAAACAACTTGCGACCGCCAAATTGTAGGCTGACGTTATTTACTGTAATCATGTATGGTATCCCTCGTTTTTCTGATTAGTTTACGACGTGTATTGTATCACGTTTTTGAAAAACGCGCAGTCGCGTAAAGAGTGGAAGTGAAAAATGACTCTATTCGGTAATTCCCAACATATCATATGTTTAGTAAAAACATAACGTTTCACTTAATACATTTGGTTACTTGAAGTGAGACGTTGTGTCAAAGCAACGAAGTAAACGAATTCCTTCAGGGGAAATAGTGCAGTTCAGTTGCCATATTTCTAATCCGGAAGGTATCGCATCGTTAATCAATTGACGAATTAGATGGTCTTGTTTTCGGTTGGGATTACCGGTATAAATTGGTGCGTCATATAAAAAAACATATAAGAGGACTGCTCTTCCGGTTTGGGGTAGAGTGGAAATCAGAGCGTAGAGATGACGAATCAAACGTTCTGTTTCGATGGGTCGTTTCACTCGTCTACGTTTAAAGTGTGGGAGAGGAATAGTGAGTAGTTCGCTGAGCGGAGCCTTCACTTCCATGAAGATTCCATCAATCTGAAAATCGATCCGTGCACCGTCAGTTACTATTTCACGTTTGATTCCCCTCGGGGTTGAGAAAGCATCAAGCTGGTTCTCGAGTAAGAAAGCTTCAACATAGTCGTTTACACGACCTTGATTGATTCCAATCCATTGTTCACCATCGACTGAAATGGCTTCGACTGTAAAGCGAGTTTTACGATTCGAGTCATAGGTTTCTGAGACGAGGCAGGGGATGTTTTCAAATATAATATCTCCAATCCTTCCTGTTACAGGACAATGGCAAGGCGTGAGCAAATCATCAACGAGTACGTCCATGACAAAGCGATTACGTCTGTTTACAATTATCGCTTTTTTCAAAGGTTCTTCAAATAAAATCATTGCCACTTTTACGTGAAATGACGGTATTCAACTCAAATGCTACATTTCCTGCGAGTGCGCGTGAAATCATACATTGATCTTTCGCTTTTTTCGCGATGCGTTCAACAAGTGTGATCTCTCGATCCGTCATCTCTGTAGGTACTTGAATCGTTGTCGCATAGCGAATCGTCTCGTAAGTGAAGATGCCGTTCGTCACATCGACGATGCCTTCCGCATCAATCGTGATGCCACGGTGAGTCAGGTCACTCCGTCCGAGTACGGCTGCGAGGGTAATGATATAACACGTGGCCGCTGCCCCGAGTAACATCTCATCCGGATTCGTGCCGACTCCGGGACCGTCCATCTCGGGTGGGATCGAAATCTGTGTCTTTAATCGCTCGGCCTCGAGGGTACCGACGTCATTTCGTCCGCCATCCCAGCCGAGGTTCATGCTAAATGTATGCTTCATCAAAAATCGCCTCCAATGTCTCTAGTGTAAAAGAGAACGATTGGAGGCGCATGTGTTATGCTTGTGCGCGCTTCGCGAATGTGCGAAGTGTTTCGATGATAACCGTTGTTGCTTTTTCCATGTTGTTCACAGAGATGTATTCAAACTTCCCGTGATAGTTTTCGCCACCTGTGAAGATGTTCGGCGTCGGAAGGCCCATGTAAGAAAGTTGCGATCCGTCTGTCCCACCACGAATCGGTTCGATCTTCGGTTCGATGCCAAGACCACGCATGACATCAGCGACGGTATCGACGATGTGTTTGACCGGCTCGATTTTCTCAGCCATGTTGTAATACTGGTCTTCCATCTGGAGTTCAATCCGTTCTTCCCCGTATTTTTGTTTCCATTCGAGGACAAGCTTCTCCATCAACGCTTTACGCGCTTCGAACTTCTGTTTGTCGTGATCGCGGATGATGTATTGAAGCGTCGTCTTCTCGACGTCCCCATTGAAGCCGTTCAAGTGGAAGAATCCTTCGTAGTTGCTCGTCCGTTCCGGTGCCTCATCAGCAGGCAAACGGTTTTGGAACGCCATCGCGAGCTTCATCGAGTTGACCATCTTGTTCTTGGCGCTACCTGGGTGCACGTTCGTCCCGTGGAAGGTGACGGTCGCACCGGCTGCGTTGAAACTCTCATACTGCAACTCTCCAAGTGGACCGCCGTCCATCGTGTAAGCGAAGTCCGCATTGAATCGGGCGACATCGAATTTATGTGGTCCACGTCCGATTTCTTCATCCGGTGTGAAGGCGATGCGGACCGGCCCGTGTGGAATCTCAGGATGAGCCAATAAGTATTCGATCGCTGTGACGATTTCAGCGATTCCTGCTTTATCGTCCGCACCGAGGAGTGTCGTGCCGTCCGTTGTCATGAGCGTATGCCCGACATACCCGTCCAGTTCTGGGAAGTCTTTTGGTGATAACACGACATGAAGCGACTCGTTCAAGACGATGTCGCCACCTTCATAATGCTCGACGAGTTGAGGGGAGACGTTCGTTCCTGTGAAATCGGTCGCCGTATCGACGTGGGCAAGGAAGCCGATAGTCGGTACATCATGATCGACGTTACTCGGAAGTGTGGCGAAGAGATACCCGTATTCGTCCGTCTCGACGTCTGTCAGACCGAGTTCTTTTAATTCTTTCTCCAAATGGCGAATCAAATCCCATTGTTTGGCCGTCGATGGTGTTATCGTACTTGTGAAATCCGACTGTGTATCAATCTTCGCGTACGTCATTAAGCGTTCAATTAATTTTGCTTGCATGGATTGCCCTCCTCTAATAAGTTTCATCTTCATTAGTTTATCACGCGCAATCGAAGTCGAAACAAAAAAGTCGCGCCCATCGATGGACGCGACCTGTTCAAAAGAGAAACGGATATAGAATCGGCAAGATAAACGAGGTGAAGATTGCGGTCAATCCCATTGCGGCACCACCTGTTGCACCGGACAACGGATGTTCCGTTGCCGCCTGAGCGGTCCCAATCCCGTGACTGATTGTGCCGAGTGTGAGTCCACGCGTGAACGGGTCGTCCATACGAATCCACGTCAATAAGACCGGTCCGAGCATCGCCCCTAAAATACCGCAGGCAACGGCGATCGAGGCCGCAAGTGTTGCATCCCCCTCTAGTTGTCGAGCCAATTCAAGGGCAATCGGGGACGTTGCCGATTTGACCGATAGTGCAATCAATACGTTTTCGGTGAAAGAAAATAACTTGCCGAAAAGTACAGCCACGAAGATTGTGGAAAGTGACCCGATGACAATCGCGCTCAGTGCTCGCTTTGCCCGTGCGAGTAGTACAGGTAAGTTGCGATAGAGCGGTAATCCGAGGGCGACCGTCGCTGGTCCGAGTAAGATGGTGATGAGATCGGTAGCCGGTTCATACGCATCATAGGACTGTCCTGTCACGAGTAACAGAAGAATCAAAATCGCTGTACTTAAGAAGACGACATTGGTGAACGGAGATGCCCACTTCATGGAAAGTCGACGACTGAGCGAATACACGAGAATCGTCGATCCGATCCAAACGTATGTCATGATGTCTCACCTTCTTTCCCGGAAACAAACGCGGTCACGACCATACCCACCGCCATGCTGGCGAGTAACGTGATAAGGAGCGGGATGCCGGCAGCTTTTAACAACGTGCCGTACGCCATAAGGCCGACGGCAATAGGGATGAAGAAGAAGGCGAGATGCTTCGTCAAATATCCGGCACTGTCCTCAATCCATTCCACGCGAATGACTTTTGTTACTAAGAGAATGAGCAACAGCACCATGCCGATGACGCTGCCTGGTACTTTCCACGAGAACGTCTCAACAATCCAGTTTCCGAGCGTGCTCAATCCGAATAAAAGAGCGAGCCCAATCATCCATTTTAATAATTTCATATACATGACTTCCTTTCACGTCATTCAAAACGTATGAATCTTCTCAAATTCAACGAGAGAGGTCAAGAAAAGGGTATAACAAAAAAGGTAAGGGGTACATACGTTCGGGATGCTATACTACATCTATCATAAACAAGCGGGGTGCCGAGATGGAACTAAAAACGATTGAGCAATTTATTCAAGAGCATGGATTACAAAACAGGGAAGACATTTTACATGCGTTCACAAAGCGGGTCAATTTGACAACTTTGCCACGGACAACAAGGGAAGAAGTAGCGGTTGGCCATTCTAAGTTTGGCGGATATCCTGACTTACCACACGCAGACTTGCATCCTGGAGAGAATATGACGTTTTTAGCTCAGTTTCGTTTAAGTGATTTAGCTGAGTTTGAATCCGTAGATGCACTCCCGAAAGAAGGGGTGTTGTCTTTCTTCTATGATTTAGAAGAACAACCTTGGGGAGATGTGGATGAACGTCATCTTTGGCGTGTTCTGTTTACTGAAGAATCGAAACTTGAGCGAGTGCGAGTTGGGGAAGCATTAAATGAACGTGCCGTTTCCTTTAAAGAAAGCTATGCAGAGAATGAATACAGTTTATATGAGCTGCTCGACGAAGAGATGTACGATCGGTTACTCGAACGATTCGAACAAGAAGAACTTCATGCAATCGGTGGACATCCGAGTGAAGTGCAAGGTGACGTTTTTGAAGAGATACAAGAAACATATGGGGAACGATTCGATCATCCTTTCCTATTGTTTCAAATGGACACGTCTGAAGAGTTAGACGTCATGTTCGGGGATGCAGGTATTCTCTATTTTCTCATTCCGGAAGATGCTCTCCGTGCCAAACGGTTTGGAGAAACCGAAATCATTATGCAGTGTTATTGAACGCAAAAAAGGGAGCCGACTCGAATGAGTCGACTCTCTTTTGATTATGCTTGTTTTTTCTTACGGAATCGTGCGAAGAACTCATAGACGATTGGTACGATGAGCAACGTGAGAAGTGTCGAACTTGTGAGTCCGCCAATCACGGTGACCCCGAGACCTTTCGAGATGAGTGCGCCACCCTCGAGACCGAGTGCGAGTGGTGCGAGTGCACCGATTGTCGCGAGTGCGGTCATCAAGATTGGGCGAAGGCGTGTGCCCGCTGCCTCAAGTAACGCTTCACGTGTTGATAAACCAGCTTCTTCTTTATGAATGACGCGGTCAATCAAAACGATGGCGTTCGTGACGACAATCCCGATCAACATGAGTGCCCCGATCAAGGCAGAAACCGAAATCGTTTCACCCGTGATGAGAAGGGCGACGAGTCCCCCGATAATCGCATACGGAAGTGAGAACAACACGACGAATGGCGTGAGTGCCCCACCGAATGTGATGACGAGAACCAAGTATACGATGGCGATCGCGGCGAGCATCGCAAGACCGAGCTGAGTGAACGATTCTTGAATCTGTTCCGTTACACCGCCGACATCATACGAGACGCCAGATGGGAGCTCGATGTCCGATACGCGTTCTTCAATCGCAGCAGACGCTTCTGTCGCTTTATCTGTGCTGAGTTCAACACTTACTTGCGCAAGCAGTTTTCCGTCCCGCTCGACGAGTGTGTCCGGTGTTGTGCCTTCTTCGATTTCAATGAAGTCTGAAATCGGGCGTGGTCCGAACGGTGTCGTGATTTCTTGTGCTTGCAGGTCATCGACACTGTCATACGTCACTTGCTCGCTCGGGATGACGACGTCTAACTGTTTGTCATCCACTGTGACACTTGTAAGTGGACTTTCTGGTGCCTGAAACTGACTGATGACTTGCGCGATTTGACCTGCCGACACACCGGCTTCTGCAGCGGCCTGTTGGTCGACGTTGAACGTGTATTGTACATAGGACTCACGTAAGTCAGATGTCGCTTGACGGACATAATCCGTTTCCTCTTCAATCGTTTCGATGAAAGTCGGCACGATGGCTTCTAAATCTTCAAGGGAGTTGGCATAGACGTTGTATGTGACACCGCTCGTTGCGCCGCCACCTGAGAAGTCTTGTTCTTTCCATTCCCCGTTCGAAGCGAGTTCGTTCAATTTCTCGATATCAGCTAACTTCACATCCGCGAAGTCTTCCGTATCTGGATCATATTGAACGATGAAGATTCCTTGTTTGTTGTTTCCGGGGTTCAGCGGGTTCTCTCCACCGACCGTGAACTGAACATCGGTTGCGTTCGGTTGTTCTTCCATGAAGTATTCTTCTGCCACTTCTGCTGCGGCAATCGAATCTTCAAGTGTTTGACCAGGTTCTGGGTCGAACGTGACGAACAACGTCTTCTCCGAATCCTGATTCAAGAAGTTGACCCCAATCGCTGGGACAAGGGCAAAGCTACCAATCAATAGGGCAGTCGCGAGACCGAACACGACGAGTTTATGGTTCAGTGACCAGTTCAAGACGCCACGATACCATTCCGCGAGCTTGCCTGGACCTTCTTCTGGTTTCAACTTGTCGCGGTTTTTAAAGAACGAGTCGGCCATCATTGGTACGACCGTGATCGCCACGAGTAACGAAGCGAGTAATGCGAAGACGACCGTCAATGCGAACGGCAAGAACAGTTCACCGACAAAACCAGTGACAAATCCAAGCGGCAAGAATACTGCAATCGTGACGATGGTCGACGAGGCGATCGGGATGAATACTTCTTTTGTTGCCGCGATAATCAACTCTTTACCGCGAAGTGGTTCGTTCGAACGCGTGAGTCGACGGTAAATGTTCTCGATGACGACGATGGAGTCATCGACGACGCGACCAATCGCAACGGTCATCGCACCGAGCGTCATGATGTTCAACGTGATGTCCAATTGCTTCAAGACGATGAGTGCCATGAGAAGCGACAACGGGATCGAGATGACGGCGATGATCGTCGATCGGAAGTTACGTAAGAACACTAAGATGATGAGGATAGCGAACAACCCACCAAGTAATGCTTTAGACAACATCGTTTCGACCGACTCTTCAATCGGTTGTCCTTGGTCGAGTGTGATCGATACATTCGCCGTATCGTTTTCAGCTTCGAAGTCATTCAATACTTCTTTGACGGCGTTGACGACATCGACCGTGTTCGCATCTTGTGTCTTCGTCACTTGTACGCCAATTGAACGTTCACCGTTCGAGCGAGAAATCGATTCTTCGATTCCTTTGTCCTCGATTGTCGCAAGTTCACTCAACGCGACAGTCGGAGCCGTCGTCGGAACGTTCGGTGGTAATGCCGATGGTGTTTCCGTCGGGACCTCTGTTGGCACGTCTGGCGTTTGACCAGGTGGCAATTCAGTCGGGGCAGACGGTGTCGTCGGCGTTGATTGTGCTGGTGAGTAAGGGATTTGGATGTCGCGGAACGCTTCGAGTGTCTCCGACTTGCCGTCGATGACGACCGCTTGCTCCGTATCCCCTAATTCATATAACCCGAGCGCAATCCGAGCGTCATTCGCTTGAATCAATTGTTTGACCGTGTCTTCTGTCAAATTGTATTCTGCGAGCGCTTCTTGGTCGAATTGAAGTTCGACGCGGCGAATCTCTTGCCCTGCAATTTGGACGGTTTGCGCACCTTCCACTCCTTCAAGAGCAGGCTGCACTTCTTCCTCGACGAGTTTTGTCAATTCGGCCAAATCAAGACTCTCATCCGAGATGGCAGCCCCGATTACCGGGAAAGCGTCGAAACTGAGACGCGACACTTGTGGTTCTTGTGCCGACTCCGGCAATTCGACGTTGCTTAACGCATCTTTGACTTGTTGTTCCGCTTCATCCATATCGGTGCTGAAATCGTAATCGATTTGGATGTTCGAAGCGTTTTGGAATGACGAAGAGCGAACTTGTTCCACACCATTTAAATTCTGAAGACGATCTTCTAACACGGTGCTGACTTCTTCGAGCACTTGTTCAGGGGATGCACCTGGATAAATGGTTGTGACCGAGACGGTCGGAGTCGTAATGTCCGGTAACGTCTCGAGCTTCATCGTCAGACCGGCGAAAAGACCGGCGGCCGTCAAGATGATCGTCATCAACCAAACCGCAAACTTGTTGTTGACGGAGAAGGACGTGATTTTCTGCATGGGTTTTTAATCTCCTCTATTGTTATGTTGTTTTATGACTCACGATCGATGTCGTGGGCTCGTTCAATCAAGCGTGCGATAATCGCTTGTTTGAGTTCGGCAGGGGGAACGCCGACACCGAAGTGTTCGGACATCATCATACCTTCGAGTGCATAACGAATGATCATCGTTTCCACCGGATCAGCCGTTTGTTGGAACTGTGCGAAGAACGTATCCAAATCATGTTTCCAACGATTGGCGTACTCTTGGTCGACTTCGAACAACGTGAGAAATGCAATCATTTTCTCGACGTCGATTTGGATGGCAGCACGCTCAGGATGCAACTTCGTTTCATCAAATAGACGAACGAATGCCTCGATAGGTCCATGGCCTTCATCTTGCAATGAAGCATATAGCTCGTTTTGTTCTTGTTGTAATCGTTCGACCATCGCCGTCATCAACGCTTCTTTTGAAGGATAATGATAAAGAAGTCCCCCTTTAGATACACCCGCAGTCTTGGCGACTTCATCTAAGGTAAGTTGATGCACGCCGTGGTTCATGATGATGTCGGTTGCCGCATCCAACAGCTTTTGCTTTGTAACGTTCGATCGGTTTGACATATCTTCACCTCTTTCTGTACCGACCAGACGGTTTGTTTGATTTTACTATATCGTCCCCATTCTTTTGAAGTCAAGAAATGATGTCCTCAAAACTGTCACGAATTGCACATGTAATATGATAGCGATTGCAGAAAAGTCTTGACGTGAGAATGATTATCAGTGATGATAGGTACTGAGAGTAATTATCATTACCAGAGAGAAATAACCGAACGTGGGGGAATGACAGATGAACAAAAAATATGCAGCTTTAGGAATTTCAGCAGCGTTAACGACATCGCTCCTTGCCGCTTGTGCAAGCACAGATGAGACAACTTCAAATGAAGGCTCAGACGATTCGAACGTCGTCAATGTTTACTCGAGTCGCCACTACGATGTCGATCAACAATTATATAAACAGTTTGAAGAAGAAACAGGCATCAAGGTCAACGTAGTGGAAGGGAAGAGCGACGAACTTCTCGAGCGTTTGAACACAGAAGGGGAGAGCACAGAGGCTGACCTCTTCATCACTGCAGATGCTGGAAACTTGTATCAGGCGAAAGAAGCGGGACATCTTCAAGCGGTCGATAGCGATGAGCTTGAGTCAAACATTCCTGCAAAATATCGTGACACAGACAACGAGTGGTTCGGTTTGACGAAACGTGCGCGTGTCATCGTGTACTCAAAAGATCGCGTGAAACCAGAAGATTTGTCGACGTACGAAGCGTTGACGGAAGAACAGTGGAACGGCAAAGTGCTCGTGCGTCCATCGGAAAACATGTACAACATCTCACTCCTCGCATCGTTCATCGAAGTGAACGGTGTCGATGAAGCGAAAGAGTGGGCGAAGGGCTTAGTGAACAACATGGCACGCGACCCACAAGGGAACGACCGTGACCAAGCGAAAGCAGTCGTCGCTGGCGAAGGGGACGTGGCCATCATGAACACGTACTACATGGGGCTCATGTTGAATTCTGAAGACGAGGAAGAGAAGAAAGTCGCTGAACAACTCGGTGTCTTCTTCCCGAACCAAGATACAACAGGCACACACGTGAACATTTCGGGTATCGCGATGACGAAAGCATCGAAAAATACAGAAAACGCTCAAAAATTGATGGAGTTCATGTCAGAACCGTCAGCTCAAGAGAAGTTTGCGAGTGTGAACTATGAATATCCAGTCAACGAGTCGGTTGAACCGAATGAGCTTCTCCAGTCATGGGGTGAGTTCAAAGAGCAGGATATCAATCTCTCTGTACTCGGTGAAAACCAACAAGAGGCAATCCGTATCTTTAACGAAGTAGGTTGGAAGTAAGATGACTTCGGCTTGAACGAGAGTTCAGGCCGGAGATTTTTGCGTTCTTCACACCCTAAGCGCTACACGGGATGCACAGAAACTGATATGATGGGACAGGAATTGATAGTTTACAGAACGGGAGCGGTACGACATGAACTGGCACGCAGTAAAACGACAACTGAATGGATGGGCGATCCTCAGCTTTCTCGCGATTTTATTGATCGTCTTGCCGGGAATTGTCGTGCTCGTCGAATTGTTCGCCCCGGTCAATGACAATTGGCAGCACATTCAGGAGTACCTGTTGCCCCGTTACGTGAGAAACACGTTGTTCATTATGGTGGCTACCGGTGTCTTGACGACCGTGATCGGGACGAGTCTCGCTTGGTTCGTGACCGTTTATGATTTCCCGTTCCGTCGCTTCTTTAAATGGGCACTCATCCTGCCGCTCGCGATTCCGCCTTATATCGGGGCGTATACGTATCACGGCATTTTAAATTACACCGGAGTGATCCAAACGACACTACGGAATCAGTTCGGGATCACCGTCGATCAGTCGTACTTCAACATCATGTCGATTCAAGGAACCGTGTTTATTTTCACGTTGTTCCTCTATCCATACATTTATACGATTACACGAGCGTTTCTGCATAACCAATCATCCTCGATGATTGAGAACGCACGGATTCTCGGTCGCGGCTCATGGGACATCTTCTTCACCGTCGTCATCCCGATTTCCCGAGTCGCCATCATCGGCGGTGTCAGTCTCGTCTTGATGGAAGTGCTCAATGACTATGGTGTCGTGAAATACTTCGGGATCCAGACGTTCAGTACCGCTATTTTTAGCACATGGTTCGGGATGAAGGATACGTCGTCGGCGCTGAAGCTTGCGGGCACACTCATGATTCTCGTCATCGCCATCTTGACGATGGAACGACTCGTCCGAGGACGAAAGCAGTTCAGTTACGCTTCGACGAAAGTGAAGCCGCTCAAACCGAGACCGCTTCAAGGTTGGCATCGCTATGCGGTATTCGCATATGTTTCTATCGTCTTTGCCATTGCATTCGTCATTCCGTTCACGCAGTTGACGGCCTGGACGTTTCTGACGTTCGATACGGTCTTCACGGAAGAATTTTGGCAACTCGTTTGGAATACGGTACGAGTCGCCTTTACCGCAACCGTGATCATTTTACTGTTCGCACTCATCATTGCGAACTATACACGACTCTTCCCGTCGAACATGACGCGTGTCATTTCGAAAGTGACGACACTCGGGTATTCGATTCCGGGAGCGGCCATCGCCATTGCGGTCATCACGCTCTTCTTGTGGCTCGATGACAAAGTGCTCGATTTGGCACGGGCGCTCGACTTGAGTCAGACATTCGTGTTCCGGACGACGCTCATCATGCTCATCTTTGCCTACGTCATTCGCTTCCTCGCCATCGGCTACAACTCAATCGAGAGCGGGTTTGAGAAGGTCGGGAAGTCATTCACGGAAGCATCCCGTATGCTGGGGTGGAACACGGTCCAGACGTTCTTCCGCGTCGATATCCCGATGATCAAAGGCGCCATCATGAGCGCGTTTATCCTCGTCTTTATTGATATTATGAAAGAGTTGCCATTGACGCTCTTTTTACAACCATTTAACTTTTCGACGCTTGCGACACAGGCGTTCAAATACGTGAGTGATGAGAAGATTCACGAAGCGGCACTCGCTTCCATCGTCATCGTCCTCATGAGTGGACTGTTGATATTCGTTTCCCACAAGGTGCTTGATAAGGAGGCCGACTAATGTTCGTTCAAATCAACGATTTACATTTTAGCTATAAAGGTGCGCATGAAGAGACCATCAAAGGGTTCTCGATTTCGATTACAAAAGGTGAAATCGTGTCGCTTCTAGGGGACAGCGGATCGGGAAAGAGTACGATTCTCCGTTTGATTGCAGGACTCGAGATGCCGAACCAGGGCGTCGTCGTCGTGAATGACTGTGTCTGTTGCGACGATTGCCAGTTCATGCCGCCAGAAGACCGTGGGGTGGGGATGGTCTTTCAAGACTACGCACTCTTCCCGCACATGACCGTTGAAAAGAACATTCGATTCGGTCTCCATAAACTGAACCGCAAGGAGCGGAATGCGCGCGTCGAAGAGATGCTCGCACTCGTTAACTTGACGGAGTTCCGTCACCGCTATCCGTACGAACTCAGTGGGGGACAACAACAGCGTGTCGCGCTAGCGCGTGCACTCGCACCGAAACCGTCACTGTTGATTCTAGACGAACCGTTCAGTAATCTCGATACGTCACTTCAACACCGGATTCGCGACGATTTGCGTCGTCTCTTGAAGCAGACGGGCACGACGACGATCTTTGTGACACACGATGAAGAAGATGCTGAGGCGCTTGCCGATCGCATCGTCTATCTCGGAGAAGGCAAAATTAAAAAGCAGGTCATGACGGAGAACAACAAGACGTTCAACCCGCAAATTCCTTGCTTCGTATAAACAACAAAAGACCCCTTACTCATTTCTAAAGCGAGTAAGGGGTCTTTTTGTCATTTTGTCATCTCGGAAGGTTTTGACTCATTTCCAAGTTGGTCAATCGCAGTCACGTAGTAGGATGCATTGTTCTCATTTGTGACCTCGATACTTTTTCGTGCATGGGATGGGATACTTTCGATATGAGTCGCTTTTCCGTCGATGATTTCATAGATCCGATATCCAATCACGCTCTCTTGACGAACGGCGTGCCATGTCAATAAGTTACCTTTCAGTTCGACTGCCGTCGGTGTCTCGAGATCGACAGTTTCGTTCAGTTCGGTATCCACCAGCTCTGTATAGACGACGAATCGTTCATCATAGCCCCCGTCCCCGAACGTACCCGAACAGGTAATCAAATTTAAGTTCCGATTTGTTGTGGCACCGAAAATCTCTTCGATTGGCGCGGTTTTCGTATCATAGCGTTCTGTTTTTGTGACGCGGAACCGGAGTGTGTTACCCGCTTCATCTTGAATCAGAACGTCATCGCCTTTTGTCAGTTGATCGAGTTGATAAAAGATAGCCGGGCCGGTCTTGCTGTCGACGTGACCGGCAATCACAGCATTTCCTTTGCTACCCGGTGTGACACCGGGTTCGAACCACCCGACCTGGTTCTCATCTTCTGGTACACCCATCTGTCCATTATCGAGGACCCCGACTTGTTCGATGGCGGTGTCGACATCGATTTTAGGGATCTGGATTTGAACAGGGGTGACGGCCTTGGCGTTATCTTCTTCCTCGGCTAAGCGTAGCTTTTTCACCTCTTCCTGTAGAAGTGAGAATTCAGCCGTTAAATCCGGGCTCTCCTCTATTTGTTTTTCTTCTACAGGTGGTGACGACGATTCTTGGGCGCTCGTCCACGTCCAGAAGCTAAAACAAAAGAGAGAGAGCGCCAGAAACAAAAGGCGCTTGTTCATGGGACTCCCTCCTTATTGATTATTGTTCAGATACTTTACGTTTGCGAAGCGTTACGAAGGCGAGTAAGATTCCGCCAAGTACAGCTAATCCAGCGTAGAGCGTGTTCATTGATTGTTCTTGTGCACCACCGAGACCTGTTTCAGGCATCTCTTCAGGCATCATTGTTTCTTCGAACTTGTCAGGCATTTGTGTCACGATCGCGTTACCGAGTGTTTCACCAACACCGAACATGAACGCATATCCTTCACGGAATGACATCCAAGCCGCTTCTGCATCGCCAGCGACATATTGATCGAATGTGTCGAGTACGAGCGCTTCGTGCTGTTTGATTGCTTCTTCACCGGCAGCTTGTGGTAAGTTACCTTCTGTTGCTGCATCGAGGAATGTGCTGAAGTCGACAGCGAATTGGTCGAGGCGCATACGCGCATCTTCGATCATCGCTTCGTCTCCTTCGAGTGTAGCGGCAACGATGTCACCTTGTGCTGTGATGTGATCTGAGTTCCATACTTTCTCGAACTGTGCTGCACCTTCGTCACCATACACGGATGCGATGGCTGCTTTGAAGTCGAGTGTGTTCTGGTCTTCTGCCCATGTCACGTAATCATAGTCCTCTGCTTGGTCGTACCCTTTTTGCATACCGATCGCAGCGAGGGCGAAGTGCTCACCTGCAAGACTGTTCAATGTTGAGCGGAGTTCAACAGCTGGTGTGTCGGCTCCAGTCGTAAATTTGTCAGGCATTTGTGTGACGATTGCACCCGAGAGAGCTTTACTGATGTTGAACATGTGCTTGTAGCCTTCACGGAACGTCATGTAAGCTTCTTCGTAATCTCCTTCGACATAGTTATCGAATACAGAGAGGACTTGGTCTTCATGAAGTTCGAGTGCATCAGCTGCTGCGTCCTTCGGTAAGTTCCCTTCTGTCGCTGCGTCGAGGAATGTTGAGAATTCTTCTACGAACTCATCAACTTCCGCTTCAGCTTCCATGCGTAGTTCCTGGTTGTCTGATTTTGCTGCTTCTACGAAATCAGCTGAGTAGTCGTTGTGACCACGGAAGATTTCTTCAAATTGTGCAGCGCCTTCTTCACCGTAGATGGAAGCGATGGCTGGTGTCATGTCGAGCGCGTTTTGATCGAGAGCTTGATCCGCGACCTCAGCATCTGCTGCCTCGTCGTATCCTTTCATCATCGATGTGACGGCTAAGACGTAATGCTCAGATAAGAGTTGATCGAGTGTGGCGCGAAGGTCACCTGCTGGTGTACTTGCTGTCGGCGTGTGATCCGCTGCCTGTGCGTTGACTGGTACGAGTAGTCCTAAGGCTAGTGCCGGTGCTACGATTTTGTTTAACGTCTTCTTCTTCATGGGTAATCGCTCCTTTTCGTAAGTGAGTGTTGTCGTTATTTACACCCATCTAACGGAGCAGTTCAAAAAATGGATCACTCTTTTTTTATTTTTTTTCATTTTTTTGTTGAAGAGTACGATAAACCCCTGGTGCTACGCCATATTTTCGTTTAAAAATTCTGTGGAAATATGGATAACTTCGAAATCCAGACAGTTCCGCTATTGTTTCTAACGAATGTTTTGTATAGCGCATTTGCTCTTCGGCAAGCTGTAAGCGAATCGATTGTGCATATTCGATGATTGTCATCCCGGTTCCTTCTTTAAAGAGATGAACGGTCCGTGAAACGCTCAGTCCGACGGCGTCGGCGACGTCTGAAACTTTGAAGTCACTCGTAACGTGTGCTTCGATAAAGCGCATCATACGAGAGACGACTGGAGGTCGCGCTTGGGAATGCACATCTTGAATCGAACGATCGAGCATGAGCAGGAGTGCTTGAACGAGTGTTTCAATTAAAACGGCACTTTGTTCAGACGGTGGACGGCGCACTTCTTCCGTAATGTGTTGCCATAGCGAAAGAAGGCGTGAATCGATGGCGATGGTATTCAATCGCCCCCGTGGAGTCGCATGCCACCATGTATCGATCGAATGTCCGGTGCAAAAGATATGATAGTCTCCGCTCGCGGGTGTATCGACATGCATTTCATAGAAGTCACCCGGACGAACAATCAATACGTCACCAGATCGTGTGATCATCGTTTCCCCATTGACCACAATCCGAGCCGTTCCTGCCGTTTGTAAGCGAATCAGATACGTATCGAGTCGATTAGCAAATGGAAAAGTATAAGTCGTTGTATGGTATGAATAGCCACAAAAGCCGATTTCCATAATAGTCTCCTCATTTTATAGCAAAATTGTACATATCTTAATCATATCATGGATGGTCATGAATCCTTGAAGACAGTACGATGAAAGCGTTGAAACGGAAATGAACTTCAAGGAGGACGTAACATGAAACAATGGTGGAAAGAAGCGGTCGTATATCAAATTTATCCACGTAGCTTCAATGACTCAAACGGTGATGGGATTGGTGACATCCAAGGGATCACGGAGAAGATGTCTTATTTGGCAGAACTCGGGATCGACGTCATCTGGCTCTCGCCGGTATACGATTCACCGAACGACGACAATGGATACGATATTCGTGATTACCGTGCCATCATGGACGAGTTTGGTACGATGAATGACTTCGATGCGATGCTTGAAGAAGCACACCGTCACGGGATTAAAATCATGATGGACCTCGTCGTCAATCACTCTTCGGACGAACACCAATGGTTCATGGAGTCACGTTCTTCAAAAGACAGCCCATATCGTGACTATTACATTTGGAAAAAAGGGAAAGATGGTCAACCTCCGACGAACTGGGGGGCTTTCTTCGGCGGCAGCGCTTGGCAGTATGATGAGGCGAGTGATGAGTACTACCTCCACCTCTTCAGTAAGAAACAACCGGATTTGAACTGGGAAAGCGAGACGCTTCGTCGTGAAGTGTACGACCTCATGACATATTGGCTCGATAAAGGGGTCGACGGGTTCCGGATGGACGTCATCAATATGATTTCAAAAGACCCGAGCTATCCAGACGGTCAAACGCAAGGAACAGGGTATGGAGACGGGACACCATTCTTCTTTAACGGACCACGCATCCATGAATTCATGCAGGAGATGAATCGTGAAGTCTTATCGAAATACGACACGATCACGGTCGGGGAGATGCCAGGGGTGAGTGTGGAGGAAGCGAAACTGTATACGGGTGAAGACCGCAACGAACTGAACATGGTCTTTCATTTTGAACATGTGGACGTCGGGAACGGGAGCTTCGGCAAGTGGAATCCGACAGACTGGAAGTTGACTGAGCTGAAGACGATTTTCTCGCGTTGGCAAGAAGGGCTCGAAGAGGAAGGATGGAACAGCCTGTACTGGAGTAACCATGACCAGCCCCGTGCCATCTCACGCTTTGGAAACGATTCGCCTGAATATCGCGTCCGTTCCGGGAAGATGCTCGCGACACTTCTTCATCTATTGAAAGGGACACCTTACATTTATCAAGGGGAAGAGTTCGGCATGACGAACGTCGCGTTTGATTCAATCGATCAGTACCGAGATATTGAGACGTTGAACGCCTACCGTGATTACACATCAAAAGGGTTGTTAACGCACGACGAGATTTTCCGTGGCATCCATGAGCGAGGACGTGACAATTCACGCACACCGGTACAGTGGTCAGACGAAGCACATGGTGGATTTACGACAGGGACGCCGTGGATCGAGGTCAACCCGAACTATGTCGACATCAACGCGGAAGCGGCACGGAGAGATCCGAATTCACTCTTCCATTACTACCGTCAGTTGATTGCGCTACGTAAAGCGAACCCGCTCGTTGTCTATGGAAAGTATGAGCTGTTGTTACCGGAAGATGAGGCGGTCTATGCATTCACACGTTCATTCGAAGGTGAGACATGGCTCGTGCTCTGTAACTTCTCCGACGAGACACAACAACGAGAGCTACCATATGACGTGAAAGAACGTGTCATCGGAAACATGGAACCGATAGAAGCGTTCACCCTTCGTCCTTATGAAGCACAAGTGTATAAACTGTGACGAAAAGCTCGCCAGACGGCGAGCTTTTTTAAGTGCAAACGTATCTTCTCTCGATGATTCGGGAATAGTGTAAGTAACGTCTGACATGAAAAGAGGGAACGACATGGGTACTTTAATCGCGTACTCTTCCAGATATGGAACGAGTGAAAAAGTGGCGGCTTTACTCGCTGAACGTCTATCGGGTGACGTTCGTGTCCAAAATATCGTAGAAGAGCCGAACGTCACGTGGGAGATGGTAGATCACGTCATCGTCGGGAGCTCAATTCGAATGGGCACGATCCAAGACGAGATGAAGGAATGGTTGACGCTTCACGAAGCACACTTGCTTGAGCATCCCCTCGCTTTATATTTGTGTGCCGGGACACCGACAGAGTCGGAACGGATTCGCGAGCTAGAAGAAGCCTATCGTGACACGCTGCGCGAACATGCCTATTTCGTCGAGGTCGTCGGGAGCGGGTACGACTTTGAACGAATGGGCTTTTTAGACAAAGCAATCGTTCGCATGATGGCCAAACAAAAAGAGAGTTCACTTCAACTCGATGACGCCAAACTGAATCAACTCGTGGAAACCGCTCAAACGTCTGAGCGCACCCGGTCTGAAAATCCTTGAGCGAGTAAATCATGCACATCAATCGGGCTTTTCGTGGAGATGAGTACATCTCCGCTTTTTTTCTGCCCTTCAATCTGATGAAGAGCAAGGTGTTCGAGGTGACGACCGATTTTTAGAGCGATGGGTGCAGATTCTTGGCATCGTAAGGCATCGATGGTCACTTCATCGGTGCGGTTATCTCCGCCAAATAGTTCGAGGTCGGCTCGGGCTGTGGTAAACCCGCGCACGGAGATTCGTTTCAGCTGAACGCGTCTCGACTTGTATTGAATCGCAATTGCCGGATGCTGTTCGTAATCGTAGGTCGGGTCGCCGATCGCAGTCAAACCGTGAATCAAGACGTCCTGGTAGGCCGATACGACCAGGCTTCGTGGTGAAGATTTTGTATAGAGTGAACTGCGGACTGGCTCGACGGACACTAAGTTCGTACCAGATAGGAAGCGTGCCGTCTCCGAGTTCGGATCGTCTACTAAATGATGACCAATGTGACGAAAGTTAAATGAACGATTGTCATGCACCGAAAGATGCCCGAAGATATGAACGTCGTGTGCGGCAGATGAGGTCCCATGTGCTTTTACTTCGATGCCTCCAAAGCAACCTTCCGTTCTATTGTGAACGAGTGTGACATGCCGTGATCCATCATCGATCTCAATTCCATTCGAATTTGAGAATCCGAGGGCGTGTGTTCGGCCGTGAGGATGATGACAATAACAGTTCGTGATGTAGATGGCATCACTGTGATGTGTGGTGATTCCGTCATCCCCATAATTCGTCGCCTCGAGGTGATCGAGATGGATATACCGACTGCCGTTTGCCGCGCGGAGTCCATCCCCTAAGTAATGATAGTGTGGAGACGTGATGTCGAACGCATGAAGACCGGCATTTTTAGCCGTCACATGATGCACCCATCCATACGTCACATGGGCAAACGTCAAGGCGCTCGATGTCGTGTCACCGCTCGTCGTCCGTTTCACATCGCCTAATCGTGCGACATTCCAATCGAGCGTCAGGTGGCATACCTCGATATGATGATTTCCTGCGAAAGGGGTGGCGTTTCGTAACAATCGTCGATGTCTCGGTGCACGATCGGACAGTTTGAGAATCGTGACGTCTTGTCCTGCGCCTTCGAGCACGCAGTTGGAAGGTAGACGAATCCCCCGAACGATATAAACGCCTGCTGGGACAAAGACACGACGGTTCGAGCGGATGGCGAGTCGAAAGGCGAGGGTACAATCCGTTTTTCCATCTCCGACAGCACCATAGTCCGTCACATCAACACATTGTTTCGTCGTCTGCAGTAAATTCAAATATTCGGCATCGAGCCGACGCATCCAGACGGGACGAACGATGCCGTCGACTTGCTCGAGCGGAAAGGACGTGCGGACAGGGGTGATCCGTTCCGTCAATGGAATTCGACACGGGATAGATTGTTGTTGCTCAAAGTAAGAAGCTTCCCGTGTAGCACGGTGCCATTCAAGTGTTTGCTGGATGAGGTCTTCTTCCGACCAATCGGAATAAGAGGCAATCATCGATGCGATTGATTGTGGGTCCTTTACGTTTTTCATTATAAATCCTCCTAGCATCATCTTCTCTAGCATGTACCCGTTTCACCTTGTTTTTTAGCAATCAGAAGTATTTACTAGACAGAAACATCTAGTCGTGTTATATTCAATATGTGCTTAATTAAGAATAGCTGGAATCATAATTCACAAGTGCTTGGGATTATTTTTCATTAGATAATCCAGAGGCTTGTATTTTTTTTGGTCAAGTTTTTTCTAGTAAGGCACTACTATAACGCATAGCGTTTATTTCAGGAGGGTTCATTCATGAACACAGGTAAAGTAAAATGGTTTAACTCAGAAAAAGGTTACGGCTTCATCGAAATGGAAGGCGGAGACGACGTATTCGTACACTTCTCAGCAATCCAAGGCGACGGCTTCAAAACACTTGAAGAAGGCCAAGAAGTAACTTTCGAAATCACTGACGGAGCTCGTGGACCACAAGCTTCTAACGTTGAAAAAATCTAATCTTCCTTTCTAAGGAATATGATACCTGCTCGCATCGGCGAGCAGGTTTTTTTGTGTTTAATCCCATAGTTTGAGGGAACAGTATACGAGCGACAAATCATGAAGGAGGAATTTGGAATGAGTGCAAAAGACACAGCGTTAAAGATTCTAGATGCAAGTAATGTCGGGACGATGGCGACCGTGTATAAGGTGAAACCCCACAGTCGATATATGACATTTTTCCATGATGATTTCACACTCTACACAGCAACCTCGAACGATACAGATAAAGTAGAAGAGTTAGAGAAGAATCCATATACGCATATTTTAATCGGCTATGATGGAGATGGCGTGGGCGACACTTACTTAGAGATCCTCGGTAAAGCGACCGTATCGGATGATGAATCGATGAAAGAGAAAGTATGGAACGAGAAACTCGAAGGATGGTTCGATGGTCCGGACGATCCAAAGCTTGTCATCCTAAAAATCGAACCGGAATCGATGCGCGTGATGAACAAGAAAGGTCAACCGCCACAAGAAGTGACACTATAATCTCTTCAAAAGACACCTAAATCAGGTGTCTTTTGTTGTAGATGAATGTGAATAGAATATGGCGTACATATGGACGAATCATGAACAAATGAAAATACATATGTGAAATAGTGAACATGAATGGTATATTGTGAATGTAATCACATTATACATTTATTTAACTTCTTGAAAGGGAGGAATTATGATGTTCACGAAATTTTGGCAAAATCATAACATCGCTACAGCGATCTTGACGGTGTTACGTGTATGGCTCGGTTATCATTGGTTAACGGCAGGTTGGGGTAAAATCACGGGAGGTTTTGGAACAGAAGGATACTTAAAAAATGCGGTGTCACTCGCTTCTGGAGAACATCCGGCCGTTGCTGGATGGTGGGCTGCATTCCTAGAAAACTTTGCGATTCCAAACGCCGGGTTATTCGATGTCCTGGTTCCTTACGGTGAATTCTTGGTAGGCTTAGGATTATTGCTCGGTGCCCTCACACGCAGCGCAGCATTCTTCGGACTTGTCATGAACATGGCGTTCTTACTATCAGGAACAGTCAGTACGAACCCAACGATGTTGATTGTATCTGTCTTGATTTTAGTTGCCGGTCATAACGCTGGAAAAATTGGGGTCGACGGGTTGTTCCTTCGCCGTTTTGTCGACACGAAAGTATTGCATCGTTCACCAAATCGTCAAATAGCCTCGTAACTTTTATGCGTTCTCTTGTGACAAACCTCTCACGTTTCGGCTACGATAGACATAGCCTACAGAAATAAAGGAGAACGCATATGACTACGACTCATTTTAAATGGCTTGGCTACACAGAAGGTGTATCCTTCTTGTTGTTACTGTTCATCGCGATGCCGTTGAAATATATGGCCGGCATTCCACTCGCGGTCAGTATCGTTGGTGCAGCACATGGTTTCTTATTTGTGGCCTATGTGCTCGCGGCGATCTACATGGCATGGCGCTTGCGCTGGGGATTCAAAGTTTTGACGCTTGCTGTCATGGCGTCCGTCATCCCATTCGGACCATTCTTATTAGAAAAACGGGTACTCCCGTCAACAGAGAAGACATCGAACTGATTCGTTCGATGTCTTTTTTTATGATACGCGATCCATTGACTGAGCTGAATCTCGTTCTGCTCGAATGTCTTGACGTATTCGGTACGTGAGGACGAACGTGCAGATGAGTAGACCCACCATGCAAGCGGTGTAGAGATGGGCAACAGAGACGAGATCACTCAATACCCCGAATAGGATGAATCCAATCGGCGTAATCCCCATCGCGAGTGATTCGAGCACACCGATGACGCGCCCTAAATAGTTCGGATCCGTATTCGTTTGGAGGAACAATTGAATCGGGATGTTGACACGTACGATCAAGAAACCACTCAATAAAGCGAAGACCGCGAAAAAGAAAATTGACGTGAGGACGTTGAAGTGAAAATATAATGGAATGGCGGGTCCGACGAACAGAACGCTAAGAATGGTCAACGCGGATCGCATCGTTGCTAAGCGATGTTTGATTTTGAATAACGGTAAGGCATGAAGTAAGGAAGCGACTAAAAAACCAATGGCGACCATGCTTTCAAGGAGTCCGAATTGAAACGGGGACACACCGACTTCCTGTAACGCTGCAATCGGGAACAACACTTCCGATGCGACGAAGAAGAAGTTCAAAAATGCGGCGAGGACAGCAACTGTCCACAAGACTCTTTGTTGTTTCAAGTAAGACAGACCGGACCGTACGTCTTCCCAAGTCGATTGTTCGGTGGGTGCGACCTCTTTCTGATGAAATTTAAGTCGAGAGGCGAGAAGTGCGGCAATCATAAAGAATAGAGCTGAACTGAACAAAAAGACAGGAATCGGTATAAGCTTAAACAGTGCCCCGGCAAGAAGCGGGGTACCGATGCTTGAGATGGAGATGATACTTTGAATGAGAGAGTTGGCGCGTTGCAGTTCATCTTCCTCAAATAAAAGAGGAATCGAACTTGATAACGTGACCGATAAGAAAGTGGAAACGATCGCTAAGAAGAATGTGATGACGTAAAAAGCGGGTGCTTCAAACGTCCAAAGTAAGCTTCCAACACCTGCGAGTAAAAATAATCCTCCGTTCAAAGACTCCATCCTAATGATGACTCGCTTTCGGTCAAGTTTGTCTGCATAAGCGCTGGCGAATGGGGATAGAAGCACACGGGGTAATGTACCTGCGAGGAGAACGAAGGCGAATTGGAGCCCAGATCCGGTCGTCGTCAACACCGTGAGTCCCGCCACAAACGTAAATAAGTTGGATGCGAATAACGACATGAATTTACCGAGCAGTAAAATTGATAGATTTGAAGAGAGAAACTTAATAGAAACACTCCTTCGCAAATTAGTTAAATGTGATTTAACATTATCATAAAGGCAACGAAGTGAATTGTAAATATAAAGTTCAATATAATTTAACTTTTAGAGGTGACATATGATTGGTGAGCGCATTAAAGCATTGCGAAAACAGAAAAAAATGACTCAGACGCAGCTGGCGGAAGGGATTGTCACAAAATCGATGCTCAGTATGATTGAGAACGGAAAAGCAGAGGCATCGATGCGCAGTTTACGAGAACTTGCCAGTCGATTAGATGTCTCGATGCAACAATTATTGACCGATCCAAAAGAGGTCGAACTACAGTCGCTGGTGGAAAAGCTAGAATTTGAGGAGATGCAACTTATTTCACTACCGAATCAAAAAATTCGGGAAATGCTCAAGCCTTACTTACAGGAAGAAATGAACTCCGTGTGGCAAGGAAAAGCATATATGCTGTACGGTGATACGTACTTTCAAGAGGGCGAGAATGAGAGAGTACTAGCTTACTATGACCGCGCGATTGAGATTTTTGAGAAGCTAGGTGAGTCCGAAGAATTGGCGATGGGACGAATTAGCCAGGCTTATTATTTATTGATGTGGAACCGCTACGAGGAAGCGATTGAACGGATTGAAGCGATAGAACTACTTGATGCAAAATATATGAAAACAAAGACACGAACTGAATATGCCATGTTAATTGTATTTAAGAATCTTCTTTGTGATGAGGATTTAGAAGGGGCAATTCGACAGCTTGAAGACGTGCTCGAGTATATGACACGGACAAGAATCTACTACCGTGCGGACGACGTGTATCGCACCATTTCGATTTGCGCGCTCTATTTGAACGATGAGAAGAAAATTCATGAGTCGTTACAAAAGGCGAAGCAATATATTCAATTCACGGAAGATCGTTTGGCTGAAATCAAAGTGGCACTTTCTGAAGCGCTCTATGCGATGGAATATCGACATGTCAAACTATTAGGAAAGAACATCAAATTGATGGAATCTCTCACGACAGATGTCGAACCATTTATTGCAGCGATTTCGATGGCGAAAGGTGTGTACTACGCTTTTCGAGGGGAAACGGAAATGGGAAGAGAGTGTTTATTGGCATTATGGGAAAACAGAGATGAGTGGAAAACACATAGCTTAGTCGATATCGCGATTTACTACGAAGGTTTATTAAGGGGAACATTGAACGGATGTGGGGATGACTGGGTGCCAGTCATCGAAGAACAAGTAGCTGAATTCCCGCAAGGACTGTTTCGCAAACGTTTAGAGACATTGCTACAACAAATCAAGGGCTGACGAATCAGCCCTTGAACGTTTGAATCAATGTTCCTTTGCCATGCTCGACTTGTACAGAAGCGTGGGCCCCATTGACGAGTGTCATCTGAGGGGGTACGTGTCCGCAATCGATATCAAAAAAGATAGGAACTTCTAACATATGATGAAGCTCCTCGTATACCATTTCGACCGTATAGTCTTGATGCACAGAGGGGGCGTCACTCCGTCCAAATAGAATGCCCGACGTCTGCTCGAACCAACCGGCCCACTTCATTTGAAGAAGGGTCCTTTTTAATGCCGGAACGTTTAGCTCAGCGTTCTCAAAATACCAAAGAATCGGTTCATCGTTCAGGTGATCGCGTTGGAACGTCTTGACGTCTCCATACGGTGTCCCGATTGTATGTAAGAGCACATCGAGACATCCACCGAGCAAGCGCCCCGTGGCGTTTTGACCACCGATCGCTTTCCATTCGGTCGTCTCCGTCAGATGAAACAGATGCGGCGTCGGATTATCATGCTGCCATTCGCTTTGGAACTTCTCGGACGAGCCTTGGATGACCGTCTCGTCGGTCCGCGTCGACAACACATCGAGCCAGCGTGAACTCGTCTCGTCCCACACATCGGCACGCAAATCGACCAGGTTCGGACCATGGGCCGAGGCGATTCCGGTTTTTAATGTATAGACGAAGAGTAACAAACTCGTATCTGAATAACCGAGCATCCATTTCGCGGGTAAGGATTGCCAATCGACTTGATCGAGGATTTCCATTAAGAGTTCCCCACCCCAGGGTGGAACAATCAAGTCGACATTGTCATCTTGAAGTAGAGATGTCAGTTCATGTGCACGGACTCGAGCCGGAGCGGACTTCCCAAATCGTTGTTTCCACGCATTCGGAGTGAATTGCAATGTGAACCCTCGATTGGAAAACTTATGTTCCGCTTGATGCAATAGATGGTGCAGTTCTTCTGGTATACCTGACGAAGGGGCGGTGACACCAATTTGATGACCGGTTAACTGTGGATAACGAATCATGACAACCTCCTGTGGATAAGTGATATGTTCAGTAGAAAAAATGGGTTATCCACATGTGGACAACTAATTAGAGCGCATCCGTGCGGCATGACGCATTCCCCATTCGTTCATCGCTTCGAGAATCGGAATCAGTGTTTTCCCGTACTCACTTAAGCGATAATCGACACGTGGTGGAACTTCTGGATAGACGGTCCGGATGACGATATCCTGTTCTTCTAAGTCGCGGAGTTGTGCGGTCAATATCTTTTGGCTGATTTTTGGTAACGCGCGTTTCAACTCACTGAAACGCAATGTATCTCCATTGATCAACACGAGGAGGATGGAATGTTTCCATTTTCCTGTAATCAGTTCGAGTGCCGTATCGACTTCACAGCTTGTTATGTTAGTCACGTCGCTCTTCCTTTCCATTAGTATCGTTGAAGTAACTATACCACCTTTTTGTGCCTACTTCTGTAACATCGACCGAGCGGGTATAGTGAAGGGGAGGTGATAATATATGAAAATCGAAAAAATCGAACTCGGTCCGGTAACGCTTCGAGTCCGTGACATTGAACAGGTGACACGATTTTACGTAGACGTGATTGGGATGAGTATTTTAGAAGAGAGCGAAGAGCTCATTACACTCGGTACGAAGGAACGTCCGCTTGTCATCTTGCACAGTGTCCCGCAAGCGAAAACCAATCCACGGGCGGCAGGCTTGTTCCATTTAGCTATTCTGTTCCCGAACCGTGTAGAGTTAGGAAGCATGTTGGCACATCTCATTGAGCGACGCATCGAAGTGGGGCAAGGCGACCATCTCGTGAGTGAAGCCTTCTACTTGAGCGATCCAGAAGGAAACGGGATTGAATTGTATGCCGACCGCCCGAAGGACCAATGGACGTACGAGGCAAACGGTCATGTGAAAATGGCGACCGAGCCTGTCGACTATGAATCGATGCTTCAAGCGGCAGCCAATCGGTCGTTTACTGGTTTACCGATCGGAACGATGATGGGGCACGTGCATTTTAAAGTACGCTCAATCGAGGCGGCGAAACGTTTTTATCATGATCGGCTTGGCTTCTCCATTACGACGGATTCTTATCCAGGCGCACTTTTCCTAGCAGCTGATGGCTACCACCATCACATCGGAACGAACGTGTGGGCCCGTCCGAGCGATCCTGTGGGAATGGAGACCGGAATCGAAGCATGGACGCTTCTCGTCAATGAAGAGACGAACCAGGCGTTAGGCGGAACATCGTCTGAATGGTCGTTGACCGATGAAGACGGGATTACCGTGCATATTAAAAGAACGAACGCTTGAGCGTTCGTTCTTTTTAACGTGCGGATGTTTTCTTCTGACCTGCGTTAAACGAGAGACGAAGTCCGCGTTTTTGATACGCTTGCTCGACTCGTTTTGGGTTGAGGCTGAGCTCGAGATGAGCCAACTTCAAATGTTCAAGTGCCGGCACCGTGACATCGAGTCGAACGAGCTCCATGTTGCGCTCTGCTTTTTTGCGTGTTCGTCTCAAGTTACGGGGCACCTCCTCTGACGTCAGTGCCGCGATCGTTTCATTTACTTGTTGTCGTTTTTCACCTTTGATGCTCAAGGCAGAATACAGCTTATCGAGCGAACCGAATCGTTTGATGAGTTGAACCGATTGGCTTTCGTCGAGCCCGGCAACTGGAGGGATTCCGTCAGAACGGTCTCCTGTCAATGCTTTGACGGCTGACAGTTGCTTCGGTTTCAATCCTTCGTATAACGCTGCAATTTCTTCTGGTCGAATTTCTAAATGACGCTTGAGCGGCAACGGACGATTATCACGAATGTCACAACGAGCCTGCATTTGCTGAAGCTCCTGTGTCTGTAACCAAACGGTGATTCGTGGACTGACAAGCTGTAACAAGTCTTTGTCTTTTGTCATGATGACGACAGGGGCACTGCAACTGAATTTACGGGCGATGTGGGCAATCAAGTCTTCCCCTTCATACCCTTCTACTTGGAATTGTGGGATTCCACTATCCTCAAGCAGTTGGCGCATGAGTTCCATCTGCGCTTTCAATTCAGGCGGTGTTTGACGTCTGCGACGTTTGTAGCCCGGGTACAGTTCTCGACGCCATAATGTTTCACGTGAGACGTCCCAGACGACGACAAAATGAGTCGGACGATGTCTGCGTAGAATCGTCCG
This sequence comes from Exiguobacterium sp. s140, assembly GCF_018617035.1. Taxonomy (GTDB): domain Bacteria; phylum Bacillota; class Bacilli; order Exiguobacteriales; family Exiguobacteriaceae; genus Exiguobacterium; species Exiguobacterium profundum. The sequence continues at coordinate 197,550 of NZ_JACSJK010000004.1, forward strand.
GATGAGGCCGGTCATTCCGATGACGGCACTCCGATCGCTTTTAGATACCTCGCGTCCTTTTTTCGTTCGGCTCGCGGCGGCACCATAATAAGCACTGGCCAGCATGGAGTTACCGTCAATCAAAAATAGTTTGCGTTCCATGCGTAACCTTCTTTCTATTTCTTTCTGTTTAAACCGAACATCTCGCCATGTTTCGGTGATGTTGTGTCATTGAGTGGGTGACACTCAAATAAGCAACATATGTGCAGTATATCACGGTAAGAGGCGAAAATATAGCGACAGTTCGGTGCAAACGTGAAAAACCCTTCTCCATATTTTAGAGAAGGGTTTGAAAGATGCATCATTCAGACAGTGGTTCTTCCTCTTGATGAGAGGCGAGAATCAAGTCGACGAAGACGATGCGGTGGTTATCGACTTCACTGACAATCAGTTCATGGTTGCCAGGTAGAAGGAAGCGTTCCCCCGTTCGCGCATTCGCTTTTTGTGATAAAACGAAACCACCGACCGTATCGACGTCATCCTCGATTTCGATGCCGAACCGTTCCTCCAGTTCTTGCGTTAAAACGAGTCCTGAAAGGCGGTAATGTTTCGGAGCGACTTCTGTAATTTCAGCCTGCTCATCTCGATCGAACTCGTCTCGAATCTCGCCGACGATTTCTTCTAAAATGTCTTCAATCGTCAACAGTCCTGCCGTCCCACCATACTCATCGATGACGAGACACATCATCGTCTGCGCGTTTTGCATCTTCACCATCGCTTCTTGAAGTGGTGTGAACTCGGTGACGAGCGGCAATTGATGAATGAACGACTCGAACGGTGCATCATTTTTTGAAAGTTGGGCAGTGAAGAGTTGTTTCGCATTCACGAATCCGAGAACGTCATCGCGATCGCCATCTCGTGTGACGGGATAACGCGTATACTGGTGCTCTTCCACTACGGCGATGATCTCTTCGATCGTATCTTCTTCATCGATTGTCACCATGTTCATTCGTGGTACCATGGCATCTTTGGCGATCCGTTCGTCAAAGGAGAAGATATTTTGAACATATGCCAATTCGTTTTCGTTAATCTCACCACTACGGAAACTTTCCGTCATAATGATTTTCAATTCTTCTTCAGAGTGTGCCGTTTCCTGCGCTGTCGTCTGTACCCCGAATAAACGGAGTGTGATTCGAGCCATACTGTTCAATGCTCGAATAAACGGATAGAAGATTTTTGTGAAGACGTAGAGCGGACGTGCGACGAGCAGCGTCAACTTCTCCGCTTCGTGAACCGCGAGCGTTTTTGGCACGAGTTCACCGATGACGACATGGACGAACGCAATCAATAAGAAGGCGATCAAAAACGACAAGAATGTCACGAGAGAAGGCGATATGTTCAATTGTTCGACCAATGTGTGGATATACGTTTCGATTTGATCGGCACCAATCCACCCAAGACCGAGTGCAGAAAGCGTGATTCCGAACTGCGAGGCAGAAAGGGAGTCGTCGATATTCTCGATGACTTTTTTCGCGCTGACCGCTTTCTTATTTCCTTCGAGCACGAGCTGGTCGAGTCGAGCGCCACGCACTTTCACAATTGAAAATTCGGCTGCCACAAAAAAGGCAGTCAAAAAGATTAAAAGTGCGACGACGAGTAAGCTGAGTAACATGGGACTGTCCAACAATTCCCCCTAAAATCGGGGAGTCACCTCCATTGAGTATAAGATCAAACGTCTTTCAGGCGTTTCCTGAAAACGAATAGTTTGTTTCAGTATAGTTGATTTGTTTCAAATATTCAAAATGCAGCCAATCATGTTTGATGAAGAGGGGAATGCGGGAACTAAACCCGAGAAGATGAAGGAGGAATTGACATGGCAAACTATCCAGAGTTAAAAGGTAAGGTCGCGGTCATCACGGGCAGCTCGAAGGGGCTCGGTCGTGCCATCGGGGAACGTTACGCAAAAGAAGGGATGAGCGTTGTCCTGAATTACCGCAGCAGTGAAAAAGAGATGGAGGAAGTCATCCGTGGCATCGAGGCAGCTGGTGGGAAAGCCGTCGCCGTGAAAGGGGACGTCGCAGAAGAAGGACTCGCGGAGAAGATGATTGAGAAAGCCATCTCTGAGTTTGGAAAGATGGATATTTTCGTGAATAACGCCGGCGTTCAAGTCGAGGCAAAAACGCATGAAATGGAGTTTGATAACTGGAAGCAGATTATCGACGTCAACTTGAACGGGACGTTCCTTGGTGTCCGTGCTGCTTTAAAATACTTCGTGGAGCATGAAATCGAGGGGAACATCATCAATATGTCTTCTGTTCACGAAGTCATCCCACGTCCAGGTTATACACATTACGCAGCCAGCAAGGGTGGCGTGAAAATGTTCACGAAATCCGTCGCACTCGAATATGCACCGAACCATATTCGTGTCAATGCGATCGCACCTGGGGCGATTGATACACCAATCAACGAAGAGACGATGAGCGACCCGGAAGAGAAGAAGGGATTAGAAGCGCTTATCCCATCTCACGTCATCGGGAAGCCGGAACAAATCGCAGCCGTTGCCGCTTGGCTCGCGTCGGATGAGTCGTCCTATGTGACGGGGACAACCATCTTTGCGGACGGTGGGCTTTCGCTCTATCCGTCATTTGGTCCAGAGAACAAAGTCCAATAAACAAGAGGGTGCGATGATGCACCCTCTTTTCGTTTAGCTACTCATTTGATTGGTCATATCCGACTTGGGAAGGCTGACAGTGAAAATGGAGCCTTTGCCGATGTTTGAGGTAGCGTGAATCGTTCCACCGTGACCTTCAGCGATTTCTTTACAAATCGCGAGACCGAGACCGGTCCCTCCAATTTTTCGACTGGCGGAATTGTCGACGCGATAAAACTTGTCAAACAATTTTGGTAGCGCGGTTTGGGGAATCCCGATGCCGTGATCTTCAATTGAAATGTCAATCCAATCCGGTCGTTCACATGTGACACGGACATGGACTTCGCCACCACGAGGCGAATACTTCACGGCGTTGTGCAGGAGGTTCATGAAGAGTTGATTGAGTCGCGTCCGGTCTCCGTATACATAGACGTCTTCCGTGCAATCAAACGTGATGTGATGATGTTGGCTTGAGCCTTGATGCACCGAAATCGCTTGCTCAAGAATAGCGGACAGACGCTCTGGTTCGTTATGGTACGTCTGTTGTCCAGACTCCATCCGTTGTACATCGAGCAAGTTCGAAATCAAGTCTTCAAGACGTAATGTCTCTTGATGAATCATTCCTAAATATTTTTCGGAACGTTCAGATGAAAGTTTTCGGAAACGAAGAAGTTCAGTGAATCCAATGATACTTGTGAGCGGAGTCCGGAGTTCGTGAGAGACGGTCGAAACGAGTTCGGTTTTCAGACGGTCGACTTCGGTCTCGTGCGTCACGTCACGGAAAACGAGCATCGTCCCATGACGTGTCCCTCGCAAGTAAATCTTCTCCGCATACATTTGAATGAAGCGCTCTTCCTGATTCATCGAGAACGTGACGCTCTCTTCTTTACACTGTCCATCGAATGATCGTTCCATGAACGCGAAAAAGGCATCCTTTTGGTCGACCTGCAGTCCGAGCTCCTCAAGGCTAGCGTCTAAACGGTATAAATCGACTTCATTTCGCTGCGTAATCGGTTGATTGAATAAGACGAACAACGCTTGGTTTGCTACTTTCTCACTTGTTGCGTGTTCGACATAGATGACGGCATCGCGAATCGAGTGAAGGAGGCGCGCTGTCTTCTCACGCTCCTCTTCAATCCGATAGCGTTGTGCCGTGAGAGATGTAGCCATTTGCCGGAATGATGTTGTCAATTGCCCGACTTCATTTTTAGATTGGGCGGCCGCCGGTGTCATCGGCTGTCGCTCTCCGGCAAGGCGCTTGCTGTTTTCAATCAACTCTTGCAGTTGACCCGTTAAGCGTCTCACATATGGACGGGCGACGATAAAGAGAATGAAGAGGACACCGAGTAAAGAGAGGAGCCAAAAGGCCTGTGCCCACTTCGTATGGGTCGCAAGCTGAGCACGGAGCGCATCCTCTTCTGCGTTCAGTGAGTTCCGGTATTCCGTGAAGACGCTCTCCATATCGACGATGCTCGCACTCATATCTGCGGCACTTTTTGAATTGATTTTGAATTTACGATCTGCCGGTGGCTCTTGTTGTGGATTCACTTTCCCGAGCGTCGGCATCTTTAAGAAGGGTTCGGTTACACTACCGTCCCGTTTTCCTGCTACATAACGTTCGAGACTCGGCATGACACGTTCCTGATACGCGACAAACAGCGTACGTGCATCGCTCGCGTACGTTTTTTCTTTCTCGGTCACTGCGTTCTGTTCGAACCAAGAGGTCTGTTCGTCAATCAAGACTTGTTTATCTTGCACACGTTCTAACATCGCGTCATCCCCAAGGAGGACATATCCGCGCATTTCATATTGCATCGACTGCCATGTCTCGAACAACTCGGTCGCATTCGTGCGTCGTTCACTGATGTTCTCGAGCGATGACGTCGTCTGTTCGATTTGGTTTTCCGTATACACATATACGGCAAGCGACGTGAGGAGGATCAGTCCGATGAATAAGTAGAAGACGAATAAAAATTGTCTCCCGATCCGTTGGTCAATCCATGACTTCATAAAGACCGTTCCTTCCTAGAATGATGAACATTCCGACTGTGACTAATATCCTACGAGTGTCGTTCTTTCATTGTACAGATTCAACTCTTCAGATGCTAGATATTGAGAAATCAAGGAAATGAACGCTATTGTTTATTGAACAGTAGTGGATAGTATGCTATTGTTCTATGTATAGTAGGGGGTGGGATGATGAATCCTCAATTCAAAAAGGGCGTACTTAACCTGTGTGTGTTAGCACTCGTCGCGGAACAAGACCGCTATGGGTATGAGCTCGTTCAGGCGATTTCGGCCAAAGTGGCCATTTCAGAAGGTGCGGTCTATCCGTTGTTGCGTCGATTGACGACAGAGGGCTATTTCACGACGTATTTAATGGAGTCTGGAGAAGGACCTCCACGGAAGTACTATCAAATTACGGAACAGGGCCGCAAACACTTAGTTGAATTGCGAACGGAATGGAACGTATTCACAAACGGTGTCAATGACTTAATCCGAGGGGGAGACGACAGATGAATGAAGAACAGTACTTGTCAGAGCTCGAACAATTATTGATGAACGTGAAGGTGAAAGATCGGCTTGATATTTTACGAGACGTATCGGAATATTTCACGAGTGGTCGATTAGAAGGAAGAAGTGACGAAGAATTGGCACGTGAGTTAGGGGAACCGAGCATACTCGCATCGGAATTGCTCGCCTCTGTCGATATTGAAGAATCGGTCTCGACGCGACCGCCTGCGGTGGTCAAAAGTTCGAACGTAGCCTTCCAAAGCGTCCTCATTCAAGTTCAAAATGCGCAAGTGTTCGTCACCCCATCACAAGACGGTTATGCGTATGCGACGCTTGAGACGGAGACCGATCATGGGGTCGTGATGGATATCGTCGGGGACACTTTAGAGATACGGATTGAATCCGAACGTCGTTTCGGTCTTTCGGATCTGTTTTCATGGTTCGGGTCAAAGGCACCTGTACTTCGGGTTGAATTGCCTCATCACGCCTATCATCAGATTCAATTGAAAAATCGTCACGGTTCGAGTGATGTACAAGATCTCCAAGCGGAACGCTTCCACGTGGAGAGTGAGAACGGTCGAATCGTCGCACATCACATTCAAGCACGTCATGGTGTCCTGCGCACATCGAACGGAAAAGTGCTCGCATCAAGCTGTCACGGGCACGATTGGGAGCTTCATTCCTCAAACGGTCGTGTCGAAGCGAAACATTCTCAGCTTGAGCGGATCAACATCCATTCCTCGAACGGTCGAATCGATGTCGATCACGTCACGGGAGCGGTCGATGCCAAAACTTCTAATGGACGGATAGACTGTTCCGTACAAGCGATTCAAGCACCGATTCGCTTGAAGACGAACAACGGGAAGATTGACTTACATGTCGATGAACGTCCGGAAGATGTGACGATTCGTGCGAAGTCACGAAACGGGAAAGTTGATGTGTTGGGAGAGCGGTCGAAAGAGTGCGTATTTGGAGACGGATCGATTGAAGTGAAATTAACGAGCTCAAATGGGAGCGTCACCGTATCAGGATGAACATAGCCCCTCCATCGATCGATGGAGGGGCTATACTTATAAATCATGTACCAACACATAGGCGACTCGAACAGGACCATGAACGCCGACGATGAGGTTCATCTCGATGTCGGCCGAGTTCGACGGACCAGAGATGAAATTGACACCGTTCGGGGAATGGAGACCGTCTCGGTCGAGTGTGGCAAGTTGTTGTGCCGTTTGCGTCATACGTGGGACAAGGACAGATTTCGGGATGATTGCGATATGGTCTTGTGGTAACAGACTGATTGTCCGTGATCTACCAGGCTTCGCATATTGGACGATTGTCGCACTTTCCGCAAATGCCGCATCCGCAATCGTGATGCCGATGTCCGCTCGAATGGCAAGCTCTCGACTCGCTTCGGGTTGTGACGAATCCCACCAATCAAACGTCTCACTTGTTGTAGGTGCCCAAGCGGAAATTCGCTCATCGTTTTCTGCGAGAATCCGTGCGCCATGATAGCGTTCAATCAAGAGGCGAAGCGTATCATCAAGCTTCGCAGATTCACATTCCACCAAATCGGTATGGATTCGGGTCGCGACCATGCGGAACGTCTCGAGCAGCTCTTCTTCACTCGCGTCTTTCAACACCTCATCTTGCGGACGATGTGTATATTCCCGTTTTGGCGGCGTGAGCTTGACCTCACGACCGAGTTGCTTGGCGATTCGTTGTAGAAAGTCCTCACGGTTTGTGATTGTACCAGGATTCATCAGGCATTCCCCCGTTTCTTGAACCAATCTCGGACGGTCTGTTTGTTCGGCTGCGGCAAGTCTTTCGAGTCCGTCCAAGCCGGTAGCCCTTTCTCAATCTGACCCGAGGTGGCGAACGGTGATGTCGCAAACGGTGCGACATGTTCCGCTGCTTCGAATAAGAATGGACTCGAAGCGGTGACGGCAAATCCTTTCATCGCAATCCGCTCCACGAAAGGTGATTGCTTTTTCTCCTCTACGATGACGCGTCGATGTTCAATCAACAGCTCATGCAGCGGAATCTTTACAGGACACGCCTCCGTACAGGCGCCACAGAGACTCGACGCATAGGGGAGTTCTTTATAGTTCTCGTATCCGTCAAGAAGCGGAGCCAAGACGGCACCAATCGGACCTGGATAGATTGACCCGTACGCGTGACCACCGATATGGCGATAGACGGGACAGACGTTGATACAGGCCGCGCAGCGGATGCATTGCAACACCGATTGGAACTGTGTCCCGAGAATACCAGAACGCTTGTTGTCGACGATGACAAGATGGAACTCTTCTGGTCCATCGACTTCACCGACCGCGCGCGTCCCGGCGAACGTCGTGATGTATGACGTGAGTCGCTGACCGACCGCGCTTCGACAAAGCATGTTGACGAGCACCTCGAACTCTTCATAAGACGGGACGACGCGTTCCATGCCCATGACAGAGATGACCGTATCAGGAAGCGACGTCACCATGCGTCCGTTACCTTCGTTGGTCACAAGCCCGACGGCTCCACTCTCTGCGATGGCGAAATTACAGCCGGTGATGCCGACTTCTGCCTTCAAAAAGTCTTTCCGTAGTTCTTGTCGTGCATAGCGTCCAAGTTCAGTCGGATCGTTCGACCCGCTGTAGCCGTGGGCAGTGAACGTCTCATGCACAGCGTCGCGGTCTTTATGCAGGGCCGGGGCGACGATGTGAGACGGTGGATCTTCGTCGAGTTGTAAAATCCATTCACCGAGATCGGATTCGACGACAGTACATCCTTCTTCCTGAAGTGCCTCGTTCAAGCCGATTTCTTCCGTGACCATCGATTTCGATTTCACGACATGTTTGGCTTGTTTCGACCGGACGACTTCTCGGATGTAGCGGTTCGCTTCTTCCGGTGTCTCCGCGAAAAAGACGCTTCCACCACGTTTTGAGACATTCTCGCTCAATTGATATAAGTAATAGTCCAGATGTTCCAGCACATGTTGACGAATTTCTTCCGAATGGTCGCGAAACGCTTCCCAGTCCCCGAGTTCACCTGCAGCATTCAACCGGCCATCCCGTAGACGGTTTTGAGCCGAACTGACGGCCTGCCGCATGAACGCATCTTCGATTCCATCTTTTCGTCGATCTTGAAACTTCTCATCCAATCGAATCCCCATGCTCATGCTTGCTTCACTCCTTCGTTCAACACTTCGGCAATATGCATCACTTTAATCGGATGTCCCTGTTTATGAAGACGTCCGCCGATGTTCATCAGACATGACGCATCCGCTCCGATCAACACCTCTGCGCCTGACTGTAAGATGGAATCGACTTTTTCATCTACCATCTGCACCGACACATCTGGCATCTTGACGGAGAAGGTCCCACCGAACCCGCAACAGTTATGTACGTTCGCGAGGGGGACCATCGTCAGTCCATCGACGTTTCCGAGCAACTTTCCGGGAGCTGCTTCGATTCCGAGGAGGCGGGTCATGTGACAAGACGCATGATAGGTCGCTTTGGCGGGAAACTTGGCACCGACATCAGTGACTTCGAGCACATCGACGATGAACTGTGTCAGTTCGAACGTTTTGGCGGCGTGCGCTTCAGCGCGAGGACCCCACACAGGATCATCTTGGAACAAATGCGGGTAGTCGCGCATCATCATGACACACGACCCCGATGGTCCGACGATATATTCTGCATCTGCTTGTTCAAATGTTTCAATCATGTGCTTGGCAACCTTTTTCGTCTCCTCATGATAGCCGCTGTTGTAGGCAGGCTGCCCACAGCATGTCTGCTCAAAGGGGAACGTCACCTCGCACCCTAAATGTTCGAGTAGTTCGACTGTCGCTTGTCCGACGGATGGAAACAACGTATCAGATAAACAAGTGACGAATAAAGCTACATTCGGCATAGCCATTCCTTCTTTCTTCTGATGATAACGATTTCAACGTCATTATTTCATAAAGCGTAGGAAAGTGACAGAAAAATGGGGAGAAAAACTGATTTATTTGTAAAATCCTGTCTAATTGATAACGTATCTCACTGAACCGATATTCATCTCGTTTCTGATATAAAACAGGTAGTAAGTACGTATAACAGAAAAAAATCCTCGACACATGACGAGGATCTTCTGTCTAACTTATAGGAAGAACATTTCCAAGATGAAGAGTGCGCCGAACAAATAGATGAGCGGGTGAACCGTCTCTTTGTTCATTGCTTTGAAGATCGGGTACAAGATGAACCCGAAGGCGATTCCGCGTTCGATGCTTCCTGACAAAGGCATGATCAAAATCGTCATGAACGCGGGGAAGTATTCGCTGAAGTCGCTCCAGTCGATGTACCGGACGTTCGTCAACATGAGTGCCCCGACGATGATGAGTGCAGGAGCCGTAATCGCCGCAACGCCAGAGATGGCGCCGATAAGTGGGCTGAAGAAGAGTGTCAATCCGAACAATCCGGCGACGACGGCCGTTGTGAGCCCTGTACGTCCACCTTGCGCGACACCGGCAGCAGACTCGATGTATGCCGTAGACGGGCTCGTTCCGACGAGTGATCCACCCATTGTGGCAAGTGAATCGGCAAAGAGTGCACGGTGACCATTCTCAATTGTTCCATCTTCTTTTAAGAGACCTGCCTGTTTTCCGACACCGACAAGCGTACCTGTCGTATCAAAAAGCGTGACGAGGAAGAACGAGAGGACAGCACCGAACAAACCGTATTGAATGACATCACTAAATGCCGTCACGGGGTTGACCATGAGCCCTTCCGGAAGTGTTGGCATCGCCGTGACACCATCGATTTTTAAGATATCCATGAAGTATGCTGCAATCCCCGTGAGTACCATCCCGATGAGTAAAGAACCGGGTACGTTTCGTGAAAAGAGGAGTGCCGAGACGATCAAACCACCGAGTACAAGTAGTACTTCTGGAGAAGACACGTCACCAAGACGCACCAAGTTCGCTTCATCAGCAACGATCAAACCTGATAGTTTTAATCCGAGTGAAGCGATGAAAAGACCGATTCCGGTCGTGATGGCATGCTTCAACGAAGTCGGAATCGCTTGAATCAACTTCGTCCGAATTGGAGAGAGCGACAAAATCAAGAAGAAGACGGACGAGACGAAGACGACACCGAGCGCGGCGGACGGGGCAATCTGTTCTTGAGCGACAAGCGTGTAAGCGAAGAATGCATTGAGCCCCATCCCGGGTGCTACAGCGATCGGTAAGTTCGCATAAAACGCCATCAAGCCTGTTCCGATGAGGATGGCAATGATTGTCGCCGTGAATGCTTGTGCGAACGGAATCCCTGCGTCAGATAGAATCGCTGGGTTGACGACAGAGATGTACGCCATCGTCACGAACGTTGTGATCCCAGCAGTCACTTCCTGTTTAACATTCGTACCATGTTGTTTTAATTGAAAGATATTCATCGATAAAACTCCTTATTTCGGTCTATTTCCGAATATTAATTAAAAAAAATGATTAAATTAACGTTATCAACTTGATGACTATACAAAAATGTTTGATTCCCGTCAATTGTTTTGAGTAAAAAACATGAAAAATGAAATTTGAAGACAAATAATGTTCGGAAATAAACTTTATTAAAAAAGATGCTTGCTCTGAAACGCGTTTCAGAAGATACGGTATAGACAAAGGGAGGGGAACCGATATGAAACCGACAACGTGGAAAACATGGTGCTGTGGAATCGTATACGAGCTCGTCATCAATCAGTTGTACACACCGTTTGGGAAAATGTTGTGTACTCGTTTCCGTGAAGAGTTTCTTCATCTGCCGTTAGAGGAGCGCTTCCGTCTCGTTCAAGCGATTCGTTGTCAAGTCGTCGAAAGAGGTGACAGTCAGCAAGCAGAGTGGGTACACTATATGCAAAGGCTTACAAGTTGAGGTGAGATGAATGGCAAACATTCGAGATATCGCGAAGCACGCTGACGTTTCGGTGACGACGGTCTCACGCGTCCTGAACGAGCATCCGTACGTATCGAAAGAAAAACGAACCCGTGTACATGCGGCAATGAAGGAGCTCGGGTATTTGCGAAATCAACAAGCGTTGACGTTGTCGACAGGGAAGACGCAACGAATCGTCGTCATCCTACCTTATATGAATCATCCTTATTACGGTTTCTTCGTTAATGGGCTCGCCAAGGCGGCGCTCGAGCACGATTATCGCCTCGTCATGTGGCAGACGGAGTATAAACTGAGCGAGGAACGACAAGCGCTCGATTTATTGAAGCACCGTGAAGTCGATGGGGCGATCGTCTTGTCTCATGAGATGTCCTTTAAGGAAATGGAGACATATCGCGTGTACGGACCGATTGCTGTGGCGACCGTCGGTGCACCGGAGACAATTTCGTCGATCCATGTCGATCATTACGCGTCGTTCGTATCAGGTATTCGTGTGTTACAGCAATACGGATACGAAGAGATTGGAATCATCTTGTCAAGAAGCCATAGTCCGAGTTCCCTTGCGCGTCAGCAAGCCTATTTCGATGAAGTAGCGCATGCGCGTGAGCAATGGATTTGGACGGGCTATTTGACGAGTGAGGACGGTATTCGGCTAGCTGAAACGTTCCTCTCTCAAAAAGAGCGTCCTCGAGCGCTCTTTTTCTCGTCCGATTATGTCGCCCTCGGATTTTTAGGAGAGATGCAACGGCGAGACATCAAGATTCCTCAGGAAGTCGCCATGCTCGGGTTTGACGGACATCCGATCGGTCATGCATTCGGACTGTCGACGATGCTCTCACCGAATGAAGAAATCGGGCGACGTTTATTTGAAACGACGCTCGCTGAAATGAATGGTGCGCAACCGGAGACGCATGGCATGACGGTGAGCTATCAAGTTGGCACAACACTTTAGGCAACTTCCTCGCTCGACTCTTTTGAAACGTTTAGAATGAAAGGAGTAGTCGAGAGGAGGAGATGTTATGGAGATTCAAGTAACAGAAGAAGCGCTCCAATGGTTTAAAGAAGAAATGGAAGTCGAAGCAGGCCAAACGGTTCGTTTGTTTGCAAAGTATGGGGGTTCGACAGACTTGACGCACGGTTTTTCTGTCGGGGTCATCACAGAAGACGTGAACAATGCGGCTGTTGAGACCGAAGAAGACGGCATTCGTTTTGTCGTGGCGGAACAAGATGAGTGGTTGTTCCAAGGACAAGACGTGAAAGTCGAACTTCGCGGAGAAGAAATCGTCTTCGTGCAGGCCTGACGTTTCAGTTTGTTTACGTTTAGTGAAATGTCGTTTGACGAAATCTGGCTTGGGGAACAGATTATGACAAGTCGGATTTTCGAAAGGATGACACGATATGTCAGACAAAGAAAAGCGTGAACAAGAAGAAAAAGAAAAGTTGAAGCGAGATCAGCCGGACATCTCCCATGAAGAAGATTCAAAAGGAGATCATTCCGACCTCGAAGAGACAGATGAAGATGAACAAGCATAAGAGCCGACACGGCTCTTTTTGTTTGGGAATTGAAAGAAATGCCGTGGACGTTATAATGGATAGGGGAAAACTATTTAGTGAGGAGAATGAGACATGAGTACAGTACTAGTCTTTGGACATAAAAATCCAGATACCGACACAATCACGTCAGCGCTCGCCTATGCCGAGTTGAAAAAGAAATTAGGGATGGACGCAGAAGCGGTCCGTCTCGGTGAAGTGAACGGCGAAACACAATATGCGCTCGATCACTTCCGTGTGAAAGCACCACGCTTGATTGAAAGCGTGAAAGGTGAGGCGGAAGAAGTTATCTTGGTTGACCATAACGAGTTCCAACAAAGTGCGGACGGGATTGAAGACGTGCGAATCCTTGAGGTCATCGACCACCACCGTATCGCAAACTTCCAAACGGCAGACCCGCTCTACTATCGTGCGGAGCCAGTCGGATGTACGGCGACAATCTTGTTGAAGTTGTATAAAGAGCATGGTGTCGAAATCGCAGCGGATATGGCCGGTTTAATGCTTTCCGCCATCATCTCAGACTCGCTTCTCTTCAAATCGCCGACATGCACAGGTGAAGATATCAAAGCAGCGAAAGAACTTGCGGAGATTGCTGGCGTCGATGCAGAAACATACGGTCTTGAGATGCTCAAAGCCGGTGCGGACCTTAGCCAAAAAACGATTGAAGAACTCATCTCACTCGATGCGAAAGAATTCGCGATGGGCGACTATCGTGTCGAAATCGCACAAGTGAACACGGTCGATGCGAACGATGTCTTGAACCGTAAAGCGGAAGTCGAGGCGGCGATTGCCAAAACGGTTGCGGCGAAAAACTTAGACTTGTTCGTATTCGCCATCACGAACATTTTGACGAACGATTCGGAAGCCATCGTTGTCGGACCAAAACCCGAACTCTTCGAACAAGCGTTCAACGTGACCCTTCAAAACGGATTGGCGACACTTCCTGGCGTCGTCTCACGTAAGAAGCAAATCGTGCCATTCTTAACGGAAGCGGCAACAAAATAAAAACTCGAAGCCGTGGCCTCGAGCGGAACTGCAGACGTTCATTCGTCTGCAGTTTTTATTTAAAAAAAGACCGGACAATGAAGTCCGATCTTAGGATGATTTTGTTTGTCGTCCGTATGTTCCGAGACGCCATAGTTTCTCAAACGGTCCGTAACGGTGAGTCTTTAGCCACCACATCGAGAAGAACGACTGCGCAATCAAAATGGCGATGCTGAGGAATAGACCTTCGGTTAAGGAAAGCGCCCCGTACGCCCCGAGTGCGATTACTGGCAAGACAATGATCAACGTATGTGTCAGATAGTTCGTGAGTGCCATTCGACCGAGTGCTTGAAGCGGGGCGAACGTCCGACCTTTTCGAACGGCGATGGTGAACAGGCAGATGTACGTTGTAGCGAGCAGTTTTCCGGAAATCCATACGGCTGCTGAGTTCGTGGACATATAAGAGGCGCCATCACCGTAATGATGCCAGATGATGATTCCCCAGAATGGTATGGCTGCTATTGCGCAGATAGCAGCAGTCCGGGTCAATCCTTGGATACTCCAAGTCAGAAGCTTTCGTTCCCGTCCGATGAAGAGACCGAGTAAGAACAGACCGAGAATCTCGATTCCGACAAAAAGTGAATTTTGAATCATAGTAAAAATCTCGTTGTCGAATCGATAGTCTAGCCAAGGACCGAAGCCTGAATTAAAGACCCTCGGGAACGACTCTCCTAAATACATGTATCCAAAAGCCCACTCTACATAGATAGGGGCAACATTGAATAGTAAGAAACTTCCAATCAATAAACTCCACGCCCATGTCAATATCGCGCGGTTACTCAACCCATAAAAGAGAGGAAGCAATAAGCCCCACATCGCATACGTATGTAAGATGTCACCTGACCAAATCGCCAAATGCGCGAGACCGAATAAGAAAAGAATCGCAATACGGCGTATGTAACGACTGACCGATTCGCCACGAGCGTAAGAACGCTCGAGGAAAATCGAAAAGCCGATCCCGAATAAGAGGGAGAAAATCGTATAAAACTTCGTCTGCACGAACAAGTCAAAGAGCGTGCGGACGAACAAGTCGTTCCCGTAATAGTCGGGACGACCAAACATCCAGTCGCTCCCGAGCATGCTCGGGATATTGACGAGGAAAATGCCGCAGAGGGCAAACCCTCGGATAATGTCATACAAAATAATCCGTTCATTCGTTTGAATTGGGCCAGCCATACGACACGTCCTTTACTGAATTAGAATACTTTCGTCGTCCACGATTCACAGTTCCAGACGTCTGTGACGATATCCTCATAAAATTCTGGTTCGTGACTGATGAGGAGGACGCTTCCTTTGTACTCTTTCAACGCACGCTTCAACTCTTCCTTCGCGTCGACGTCCAAGTGGTTCGTCGGCTCATCGAGTAAGAGTAAGTTCGTTTCGTTGTTTAAGAGTTTGCAAAGACGTACTTTCGCCTTTTCTCCACCACTGAGGACAGAGATTTTACTTTCAATGTGCTTCGTCATGAGACCGCATTTCGCGAGCATCGCGCGTACTTGCTGTTGGTTGAGTGATGGGAATTCGCTCCAAATCTCTTCGATACACGTGTTGTTGCTTGATGCGGCTTCCTGTTCGAAGTAACCCATCTCAAGAAACTCACCGCGTTCGACTGTCCCTTCAAGCGGGTTGATCAAGCCGAGTAAGCTCTTCAAGAGCGTCGTCTTCCCGATTCCGTTCGCTCCGACGAGGGCAATCTTTTGACCGCGCTCCATCTGAAGGTCGAGCGGACGTGAGAGTGGCTCATCGTATCCGATGACGAGACCTTTCGCATCAAAGATGAGGCGCCCCGATGTACGTGCCTGCAAGAAGCGGAATTCTGGTTTCGGACGTTCCGCACTCAATTCGATGACATCCATCTTATCGAGTTTCTTCTGACGTGACATCGCCATGTTTCGTGTCGACACACGCGCTTTGTTTCGGGCAACGAAGTCTTTCAAATCCGCGATTTCGGCTTGCTGACGCTTATAGGCGGCTTCAAGTTGCGAACGCTTCATCTCGTACACTTCCATGAACTTGTCATAGTCCCCAACATAGCGGTTCAACTCTTGGTTTTCCATATGGTAGACCAAGTTGATGACACTATTTAAGAACGGGATATCGTGGGAGATCAAGATGAAGGCATTGTCATAGTTTTGAAGATAGCGTTTCAACCACTCGATATGCACTTCATCCAAATAGTTGGTCGGCTCATCGAGGAGCAAGATATCTGGCTTCTCTAAAAGCAACTTCGCGAGCAATACTTTCGTACGCTGTCCACCTGACAAGTCCGTGACGTCCCGGTCGAGTCCGACGTCTAAAATACCGAGGCCGCGTGCGACTTCTTCTACTTTCGCATCGATGATGTAAAAGTCGTTCGAGTCGAGCGTTTCTTGAAGCTCACCGACCTCCGCAAGCATGTCTTCCATCTGTTCCGGCGTCGCGTCACCCATCTCCATGTAGAGTTCGCCGATGCGCGTCTCCATGTCAATCAGGTATTGGAAAGCACCTTTCAAGACGTCCCGAATCGTCATCCCGCGCTCAAGTACTGCGTGTTGATCGAGGTAACCGACACGGACGTTTTTCGCCCATTCGATTTTCCCTTCATCCGGTTGCAGCTTGCGCGTGATGATGTTCATGAACGTCGATTTTCCTTCACCGTTTGCTCCAACGAGACCGATATGCTCCCCTTTTAAGAGGCGGAAAGAGACATCGTTCAAAATAGCGCGGTCACCAAAGCCGTGGCTCAAGTTTTGTACCGTTAATATACTCATAATTCGTTTTCGTTCCTTTCAAAGTAAACTACCCGATATTGTAGCATGAATTGGATCAAATTAGTACGCTAGTCCGACTGACTCCCGTACGTGTTCCTGTTCTTCAATCGCATGAAGCATGAACTGGGCGACGTCTGCCCGTGAGATGTGTTTCCCGTTCTCTGGCACTTCATCGATGGCCGTTCGATACGTCGAGGTGCGGGGGCCGTCCGTCAATTGCATCGGTCGTACAATCGTATAATCGAATGACGAATTTCGCCACAAGTCCACGGCTGCCCGATGATCACGGAGCGGCTTCCGGAGCATGAACGTAATGGCTTTCCCGGCAAGTCCCGGTATCTCATTGTCGATCCCGGCTGAAGCCAAATAGACGACGCGTGAGATGCCATTCGTCTTCATCGCTGGGACGAGCTTGTCCGTGACACTCGCTAAAAAGTCCGGATCGCTCAAATCCGTTCCGAGACAGCTGATGACCGCATCATGACCGTGCATCGCTTCTGTTAACGCATCGATGTCATATAAGTCGCCTTCGATGATTTCAAGTTGTGGGGTCCGAATCAACTTTTTCTGTTCACGTACGAACGCGGTGACGTCATGACCGTGCTCGATGGCTTGGTCGATGAATTGATGTCCGGTCCGACCGGTTGCGCCTAATACGAATAACTTCATAAGGGCAAGGCTCCTCTCTCATATCCAATACATACAGTATACAGCAGTTTCAGAAAAATCGAACATTTCGCCGTTTGATTGCAACCTATTGCATTTCTCGTCAGCTCGTCTACAATAAAGTTTATCTTAAATAAATAGATTCGCACTCGTATATCAGCGGAAATATGGTCCGCAAGTCTCTACCGAACTACCGTAAATGGTTCGACTACGGGTGGCGCTTGTCGTATGCTATCGTTGATTTCCATGCGGTTCGTTGCCTCCCGATGAGGGGTGACGAATCGCATTTTTTAATGGAGGGGACAACAATGAAGCAGTTAGAAGACAAAATCCGTGAAGAGGGTCGGGCCTTATCCGACCAAGTGTTGAAAGTTGACGCCTTCTTGAATCATCAAGTCGATCCGGTACTTATGCAAGCCATCGGCAAAGAATTTGCAGAACGTTTCAAAGACGCTCAAATCGACCGCATCGTCACACTCGAATCGAGCGGGATTGCGCCAGCGATGATGACGGCGCTTGAGATGGGCATCCCGTTCGTATTCGCGCGTAAACGGAAATCGCTGACGCTCCAAGACGACCTCGTCGAAGCGGATGTTTATTCGTTCACGAAACAGGAGACGAACCGCATCAGCTTGAGCCGACGTTTCGTCTTATCAGGCGAACGCGTTCTTGTCATCGATGACTTCCTCGCGAACGGGGAAGCGGCACTCGGGCTGACACAACTCGTCGAAGCGGCAGGTGCAGAAGTTTCAGGTGTTGGCATCGTCATCGAAAAATCGTTCCAACCAGGGCGCGATAAATTGATTGAGCGTGGTTATCGCGTCGAATCGCTAGCGCGCGTCGCGAAATTAGAGAAAGACCATATCTCGTTCGTGGAGGTCGTTCGATGAATACATTCAAGACAGCAAGTCTCGGATTTCAGCATCTACTCGCGATGTACACGGGAGCAGCCATCGTCCCGCTCATCGTCGGGGGTGCCATCGGGCTTGGTCCAACCGAACTCGCCTATCTTGTCGCAATTGATTTATTCATGTGTGGGGTAGCGACGTTATTACAAGTATGGACGACACGCTTTACGGGTGTCGGATTGCCGGTCGTCCTCGGATGTACGTTCACGGCGGTCGGTCCGATGATTGCGATTGGAAGCGCAAATGGAATTACGGCCATTTATGGCGCGTTGATTGCCAGTGGAATCATTGTTATCCTCATTTCCGGATTTGTCGGGAAGCTCGCACGTTTCTTCCCGCCGGTCGTTCTCGGTTCGGTCGTGACGATCATTGGTCTCTCACTGATTCCGGTCGCCATCAATGACATCGGTGGCGGGATGCCAGGTGAGCCTGGATTCGCATCGATGCAGAATCTAGGATTAGGTGGCTTTACGATTTTACTCATTCTCGTCTTGAACCGTGTCGGGACCGTCTTCACACGCGCCGCTGCTGTCCTCTTTGCCGTCCTCATCGGAACAGGGGTTGCTGCTTCGCTCGGTCTCGTCGATTTCAGTCCTGTCCGGGAAGCGGGTTGGTTCCAAATGGTTCAACCGTTCTACTTTGGGATGCCGACATTTGATGTGTCCGCGATCCTCGTCATGACGCTCGTCGCCATTATCTCGATGATTGAATCGACAGGTGTATTCTTGGCGCTCAGCGATATCACGAAAAAGCCGATTGGTGCGAACGAATTGACGAAAGGGTATCGTGCGGAAGGTGTCGCAACGATTCTCGGAGGGATTTTCAACAGCTTCCCGTACACGACGTTCAGTCAAAATGTCGGACTTGTTCAATTGTCAGGTGTAAAATCGCGCCGTGTCATCTTCTGGACAGGTGGATTGCTCATCTTGCTCGGCTTCCTTCCGAAAGTCGCTACGTTCACGACATTGATTCCAAAACCTGTGCTTGGGGGAGCGATGCTCGTCATGTTCGGAACGGTCGCTGCTTCCGGCATTCGAATTCTGAGCCAGGTCGATTTTTCGAAAAACGAGAACTTGATTACCATTGCCCTCTCAATCGGTGTTGGGCTCGGTATTACCGCCAATCCAGCCATCGTCGCAAACATGCCGGAGTGGCTGCAGTTGTTCACGGATAGTGCTATCGTGGCAGGTTCATTCACGGCGCTCGCATTGAACGGATTTTTCCGTATGATGGACCGATTCCGTCCCGGGACAATCATTGCCGAGGAACGGCAAGTCAGCTAGACTGAAGGAAATAGTAGTCTAGGAGGAGTCACGAATGGGGAAAACTGCACTTGTCGTAGGCGCGACCGGTTTGATTGGCCGCGAATTGGTGGAACAGTTGTTAGAGAGTGACCGTTATGATGCGGTCTGGATCGTTGTCCGTCGCTCGAAGCGTTGGAGTCATCCGAAGTTACATGAGATCGTCGGTTTCGAGGAGATGGATTCATCCCTTCCACAGATCGACGACGTGTACTGTGCGCTCGGCACAACGATTGCGGTAGCTGGCTCGCAAGAAGCGTTCAAACAAGTTGATTTAGAATTACCACTTGAAGTGGCCCGTGTCGCCAAGGCACACGGTGCGACGCGCTATGCGGTCGTATCGGCACAAGGCGCATCATTGCGTTCGACTTTCTTTTACAACCGTGTGAAAGGGGAGCTTGAGAACGCGTTACGTATTTTCAACTTCCATCACTTGATTATCGCCCGTCCTTCTCTGTTACTCGGAGAGCGTGATTCATTTCGCTTCGGAGAGAAGGCGGCCGAGGTCATCAGTCGACCGTTCCAGTCAATCTTGCTTGAGAAGACACCGGAAGTCGCACCGATTCAGGCGCTTCATGTCGCTCGTGCCTTGATTATGGCGTCTGAAGAAGGCGAAGGAATCGAAGTGTTGACGTCAGGGATGATGCAGAGGATGAGCCGATGAATCCATTGACAAAAAAGCGAACCAAAGCAGTCATGATTGACAGTGTCATTGCAGGTCTTGTCAGCGTGGGCGTAGAACAGCTCGTACGAAAGAAAGTAAAGAGCGAGTTCGTGCATGCGGTCATCACACCGACACTACTGACATATGCCATGGAAGCGTGGCAAATGAGTCGGGGTGGACAAACAATCGGTTATAAACTGATGGGACTTGAATTGACAAACGATGACGAAACGCCTGTCACGGCAAAACAAGCGCTACAACGCGCCCTGCATCGTGATACTTCGTCAGTCGTTCGTTATTGGAAAGACCGTGCGCATTTCGAACAAGAAGAAGGCGCTGTTTTACCGCACGATGCCCGTTACCATATGCATGTACGTGAAAAGAACTGACCAATACGGCCAGTTCTTTTTTTCAATCCTTGATTTTACTTAAGATGGCAGTTGTTAAGGCGACAATTGTTCCGAGAACAAGCCCGTTAGAGAAGACGGTCGCAAGAAGCGGTGGCAGGTCATTCATTGAACCGGGTGGTAATAACATCGCCCCGGCACCGATGACGAGCGGGAGCCCGACTGTGAGGGATGCCGTGGACTGCTTCAATTCAAAGGCCGCCTCATTGATTCCGATGATGATCATCGTTGCAATGAGCGGTGTCACGATTGCATAACCGACAGCGGCCGGGATGCTCGCAATCAACGAGACGAATGGACCGATGAGTGCTAACCCCATCATGAGGGCGTGGGCAACCAAATGCGGAGCACGCTGGACGCTCTCCGTCGAAGAGAGGAAACCAGCTGTCCCGGAGATGGCGACAGGACCCGGTGTGCCGAACAGACCAGCCACGATTTGACTGACGCCACTGGCGACACCCGATGCGGGAACGTTTCCTTTGATTTCTCGTTTTTCGCGAGAACTGACGATGCGCTCAATCAACTTGATGTTCGCAAGGACGTTCGTCATGAGAAGTAGGGTGATGACGAAAGCCGTCGGTAACAAGTTCCAATCCCACACCCAATTTCCGAACGGAAGAAGTTCCGGTACGAGGAAGAAGGATTCCGAACGAACGATTGGATTTCCAAGGTCGAGTAAATGGAACAAGCCGAACCCGACGAATAGCGTCATGACGAGTCCATATTGTTTAAAGCGACTTTGCTCGAGCGTGAGTGCGAACAAGACGAGCCCAGCCGTCGCTACGGCCTGAATGATATTGATTCCGTCTTCCGTCACCCCAAATCCACCTTTAATGACGGCCCCTGATAATTGAAGGACGAGCAAAATCATATAGACGCCGAGCACTTGCGGTGTAAACAGGGCGAGCATGCGTCTTAAGATGCCGGTGACGGTCAACAACACACCGAGGATTCCGCTCAAAAACAGCATGAATCCGAGTGCCTGCAGCGTCTCTTGCTGACTTCCATATAGAGCGGGACCGATGGAGGCGTATAAGGTGAAGACACCCCACCAAATGCCGGCAGGTCCTTCGAGTATCGGGAGGCGATGGCCGAGCAACGTCTGAATGATGCTGAAGAGTGCGAAGATGAAAAGTGAGCGGGATATAAAGGTCATCGTCTCATCTGGTGACAGTTCAAACAAGGCGGCGATGGAGAGTGGTGGTACAATATTTGTAGCTAAAATAAAAATAAACCACTGAATCGTCGTGGTTATATTACTTCTGGTCATGGTGTCCCCCTGATCATGCTTTTTCTTATTAGTGTAACGTTATGATGAAGTGGATGCAAATGGAGGCTATATAATGAAGAAATTCTTCAAGTGGACCGCACTCTCAATCGTAGGATTGCTAATCATCGCGGTAGCAGGCTTTTTAATTTGGACGCAGTTCACGTACGAACCGACCGATGAAGCGACACGGTATGCCGAAGAGGGGAAAGTGGTCGACAACCGTCTCGAGTTTGGAGATCCGACGAGTGAGGTCGGAATCATTCTTTATCCAGGGGCGAAAGTGGAGAAAGAGGCGTATGCGTATTATGGAACACGTTTAGCCGAGGAAGGGTATTTCGTCGCCATTCCGTCGCTTCGACTCAACTTAGGCATTTTAGATATCGACGCAGCCGATCCAATCATCGAGGCACATCCGGAGATTGAACGCTGGATCGTAGCCGGTCATTCACTCGGAGGTTCGGCGGCGTCGGGTTACGCGCTTGAGCATCAAGAGTCGGTAGAAGGTGTCATTTTCCTCGCATCATATCCGATCAGCTCGATGGTCGATAGTGACTTACGCGTGCTATCCATCTCGGGTGAGTTGGATGGATTGGCTGTCCCGGAAGACATCGAGGCGAGTCGAAGCGACCTACCTGCCGATAGTCAATTCGTACAAATCGAAGGCGGGAATCATGCCAACTTCGGAATGTATGGTCCACAAAAAGGCGATCAGGAAAGTCCGCTCACATCGAAAGAACAACTCGACGAAGTCCTATCGGCGATTCTCGAATGGTTATAAAAAACGTGCGCACCTTCATCGAGGTGTGCACGTTTTAGCGTTGATCGAGTGAATAACTGACTGCGGTCAACCCGGCTGTGACGAGGGCGACCAAACCACCGACGAGCGCGAGCGTCATGATAGGGCTCGTCGCGTAGACGACACCACCAAGAGCGGAACCAAGTCCGATTCCGACGTTACTCGCCACAGGCATAAGTGATGAGGCGAGACCTTTGGCGTTCGGATTGAACTTCTCCGCCAAATCGATCAAATAAATCTGAGTCGATGTCGTCAATAAAATCGCCATGAACGACATGAGGGCGATATTGAGGAGACCGAGCGTCACATTCGACGTCGTCACGAATAACGCGGCCAGGACGAATGCCTGGACGAGAAAGACGAACCGTAAGCGTCCGATCGGATTGTGACTGGCGATCTTTCCGGCAGCGATATTACTGAAGATCGAGATGAATCCGTAGGCGAATAAAATCGGACTGACCCAAGCGACCGGTACACCGAGTACATCTTTTAAAATCGGTACGAGATACGTATATACGACATACGTCGCCCCGAAACCGAACGCCGGAATTAAGAAGGCGATCAAGATACGTGGATTCGTCAGGAGTGCCATTTGTTCACGGAGTGATGCTTTTTCTTGAGACAATTGATTCGGCAAGACACGATAAATGGCAATCCAGGCGACTGCACCGAGCAGAGTCGTCAACCAGAACGTGGACTCCCATCCTGCCTGTTGTCCGATGAACGTTCCGATCGGAACCCCGAACACGTTGGCCATTGTAAAGCCACCGAAAATAAAGGACACGGCCACGCCCCGTTTTGCCGGAGGGACGCTCTCGCTGGCGACGAGCATGGCAAGCGAGATCAAGACACCTGTGACGACGGCCGTCAGCATGCGCAAGACGAGTAACCACTCATACATGGGAGCGAGACTGCTTAATAAGTTCAGGACGGTGAAGAGAATCGTCAAGCCGAGCATCAATTTACGTTTTGGAAGATGGCTCGTCAAGGACATCGTGATTGGCGTGCCGACGGCAAAGCTGATGGCGAATGCCGATACGAGACTTCCTGCTGTCGCGATGGAAATGGATAGACCGCTTGCGATATCAGGCAAAATGCCGACGATGACAAATTCACTCGTTCCGAGAACGAAGGTTAATAAGGATAGGGATAAAACTAAAGTCCAGTCGCTTCGACTGAGCGAGCTTGTCTCCATGTTCAAACACTTCTTTCTATTTCATTCATTAGTAGTTAGACATCAGTCTCCTCTCACGTTACAAGATATTTCCCAAAAGAAAAACCCTTTTCTCCCAAGTCGGAAGAAAAAGGTGGATTAGCGCCAAAAAACAGTGGCTTCGACACCGGCGTGGTCGGAGACGATGGGACCGTTTTCGCCATCGAAGACGACAGCATGACGGGAGACGTGAATGGGTGCATTCGTCAACATCAAGTCGATGCGTAGCGATTTCTTGTTTTCATCCCATCCGGCGATTTTCCCTTGGACGGTCGCATCACCTTCGCGTTCCGTTGCGAGATGGAACAGGTCTTGAAGCCCATTCTCCATCAAATAATCGTATCCCTCGCCTCGAATGAAGGCATCGTTGTTGAAATCACCGAGTAGGAGCGCATGGTCGTCATGCTCGACGCGACGCAGTAGTTCGTCGAGTTGATGCTTCACTGGCTCCTCTTCGTCATGCCACCATCCGAGGTGACACGAGTAGACGGTCGTCGGCGTTTCAAGACCTTCAATCACGGCTTTGACAATTTTACGGGACTTGTAATTGTCAGGGTCCGTCGTCTTGGATACGAAGAACGACTCGGTCGATAGAAACGGTGTTCGCGACAAAATGGCGACGCCTTCCTCGTAAATGTCATATCCGTAATGGGCAAAGTCCCATGTCATGTGATAGTGAAGATCTAACTCTTTCAGGCGCTCGACGAGGACGTGTGCGAAGTTGTTTTCACGGATGTTCCCATAGATGAGGGGGGCCTCTTTATGTTGATTGACTTCTTGAAGCGCGATGAAGTCATACTCTTCGCTTGCGATACGTTCGACAATCGCGTCGATTTTCTCTTGTTGGCGGTCTTCTAACCAGGCATGACAATTGAGCGTTAAAATATTCACGATAGTCCTCCTTTAGAAAAAGGCCAACTCTCGAGCGAGTTGGCCAGTAGATTATGCACCGATGACGTCTTGAATGTCTGATTTCAATACGTCGGCTTTCGGGCCATAGATGGCTTGGACTCCACGGTCTTTCACGATAAGACCCATAGCGCCATTTTTCTTCCATTCTTGTTCGTCAGAGACGAGTGTAACGTCTTTAACGGTCACACGAAGACGAGTCATACATGCGTCGACATCCTCAATGTTTTCTTCCCCACCGAGAAGTGCGATAATCCCCATGACTTGTTCGTTACCTGTAACGGATGATTTTTCTGTCGTTTCTTCCATGTAGTTCCCGTTACGTCCTGGCGTCGGTAGGTTCATCTTCTTAATGAAGAAGTTGAAGACACCGAAGTTGAGGAAGAAGAACACGACAGAGACGAGCACGAAGTTGATCAAGTCTTGAAGAAGTCCTGCTTTGACAATCATCGGAATGCGCGTCAAGAGTTCGATTGCACCGAAAGCGTGTACACGTAAGTCGATGATATCTGCCAATGCGAAGGCAGCACCGGCCATGAGTGCGTAAACGACATAAAGAACTGGTGCGACGAACATAAACATGAATTCAATCGGTTCTGTGACACCTGTCAAGAAGACAGCGAGTCCGGCTGATAAGAACATCGGCTTGTATTGTGCCTTCTTATCCGCGTCGACGTTGCGGTACATCGCATACGCGGCACCAATCAATGCAGCGAATGACAAGATGACTTGACCGACTTTGAAGCGTGCTGGAACGACATCAGCGAGAAGCGTGTTGTATGCGGCCGTATCACCAGCAGCACGCAAGTTGACGAGATCCGTCACCCATGCCAACCAGAGTGGGTCTTGACCGGCAACGACCGATCCAGCTGTCGCACCTGTTAAAATCGTGTATGTTCCACCGAGCTCTGTGTAGTTCATTGGTACTGTGAGCATGTGGTGTAAACCGAACGGTAAGAGGAGACGTTCGAGTGCACCATAAATGAACGGAGCGAGGACTGGCGCCGTGTTACGTGATGTGGCAATCCATTCACCAAAGCTGTTGAGCGCACCTTGGATGGTTGGCCATACAATCGATAGAACGAGGGCAGCAACGACTGAACCAAGGATAACGACGAATGGTACGAAGCGCTTCCCGTTGAAGAACGAGAGAGCGTTCGGCAACTTGTTGAAGTTGTAGAAACGGTTATATAGTGCACCACCGAGGAAACCGGCGATAATCCCGACGAACACACCCATGTTGAGGGCAGGTGAGCCGAGTACAGATGTGAAGTAATCAGCGACGACAAGGTTCGCACCGAAGAGTGACTCGATTGTCGCTTCTGGATCTTGAAGCATGTCACTGTTGACACCGAAGATGGCACCTGTGACACGGTTGATCAAGATGAAGGCGAGAAGTGCTGCGAATGCACCGCCGGCACGATCTTTTGCCCACGAACCACCAATCGCGACTGCGAAGAGGATATGTAAGTTGACGATGATGCCCCAACCTAAATCTTCAATGATACGAGCTGTTGTTAATAAGATACCGACATCTCCGGCTGACATTCCAATCAATTTTCCGATGGAAATCATCAAACCGGCAGCTGGCATGACGGCGATGACGACCATCAAAGCCTTACCGAGTTTCTGCCAGAAATCGAATGAGATCAATTGTTTCATGCTATACGCTTCCTTCCTATGAGGGAGTTTTATCTATTTTTGTGTCTACCAATAGTGCAATCGCTTGCATAAATAATTGTAATCGATTGCATAAATTCGTGCAACCGTTTTCGCTATTTTCATTTGTTTTCATTTCCGAAGTGAGAATAGCAGATGTGAGGCGAACTTGTCAGTCGAATCGAATCTAGCTACAATATGATAGGTTGAAGGGAGCGAGAAAGATGGGTTGGAGACAGACAACATCTGCTTTGACGAAAGACGAGCAGATTGAATTAAAAGAAGAGTTGTTGCGGAAGGGTGTATTGCAGGAAGACGATCTTCCTCTATATGAGATGCTCATGCCAGATCGAATCAAACGGATGTATGAAGTATTGAATACACGAACGAACCATATCACGATTTTGACGGAAGGTGTCGACGATCCGCACAATCAATCTGCCGTATTGCGTTCGGCCGATGCGTTCGGGGTGCAGACGTTACACGTCGTCGAAGGGCGTGCGAAGTTCAAACCGAACTCGATTATCGCCAAGAGCGCCGACCGTTGGGTGGACGTCGTCGAGCATGGCTCCATCGAAGAGGCGATTGACGCTTTAAAAGAAGACGGTTATCAAGTATATGCGACGGCATTGAGTGAGGAAGCAATTCCGCTCGAAGAGGTGGATGTGTCGAAGCCGACCGTTCTGCTATTCGGGAATGAACATAGTGGTGTCTCGGAAACAGCACTTCATAAGGCGGACGGGAACTTTGTTATTCCGATGCAAGGATACGTACAAAGTTTGAACATCTCCGTGGCGGCGGCGATTTCCTTGTACGATGTCACGACACGGTCACGACATATCGTGACGGATGGCTACGAGCTTCCGGTCGAAGATCAAGCGCGCATCTTCAAAGACTGGATGGTCAAGAGTTTGCCGAAGCGTACGCTAGGACTATATAAACAAAAAGGTGTCACAGCTTTTGAACGGGAGACAGGAAATTCAGAATGAACGGCGAAATGAACAGACGTACGGAATCTTTGTCCAGAAACTGAAAGGGGATGGCACGATGAGTACGACGAGTTCATTTATCGTAAAAGATGTGACGAACAACTTTAAAGATTTTGAAGAGGACTTTTTCCGACTATATCGCACGTTATATGGTGACCTCGATCAGCTGCGATTTAAAGAGCGCCTGTATCGACACGCCAATCCGTTAGTGCTCCTAGCCTTTTCGGAAGAGCAACTGGTCGGCTTTAAAATCGGTTATGAGGCGGAGCCTTATCGGTTTTATAGCTGGGCGGGCGGCGTACACCCGGACTTCCAAAAGCATGGCATCGGTCGCAAGCTGATGGACACGCAACTCGAATGGGTCGAAGCGCAAGGGTTCCATTCGATTCGGACGAAAGCACGCAATACGAACAAAGGGGTCATCATCTTGAATCTCCTTTGCGGATATGACATCATGGGCGCCTACACCGAAGATGGCGAGCCGCGCATCATGATGGAGAAACAACTGAACAGTTGAATCGATGCCGCGGTCGTGTGATCGCGGTTTTTTTGATGAAACCGATTCGACTGAATGAACGTACTTAAAGAAAAGGGGGAATTTGAAATGTCTACTTTAGAATTTGGGGCGGACCCATTTTTCACGATCATCAATTTATTCTTTCCACTCATGTTTTTCACCATTGTTGGACTTATCGCATTTGGTGTCATCAAATCAAGTCGAAGTTACTCTAAAACATCAAATACATTGAAGGACTTACAACGCTTCGCCTCGCAGCTCGCCGATGACCCGGCCGACGAGACGGCTGAGCGATTGGCAGACTATTTACGTGGTGTCGATTCCTTCTCGATTGAACGGACACGCATGGAACCGTTCCGTGTCGCGCTCGGATGCTACCAATTGGTGATGGAGTCGAGCACTGTTCGCGAAGAGACAAAAGAGCGGGTCGGTCGTCAATATAAGCGTCTCGGGATTTTAGACGGAGAAAAATTTGCCGATGAGGCACCACCACGTCGACGTTCTTCTTCATCGAGTCATCATGATATCCACCACAATCACCACGATCATATGTAAAAAGCGAAGGAATCCCTTCGCTTTTTACATATATCGTGATGCATCAAATTCAATGTCAGTCTGATAACGGACGGCTTGAATCGCACTTTCGATTCGAATGGCACGCTTCTTAATATCACGTGCTTTCAAACGATATAGTTCGGGGTCATATAAGGCGTGTTTGATCACGGCAACCCCATGCACATAGTCTTTCTTCGGACGAAGCGATAATTTTTCATAAAGTCGTGCTTGGACACGTAACTGAATGGCAAGCTCGATTGCCTCGACGAGCGGGAGCGGACCGTCATGCGTCTCAACGACGGCTTGGACGTTCGCCTCTTGAATGAGACGGTCGAGCTGACGTAAGTCTAGACGAATGTGTTCAAGTTCCATCTCGATGTCTTGAAGGGAACGGGACTGAATGGTCGGAATGGATTCATTCGCTTGAAGCGAGATGAACGCCACATGCTCAATCTCTTCGGTCAATGTATCGATTTGCTCATGGAGCAACTGTTTCAATGTTAGGGCATCTGCAAGGTTCATATCGATTTCCTCCTTCTGCTTTTTCTAACCGTACCACATCGAGATGGCTGAAAAAAGGTGGGTGACATCCTCGATTACGGGAATAAAAGAAAATAGAGAGGAGGAGGACGATGAAGAAGTGGAAGATACAATGGATGATTGCACTCATCCTACTCCTGTTCGGGACGGCGACATTCCTTTATCAGTGGATTGACGTAAGCCCAGGCGATATTCGGGACTACATCATTCAATTCGGATGGTTGGCTCCGCTCATTTACATTTTATTGTTCACCGTTCGTCCGCTCATCTTGTTTCCCACGTCCGTCTTGTCGGTCGCCGGCGGCTTGGCGTTTGGGATGTTACCGGGCGTCATCTATACCGTCATCGGGGCGACATTGAGTGCGCTTGTTGCGTATTATGTGGCAATTTATTTCGGCGATCGTTTCCTGCATCACTTCGAATCAACGAATTACGAAGCCATTCAGCATAAAATCGAAGAAGATGGTTTCTTTTACGTCCTCATCTTACGTCTCATCCCGCTCGTCAATTTCGATTTGGTCAGCTATGCTTCTGGTTTGGCAAAAGTAAACGTACTCGCCTATCTGTTTGCGACCGTCGTCGGTATGATTCCCGGGGCGTTTGCGAACAATTTTCTCGGGAGTAGTATCGCCAGTGGGGATTGGACGCTCATCGCCTTGGCATTTGGGATCATGCTCGTGTTGACGCTCGTTGCGACCGTTTTCCGTGAACCGATCAAGCGACAGATTCATCGCTATCAAAAAAAGTAGGCGACTCCAGATGGAGCGCCTACTTTTCAATTAACGGTTGTCGACCGTCTCTGGATACAGGTCATGGTTGAACAGACGGTGTTCTGCCATTTTTTCATATTTTGTGCCTGGCTTTCCGTAGTTGTAGTACGGATCGATTGAGATACCGCCACGTGGTGTGAATTTCCCCCACACTTCGAGATAGCGCGGTTCCATCAATTTCACGAGATCTTTCCCGATGACGTTGATGCAGTTCTCGTGGAAGTCACCGTGGTTACGGAAGCTAAACAAGTACAACTTCAACGACTTCGACTCGACGAGTTTCTCATCCGGGATGTATGAGATGTAGATGGTTGCGAAGTCCGGTTGGTTCGTGATCGGGCATAACGATGTGAATTCTGGTGCGTTGAATTTAACGAAGTAGTCGTTCTCCGGATGACGATTTGGGAACGCCTCAAGGACGTCAGGTGTGTATTCAAAAATATATGGGACGCTCTTCTGTCCGAGGAGCGAGAGGTCTTGTAAGTCTTCTGGTCTCATGTTCATTCTCCTTAGACGCCACGTTCGTTGGCGTACAGTAATGTGTGTAGTTGTGGTAGGACGCGGACGCTTTGCCATGACGGGTCGCGTGCAACGTCTTCCCATAGTTGTTTCAAACGACGGAGCTGGGCATCGGTGATGTCGCCGTCTGCACCGGGCTCCGGGTTACCAGCCGACAAATACATGACGTCCGGTGAGTAGCGCTGCTGCACTTCTTTCGCGTAGGCAAGGTCCACTTCATCAAAGACAGCAACTTTGAATGTCGTCTGCTCCGGGCGCAACCGTTCGACGATGGCGTCGAGTTGCTCCCAGTTCGTTTTCATACCAGACGATGGAGGTTTCGGACTGAGGGTCACGTCATCGATTTGTGTGAGCCAGTCTTGATAGCGGCTGCCTTGCGTCTCGACGGCGAGTGTGACGCCTCGTTCTTTCAACTTCTCGACCAGGTCTCCCATAGCCGCGATAAGGAGTGGATTGCCACCCGAGATGGTGACGTAATCGTACATACCAAGTGCATCCAGGCGAGCAATCACCTCATCGGCTGTCAGCATGTCCGGTTTTTCTGAACCGTCCCACGTAAAGGCGGAATCGCACCACGAACAGCGATAATCGCAACCGGCGGTCCGAACGAACATCGTCTTTTGTCCGATGGCGCGTCCTTCTCCTTGAAAGGTCGGTCCGAACACTTCAAGAACAGGGATTTTCACGATTCCACCAACCATTCACGGCGGAACTCAGCGTAAGACGTTGGCGTTTCATACAGACGGACGAACTCGACACGGACGTCGCGTTCATTTGGCAAGTGTGTCGCCAGTTGTTCAAAAATCCAATAACACATGTTTTCTGCAGTTGTATTCATATAAGGGAGTGACTCGTTCAAATAGCGATGGTCGAGATATGGCTCAAGCTCTTCTTTGAAGATCTTTTTCAAGTCACCAAAGTCGAGCGTCATCCCGCGATTGTCGAGAAAGCCGCTGACACCCATTTGGAGCTTATACGTATGACCATGAAGGGCACGACATTTGCCGTCATAATCAAAAAGATGGTGCGCTGCGTCGAACGTCACTTCTTTGACGATTTGAACGCGATGCGGACAGTAGATGAGCGAGCCTTCTTGCTTTGATTCGACACTGGTCGGAGCGAGGAATGGAGCATGTTTCATACGCGCACCTCCTCGTAAGCTGTAAGTCCGTTTTGACGAAGCTTACACGCCGGACATTCTCCACAACCTGAACCGATGACACCGTTGTAGCAAGTGAGCGTGCGTTCTTTGACGTAGTCAAAGGCACCGAGCTCGTCGGCGAGTGCCCACGTCTCTTTTTTATCGAGCCACATGAGCGGTGTGTCGATGACGAATGGATAATCCATCGCTAAATTGAGTGTCACGTTGAGTGATTTGATGAATTGGTCTCGGCAATCCGGGTAACCTGAAAAGTCCGTTTCACATACACCGGTCACGATGTGATGCATACCGAGTTGTTTGGCCATGACGGCCGCAAATGATAAGAATAGATGGTTGCGTCCATCGACGAACGTATTTGGGACGTCCGCATTGTCGATGTCGAGATCGTGTCTCGTGAGCGCATTCGATGTGAGTTGTCCGAGTAGGGACAAATCGAGGATGTGGTGTGGGACATCGAGTTCTGTCGCAATTTCTTTGGCGACCTCGATTTCCGCATCATGGCGTTGACCATATGCGAACGTCACCGCCTCCACATGAGAGAATTGTTGTTTTGCCCAAAACAGGCAAGTGGTTGAATCTTGGCCACCACTAAAGACGACCAATGCTTTTTCGTGTTGCATGAAGCGCACTTCCTTTTCGCTAGTTTTGATGTCGGAGGAGGTTACGAACTCCGGAGGTCACCCTCAAGCATACAATTTATCATAAAAAGACGTTTGACAGGGAGAAAGGAAGCGAGTATAGTAAAAAACATCACTGACATGCTTTTGTGCATAAAAGCGTTTAAGCGGTTAGGCAAAATAATAAATAAAGAAGATATAACGAAAGGAGGGGACGTCGATGCAGATGAAAGGAAAAGAAGCTGTATTCGTCGTGTTGATGAGCGGGATCACCTTGCTCGCACTGATGTTTTTGGCCAAAGCGACACCACATATGGCGATTTTTGGCACAATGGTAATAGTAGGTGGATATGCGTATTATCGTTCACGCGACTTCAAACAGATTGAAACGGCGATGATCAACGGAATTCGTGAAGCGATCATGCCGGTGTTGATTTTGTTGTTGATTGGGATGCTCATCGGAGTATGGCAAATGTCCGGGACGGTCGCGACGATCCTCTCCATCGGTCTAAATACAATCTCTGCTGAATGGTTCTTACCGAGTGTTTTATTAATCACGATGATCGTCTCGACCTTCACAGGAAGCGCCTTTACAACCGTCGGAACGGTCGGTGTCGCCTTATTTGGAATCGGGACGGCACTAGGCATCTCGCCGGCGCTCGCCGCAGGTGCGATCGTATCGGGTGCCCTCTTCGGAGACAAGATGAGCCCGTTGTCGGATACGACGAACTTTGCGCCGGCAGTGGCGGGTGTCAAACTGTTCGACCACATTCGCTTCATGATGGGGACGACGATTCCAGCGTTCATCATCACGTTGATTTTATTCACGTTCCTCGGACGTAGCGGTCAAACTGCCGACACGGTACAAATTGCAGAGGCGCAAGCCGCGCTCAGCGGACGGTTTGACCTCTCATGGCTCACGTTGATTGCCCCTGTGCTCGTCGCAGTGCTTGCGTTCCGTCGGATGCCGGTCTTGCCGACGATGCTCGTTGGGATGTTTGCGGGTGTGTTGACGGCCGGTTTTGTTCAAGGCAACTGGAGCATCTCGAACTGGCTCGGTGTCATGCAGTCTGGCTTCAAGTCAGGTGTCGAAAATGAATTGATTGCAAATGTACTCGATAAAGGTGGTCTTGAATCGATGCTCTGGTCGGTCAGTCTCGTCTTGATCGCCCTCGCGTTCGGTGGCTTATTACGTGAACTCGGTATCTTCCAAGCCATCGTTGAATCGTTGCTCGAGCGTTTGAAGTCACCAGGGAGCTCGGTCCTATCAGTTGTCCTCAGTTCAATCGGTGTCAACTTGCTCGCGGGAGAACAGTACTTGTCGATTCTCTTGCCGGGTCAGGCGTTCAAGCAAGGGTTTATCGATCGTGGGATCGACCCGCGCTACTTGTCACGGGCACTTGAAGATGGCGGGACCGTCATCAACCCGCTCATACCTTGGGGTGTCTCCGGAGCGTTCTTCGCAGCGACACTCGGCGTGCCTGTATTGGAATACGCACCATTTGCGTTCTTCCTCTGGCTCAGCCCGGTCTTCTCCATCATCTTGGGATACGTCCGATTGGGGAAGCAACGTGAATCGCTAAAAATCGCATCATAATATCGAGGTGTCCTGCCATGCAGGGCATCTTTTTTGTGTGCAACATATGACTTTTGAGAAAATAGGAGAAACGGAGGTGGAACCATGAAGCGACTCGATCTAGCATTTTATGAACAACCGACACTCGAATTGGCACGCGCCTTACTCGGTCAATATTTGGTGCGGCGACATCCAGAAGGTGACATCATCGCGAAGATTGTCGAGACAGAGGCTTACCTCGGTGCCATCGACCGGGCGGCGCATAGCTTCGGAGGGCGTCGAACGAAACGAACGGAAGTCATGTTCGGACAACCTGGGCATGTATACACGTATCAAATGCATACACATACGCTCCTGAACGTGGTCAGTGGTCCGGTTGGTACACCGGAAGCCGTGTTGATTCGAGCCGTCGAACCGATTCAAGGACATGAATGGATTGCTTCGAACCGTCCCGGAGTGAAGCGATATGACCAGACGAACGGACCAGGGAAGTTGACGAAAGCACTCGGAATCACAATGGATCTATACGGCCATTCCTTTCAACAAGACCCACTCTACATCGCGGAGGGTGAGGCAGGAGTAGTGATTGAGGCGGGTCCCCGTATCGGGATCCCGAACACGGGCGAGGCACGTGACTACCCGTATCGCTTCTTTGAACGCGACAATCCATACGTCTCGAAATTCCGTTGAATGCCACTTGAGATGTTTAAGTGATTCATGCCTGTGGAACAGTCCCTATGTGCATAAAACAAACAAAGGGAGTGTTTAGGATATGGCAAAAGTAGCAACGCTCATTACGGATATGTTTGAAGATGTAGAATTCACGGGTCCCCGTGACGCATTGGTGGATGCGGGACATGATGTCGTGACGATCGAGAAGAAAGCGGGTAATACGGTAGAAGGGAAACAAGGGGAGGCGAAAGTGAACATCGACCAATCGATTGACGATGTATCGCCAGAAGATTTTGATGCCCTTCTCTTGCCGGGCGGATTCTCACCTGACTTGTTGCGTGAGGACGAGCGTTTCGTCTCGTTCGCCAAAGCCTTCATGGATGCGAAAAAGCCTGTCTTTGCCATCTGTCACGGACCACAGCTGTTGATTACGGCGAAGACGTTAGAAGGTCGTGACGCGACCGGCTACAAATCGATCAAAGTCGACATGGAGTATGCCGGAGCGAAATATGCGGACAAAGAAGTAGTCGTCTGCCAAAACCAGCTCGTGACGAGCCGTCAGCCGGATGATATTCCAGCATTCAATCGCGAGATGCTCAACTTATTGAAATAACACGTCGACCACGAGATTCGTCTCGTGGTTTTTTTGTGTATTCGGGAATAGACAAGTAAGGAGGAGATTTAAATGAAAAAACGAGCACGTTCACCGAGTTAAGTTCGTCGAAACATTGTTTGGTTAGGGTGGATTCGTTGGTTTGAAGGGCTGATTCCCGCATACGTGATTGAACGGTTGTTTTGGGAATCGCGAGGCATCACCATTCAAGAAGTCGTCTACTTGGAGATGATCTATGCGCTCATCATCGTCTTGTTCGAGGTGCCGACCGGCGTGTGGGCGGACCGAACGACACGGCGTCGGCTGATTCAGGCAGGTGTAGCCTTGGAGTGGTTATCGTTTTGGATCTTGTTATACTCGTTTACCTTCAGCGGATTTTTTGTCGCCATCAGCTGTTCGGCCGTTGGGTCGGTCATTCGAAGTGGGGCGGAGAATGCGCTGCTATACGAGTCCTTACAAGAAAGTCATGAAGCGTCGTCGTTCGAACGGGTTCTTGGAAAACTGAACGCGATTGGGATTATGGCCGCTGTGACGGCGGCATGGAGTGGCAGTATGTTGGCTCAGTACCTTCCATTGGAGTGGAACTACAGACTTTCCATTCTCAGTTTATTGATGGCGACCGTGTGTAGCTTATTTCTCGTTGAACCCGTTCATGGCGAAGGAGAAGACCGATTGACGTGGCGGCACTTGTTGAAAGGATTTCAATTTGTGTGGTCGCACACATCCATTCGTAACGTCACCATCGGATTTTTGGCAGCCGTGTCCGCATTCAATTTCATCGATGAGTTCTGGCAACTGTATGCACGTGATGTATCCATCCCAATCTATTGGTTCGGTGCCATTTCAAGCGTCCTGCTTTTGATTCAGTTACCTGGTCAACTTTTTGCGGGGACGCTTATACGATTTGCGTCATCCAAGCGTTGGTTAAACGGGTTCGGTTGGTTAATGAGCGGTGGATTTCTCATCGTCGGGTTTTTCCCGAGTCCGATTGGAATCGGTGTGATGGGACTCCTAGCTCTATTGTATGGTGCGATGGAGCCACTCTATTTTGGGCTCTTGCATCATCAGGTGCCTTCCGATATCCGAGCGACGACCGAATCATCTGTCTCGATGCTATGGCATCTCGGTATCCTTGTGTTGGGGCTGGTCTTTATTGTAGGAACGACAGTGTCGCTATTTTTGGCGTTCATCTTAATCGGGCTTGTCGTTTGGTTCGTTCATGCGACTATCCGTTAATCTTTACAGACATGGGTCATAAGCCATGTCTGTTTTTACGTCTTAAGACGGACGAAAGATTGTGTCGAGAAGTGTATGATGAGAACAATCTTGATGAATCAATAGGAGAAACAATGTGGAATGGTATGAATTATTTGTAGGATTTTTATTAGGTGTCGTCGAGGGATTGACGGAATTTGCCCCGGTCTCGTCGACCGGTCATATGATTCTCGTGGATGGTCTCTGGTTGAATTCGAGTCAGTTTTTAGGGCAGGAAGTAGCGAACACGTTTAAAATCGTCATTCAATTAGGGTCGATTTTAGCGGTCGTGGTCGTCTTTCGGGACCGGTTCAAAACGTTACTGAATCCGAAGTCTTTGCTCACTCTAAGGCAAAGCGGAACCACACGCCAATTCAATCTCGTACATATTTTGATCGGATTGCTGCCTGCTGGCGTCCTCGGTGTACTGTTTGAGGACTACATCGATACACATCTCTTCTCGGTCAAGACGGTGTTGATTGGGTTAGTCGTCGGTGCGTTCTTTATGATTGCCGCAGATTTATCCGGTGTGAAGCGTCAGACGACCGCTACGCTCGATGACATCACGTATAAGCAAGCACTTGGTGTCGGCTTGATTCAATGTTTTTCGCTATGGCCAGGGTTCTCACGGTCCGGTTCAACGATTTCTGGAGGGGTTCTCCTCGGAATGAGTCACCGGGCAGCGGCAGATTTTACGTTCATCATGGCGGTACCAATCATGTTTGGAGCGAGTGCATTGTCACTCTATAGCAAGTGGACGTATTTCACGCTCGATACGTTACCCGTGTTTGTCGTCGGTTTCGTCAGCGCGTTTTTGTTCGCACTTCTTTCGATTAAATTCTTTTTGAAGTTGATCAACAAAGTGAAATTGATGCCGTTTGCGATTTATCGAATCGTATTGGCTGTTGTGATTTACGTACTTTACTTCTGAAAAAAACACGTGCGAATGGCACGTGTTTGAAACCAATGAATGGAATTGTTCGTACAGTCTAGAAGAGGTGAAAACATGGGACAAATCGTTGTAGTATTCGGAACGTTAATCGGTCTTGGGACCGTTGGGGCATTGCTTTATATGACCCGTCTAGCCTATGAATCATGAGAACGGATAATGATAGAAGCGCTCACGTTGGAGTAACTCCATGACGTGGGCGTTTTCTGCGTTATCGATCGCACGAAGCAGACCTTCCGTCTGAGACCGGTGGGCAAACAGGGCATCTTTCTTTTGTTCGCTCTCTTCCGTTACATCGACGATGACGTGAGGTTGTCCGAGTTCGTCTTCTGTGCGGCGGTCAAAGGCGACACCTAAGAACTCAGGGCGCGTCTCGCCAATCTCTTGAAGCGCACGTACGACGGCACGGGCTGTCGCTTCATGGTCCGGGTGGACGGCATATCCTGGATAGAATGAGATGACGGTTTCCGGCTTCACTTCGTCAATCAATGCGCGGAAGCGACCAGCGAGCTCGGCCTCGTCCTCAAATTCGACGGTCTTGTCACGAAGACCCCACATGCGCAGGTCCTCGATGCCCATCATGCGACATGCTTCTTCGAGTTCATGTTTTCGAATTTTCGGCAGTTCTTCACGTGTCGTAAAAATCGGGGAACCCATGTTGCGTCCCATTTCACCGAGCGTCAAGCAGACGTATGTGACGGGTAGTCCTCTTTGACGATGTTGGATAATCGTTCCGGCCGAGCTGAACGCCTCATCGTCCGGGTGTGGGAATATGACGAGTAACGGTCCATTCATTGATTCTCCACCTCCGATGCGCCTTGTGGGAGTGGCTTGATATCGATGTGCAGCGCACATGCGAGACGACCGAGACGATCGTGACCGGCGAGTAACAACTGTTCTTCGTGCATTTCATAGTCGGTCAATCCCTCGACATAGAGCCAACCGTGATCGAGTTTTAAACCGACACGATAGGGACCATTTCCTTTAATTTGACCGATGCTGTATTCGATTTTGGCATTACGGATAAACATCCCGGCGTTATGAAAGTCCGGGTCATTATGTGTCGCGTAGGCACCGTTCGTCGTCTCGACATGGACGAAAAGTGGTGTCGCGACGTGATTGTCTAAATAGTGCTGAATGTGATCAGGTTGAATCGCTTTCACGTCTGTCCCTCCAATGGAAAGGATGACCCGAAACACGTAGTTCCGGGTCATCTGTTTACGATTGTGTTGCTACTTTTTTACGGTATCCGGTATGGTTCGTCGGTCCAACGTATTGGTTGAGACGGAATGAATGACGAACAGCTTCTGTGATGAATTCTTTTCCGATTTCAATCGCTTCTTCGACCGTATGACCGTTTGCGAGTGAGGCCGCGATGGCAGACGAGAACGTACATCCGCCGCCGTGTGTGAACGCAGGCTCGATTTTTTCACTTTCGAGAAGGCGGAATTCGTTTCCATCGTACAAGACGTCGAATGCGGTATCAAATCCGAGTTTGCCACCGACTTTGACGATGACAATCTCTGCGCCGAGTTCGTGGATTAAACGAGCGGCTTCTTTGATTTCGTCCATCGTTGCAGGTGTTTTATCGAGGCCAGCGAGCATACGCGCCTCGAATAAGTTCGGTGTGATAATTTTTGCGACTGGAACGAGGTGTTGACGCATCGCGACCGCGACGTTCGGATCAAGAATCTCATCCGCACCTTTACATGCCATGACTGGGTCGACGACGGCATTCTGGATGCCGTATTCTTTGATTTTACGTGCGGCGAGTTCGATGATTTCAGGTGTCGGAAGCATACCTGTCTTCACGGCATCGACGCCGATTCCGGCGAGCACCGTATCGATTTGCTTCTCAATCAAGGTCGTGTCGATTGGAAAGACTTCGTGATTCCATGCGTTATGTGGGTCTTGTGCCACGATGACCGTCAAGGCTGTCATACCATACACACCGAGTTCTTCCATCGTTTTGAGGTCGGCTTGGATTCCCGCGCCACCACTTGTGTCAGAACCGGCAATCGTCAATGCTTTTTTCATCGTCATAATCGTCCATCCCCTTTGTCTGTTTGGATAGTTTCACTATAACGACTTTTTTGAATTCCGACAAATGCAAGGATTATGAGACGTGTTCATAACTTTTCAGAAAAAGTATGCAGGATGTTCATCATATTTGGGGAATAATAATGAATAGGGTGTAGACCACTTTATTATTGACTGGGAGGAAAACGCATGTTAGTGCATAGCTTATGTATCCCGAAGAAAGATGTTGTCACCATCAGTGAAAAGGCAACATTGCGGGAAGCGCTTCATACGCTTGAAGAAACAGGATACCGTTGTGTACCTGTTTTAGACGAGACGGGGAATTTTTTCCGCGGTAACATTTACAAGATGCATATTTATCGTCATGGAATGAACGGGGAAAACATGGACGATAATGTGATGACACTCATCAAGAATACACAAAAGTACGTCCATGAGTCAGATGGATTCTTTGAAGTATTTTTCTCAATCAAAGAGTTGCCGTACATTGCTGTATTGAAAGATGAAAGCAATGAATTCTATGGCATTCTTCCCCACGGCAAGATGCTCGGGATGCTCGAAGAAGCATGGAGTCGCGACACGGGTAGTTACGTCTTGACAATCGCCTTGAGCGAACAGGCAGGGGCACTTGAGAAGATCACGAAAATCGTGAACAAATATACATCAATCGCGAGCTTGATGACGCTCGATGCGAAAAGTAAAGTCTTGCGTCGGGTACTCGTGACACTACCACCGGACTGTGAAGAAGACATGAAAAACAAGGTTGTCTCGAAACTTGAACAAAAAGGCTTCCGGATCGTCGAAGTCGAGAACTTAAAGAACTAAGTCAAAACCCTTTCACTTGGCGTGAAAGGGTTTTTCGTCGAGTCGTTTTTCCATCCGAATATCGGACCAAAATTGACCGTCCCAGTAGGTGAAGTGCTCGATCCGGCCGATTTCTTGATATCCACATTTCGTATAGAGACGATGGGCCGCATGGTTGAAAGCGAATACGCCAAGTTCCATACGAGGTGTTTGTTTGGCTCGCAATTGCTCTTCTAACAAACGAAGAGCTTCTGTGCCAACGCCTTTTCCGCGACCTACAGATTCGCCGATGACGAAACCGAGCCAAGCTGTACCGGGTTCTTGTCGATATAAATGAGGCGGGTCATACATGACGTTCATTTCTCCGACGAGATGGTCATCTGCGTAGATGAGGAAGATATCGTGCGTTAAGAGTCGTTCTTCTAAATCGTCAACCGTCATCTCATAATGGGCGGTCAATTCTTCTTCGGAGCGGCTCGGTCGAATAAGGTGTACGATCTCAGGATCGTTATTCCAACGATTGAATGTATCGACGATGTCGCCGGATGCAGTTTTTAATGGAACAAGCGAGATGTTGATAGGTCATTCTCCTTTCTCGCTTGAACACATTCGATTCAATCGTCAAAACTCCTGCTCTTAGACCGGCTT
Source organism: Exiguobacterium sp. s140 (assembly GCF_018617035.1). GTDB lineage: Bacteria > Bacillota > Bacilli > Exiguobacteriales > Exiguobacteriaceae > Exiguobacterium > Exiguobacterium profundum. The sequence continues at coordinate 237,968 of NZ_JACSJK010000004.1, forward strand.
TAATACGTTTAAATGGCTCGGCAATACTTCAAAAGTAAGTGGGAGCGTGCCCCCTGTGTCCCCGTCAGCATTTACAGGAAGCGCCTCGGGTGAGGTCACCTTAACCCGTTTCGTACAAAACGAGGTGACGCTATCTGTTTCCTTCAACTTTCCTGTGAAGAGGGCGGGTGTTAATTGAAGTGCGTCCTTTAACCCGAGTTCTTCAAAGATATAGACATGAAGAAGCCCATCATTCAGCCGCGCGTCTGGTTCGAAGTTTTCAAATCCTCCGACCGAGTTCGTCAAGGCGATGACGACGAGATAAGCCTCGCCATCAAACTCCCCGTCTTTACTGTCAAGCGCCAACTCATAAGGACTATGTTCACGGAACGCTTTTACACCCTCAATCAAGTAAGCGAACGGTCCCCATTTCGTCTTCTCTTCCACACTTACTTCGTCGACAGCTTCGGCAATGAGCCCGATGGCGATGACGTTCATGAAATAACCGTTCTCATACGTTCCGATATCCATCGGTGTCGGTTCAGCGTCGCGGAGAGCCTCGATTGCTTGTTTAGGGTCACTTGGGACACCGAGTGCACGGGCGAGGTCGTTGACCGTCCCAAGTGGAATGATGCCGAAGTCAGGTCGATGAGTAGCCTCGGCTAGACCGGTCACCGCTTCGTTCAAGGTTCCGTCCCCACCCATCGCAATGACGGCCTGATAGTGCTTTTCTGCCGCTTCACGTGCGAAGTTCGTCGCATCCTGTTCCTTTTCAGTGAAGCGGACATCGACGTGTCCATATCGTTCGCGCAACACCTCTTCGGCATGTGTTGCGTGTTGTTCCCCCAACTCTTTCCCTGAGGATGGATTGACGATTAACATGACTGTGTCCATTCCAACATGTCTCCTTTTCAACTCGAATACTGTCCTTTATTCCCGTCAAAGAAAGCAGATACTCCTAAAAAATCCCCATGTCGATTAGCTATCTCGCTCTAATCTTCAAGGGGATGCGTTGGGCATTCGATTGTTTAATAATGACGGAATGCGGACATATCTAAATGACTTGCTTCCGACTCGTCCACGGCAAGTTCGATGCGCAAATGTTCATTGAACGGGGAGACGAGAGCCCCCATACAGGCGACCGGTTCATGATCGGGGACCGGTGATTTACGTTTCGTTTTGACGAATAAATAGTCCGATCGTTTCAACGTCAATAAGAAACGTTCCACGGCATGCGGTTCACGGGTCACGTTTGGCCAAGGTAAATGATTGAATAATAAAAAGACCGCGCCTTCTTTTTCGAGCGCATAGTCCGGTGCGATGCCTTCCCGATTCAACAAATCGATGACAGCATGCAAAAACTCCCGTCTAATCGTCAATGAAATTTCGTAATACTCACGCATACGGTCCACCCTTTCTTAAAATCACAATACTACCATTCTAAACGTTTCCGACATGGGCGACAATGAAGAAGTTCCTTGACGAAGTATTTTTCCCGGCTTATACTGCATAAGTCCTGCTATACTAGTGATATACGATGAACGAATTGAGGTGAAACCGACATGATTGAATCCCTTGAATTGAAGGCGTGGGTTGTTCTTGCGCGTACGATGGATGCCATCAGTGATCGTGTGAAAGAAGATTTACGACGCCACCAGTTAAATTCAACAGAGTTCGGTGTTTTATCCGTACTGTATAAACGAGGAGACACCCCGTTGCAACAAATTGGGGATCAGATTTTGATTACGAGCGGTAGCGTGACATATGTGATCGATAAGTTGGAGAAGCGAGGGCTGATTGAACGAATCGCCTGCCCGTCTGACCGACGTGTCACATATGCTTCATTGACAGACGATGGAAAGGCGCTCATGGACGTCGTCTATCCGCAACATATTGAAATCTTCAAAGATATATATGGACCGTTAAGTGATGAAGAGACGGAACAATTGATTTCGTTATTGAAACGAGTCGGTTATAACGCAGCGGGCAAATAAAGCCCGTTGCTTTTTTATTCAATATCTTGAAATTAAAATAATTGACGATGAGATATACAGATGATATAGTTCTAACTGTTATTGAAAAATTAGAGATTACACAAATGGAGGATTACACGATGACTAAAGTATTATATGTATCGGCTAACCCGAAACCAACTGAACTTTCATACAGCAAACAAGTGGCAGAAACATTCGTTTCGACACTCCAAGCAGAAAATCCATCAATCGAAGTGGAAGCAATCGAACTCTACGATGTTGATGTTCAAGAAATCGACGGAGATGTGCTCAGTGCATGGGGCAAATTCGCTTCAGGCGAAGCGCTCACTGATGTAGAAGCGAAAAAGGTAGGCACAATGAGCGGCATGCTTGAGAAATTCATGGAAGCGGACCTTTACGTGTTCGCGACTCCAATGTGGAACTTCTTCTTCCCAGCACGTATGAAAATGTTCCTCGATAGCGTGCTCATGGCAGGTAAAACGTTCCGTTACACGGAGCAAGGTCCTGTCGGCTTGCTTGAAAACAAACAAGCGATCCACATCCAAGGGACAGGCGGAATCTACACAGGAACTGACCTTAACTTCGCAGACGCATACCTTCGCCAAGCGCTCGCGTTCGTCGGTGTATCTGAAGTAACGACGGTAGCGGTTGAAGGGATGAACCAATACCCAGACAAAATCGAAGAAATCGTTGCGGACGCGAAAGCGAAAGCTGAAGCACTTGCGAAAGAAGTTGCAGGCGCAGTAACGGTATAACCTAGAGAGACGAGTCGACTGACTCGTCTTTTTGTATGCAATCATTTTGGGTATGATACAAAGGGAAAGGGGAGTATGCAATGGCAGATCAGTTATCGAGTCGATTACTTGGAGATTGGACGGATATTATCCAAGAAGAGATGAAACAACCTTACTTTCAACAACTAAAGCAATTCGTTGACCAAGCGTATGAAGAAACGATCGTTTACCCGACCCGAGAAGATATTTGGAACGCATTTATTTACACGAAATTCAGTGAGGTGAAGTGCGTCATTTTAGGACAAGATCCGTATCACGGACCGAACCAAGCGCATGGACTCAGTTTTTCGGTGCAGGACGGAGTACGTTTCCCGCCGTCTTTACGAAACATTTTTCAAGAACTAAAAGATGACGTTGGGTGTGATCTCCCGAAGAGTGGCAACCTCGAGAAATGGGCGAAACAAGGCGTCCTGCTCTTAAATACGGCACTGACGGTTGAAGCGGGGAAGGCGGGCTCTCACCGTGGAAAAGGGTGGGAACAGTTCACTGACTCTATCATTGAGCGGCTTGGGAGTCGTGAGGAACCGATTGTATTCATCTTGTGGGGAAATGATGCGAAGAAGAAAATGAAATGGATTGGAGACCAACATAAAGTGCTTACGTCCGTTCATCCAAGTCCTTTGTCGTCCCATCGTGGATTCTTCGGCTCTAAGCCATTCTCTCAAGTGAACGATGCATTGAAGGAGTGGGGAAAACCCCCAATTGAATGGTGTTTATGACAGTCTACGAAAATTCGTAGGCTGTTTTTTGTTGACGCGTCGAAAAACCTTTGGTACAGTAACTAACAAGACGTCACTTTAGTGCTTAAAAGCATATATGCATAACAGCATAACTGCAGAAAAGATAAAGAATTGGATATGTAAGAAAAGCGAAGAAAGAACCGAAGTAGAGACATCTTCCCTGGCCCAGAGAGCGTGTGGTGCTGCGAACACGCCCAAAAGATGAATCGAATTACAGTTCCTGAGCTCTCATCATTGAGCGGTCCCCCGTTATCGGATCAAGCGGCTAGATATTTTTCTAGCAACCAGGGTGGTACCGCGGCTTTGTCGTCCCTATCGATTCAATCGATAGGGATTTTTTTGATTTCAAAGGAGGACTTCACATGTTGACACAATCGATTCCAAAACACCTAGCCCCACATATTTCACCGCAGTTCTACAATGAATACACACCAACGGATCACGCCGTTTGGCGTTTCGTGTTGCGGTTGAACTTGCACACGTTAGAAGGGAAGGCGCATCCGTTTTACATCGAAGGATTGAAACGGACGGGAATGGGGCCGGATCGATTGCCGAACGTCGAACAGATGACGGATGAGATGCAGGCGGCAGGATGGTCGACGGTCGCAGTGGATGGACTCATCCCCGGCGTTGCCTTTTTTGACTTCCAAGGAAACGGGATGCTCCCGGTCGCGACAGACATTCGGAAAGTCGAGAATATTTTATACAGTCCAGCCCCTGACATCATTCACGAGGCGGCGGGACATGCGCCAATGTTGATGGACCCGACGTTTTCGGCAATCGTCAAACGCTTCGGTCAATTAGGGGCCAAGGCGTTCATGAACCGAGAAGAACATGCCTCGTTCGCCGCATTGAAACGCTTGACGATTGTGAAGGAGAATGCGAATTCGACTGAACAGGACATCGAGGCGGCGGAGAAAGCCGTACATGAGGCGAAAGCGCAAGTGACTGGCTTTTCTGAAGCACAACAGGTCGCGCGTATCTTTTGGTGGACCGTTGAATTCGGATTGATTGGTGACCTCGACAACCCGATGATTTACGGGGCAGGCCTCTTATCATCGGTAGGAGAGAGCCGTCACTGTCTGACAGATGCGGTCGTCAAACATCCATTCGACTTGGAGCACGCGCTACAGACGAAGCAAGACGTGACAAACATGCAAAAAGAGCTATTCGTTATTCCAAACTTTGAGACGCTCTCTTCTGTCTTAGATGAACTAGAGGGAAGAATGGCGATTCGAAAAGGTGGGATTGAATCTGTGGCGAAAGCGTTGGCATCGGGAAGTCAATCGACGATTCGACTTGAAGATGGATCAGAACGTGTCGGCATCGTTCGTCACATGACGGAGTCGAAAGAACATACGCTCATTCAATGGGATGAATGTACCATTGTAAAAAATGGTCAGTTAACGAAACGAGAGCGTCATGGACTCCTCGTTGTCCATGACACGGAATCAGCGCTGGGTCGCGATGACCTCTTTGAGGACGGGACGACTGTTCGTCACGCATGTGCATCTGATTTACTCAAGGATGTGACCGTTCAGTTAGAAGGACGAACGATTCCTCTCGACTCACTTGAGGTACGTGTCGACTCACTTCCATCAGTTTTCCCGGGAACCACGGTAGACGAGTTGATGATGATTGAAAAACCGGTGATCATTGAACGGGATGAGCGTGTATGGACAAACGATGATCCGATGTTCAATCGCATTCATCTCATGCGTGAGCGGGGAGAATCAATCGACGGTCTCATCCCAGAGATCTTAACGCACCACCCTGACGCCTGGTTATTACACATCGAGTGTCTGGAACTGGTGAAGGATGAAGGACTGAAACAGACATTGATTGAACGTCTTGAAGCGTTGCGTCAGACTTCCCCATCCCGAAATGAATTGATTGGTCGCGCGTTCGACCTATTGCGCTAACGAAAAGAGGCGACGTTTTCCATAGTAGGAGAACGTCGCCTCTTGTGCGTTATACAGATTGATTTGTCGTTTCACGTAAGAACGTAATCAAACGACGATACGTGGAATTGGCCGCTGGGCGGTCCATTTCGAAGTAATAATTATGTCCGAGCTCGTGCTCATTCCGATCATAAAAGACAGTCGTGACATCCGTCCGTCCTGAAAGAATCGTCGCAAATTCTTTGGCCTGTTCCTCAAAGGAATGGTCATTCCCGTCCGCGATAAACGTTGGGGCGAATGTAGCCGGTACATTGACGAGTGGCGATGCTTCAGCAACGACCGGGAGAGTCTCCCAATTGTACGTGCCGAAGTATGCCCATCCGATTCGTTTGAACAAGAAGCGGTTCACCGATTTCGATGATTCGAGCCATGTGCGCTTCAAGTCGAGCGGTGCAGACAAGAGGACGGTACCGAGGATAGAGGATTTTGGTACGACTTGTCCCACTTCAGCAGAAGGTGAATAGTCGTCATTCAACTGGACGCCGACAAACTGTGCAACGAGCTGTCCACCATTCGAATCACCTGCAAAGAAGACGCGGTCCAAATCGAGTCGGAAGCGGTCATTGTTCTCAGCAATGAACGAGTACGCCTCTTCGATTTGTTTGAGCGGGGTCGGATACATCACGTCAGGTGCGAGTGCGTAATTGATACTGACGACGTTATAGCCATTACTCGCAATCGAAGTGGCATATTTTAACACATCCGATTTATCCCCACCGACGAACGACCCACCATGCACCCAAAAGATTGTTGGGACAGGTTTTCGGTCGCCTTCATAGCGAATCAAATCAAACGTTCCGTTGTCATAAGAAGACAAGTAGTCGATGTCTTTTCGGACAGACGTCTTTTGAACGACTTCCTCGAATCCCTTCATCTCCACTTCGTTCCCCCCTGCGAACGAAGTTTTGATTAAACGTGTGGCTGGTTTAGGTGAAAGGAACACATAAGCCGCTCCTGCGACCGCAGTTCCAATCAATCCGACTCCAGCTCGTTTCAACCCTTTATTCATCTTCCTTCCTCCCATTCTACAATCAGAAGCTTATTACGTGAGGAGTACGTCCGCCATGTACGTTTCGATGACATGAGCGATTCCGTCTTCGTTGTTTGATTTTGTGATGAAGTCCGCTTTCCCTTTGACCGTCGTGTTAGCATTTCCCATCGCGACACCGAGGCCGGCCCATTCAATCATCGTCAAATCATTGTTTCCGTCACCGCAAGCGATGACTTCTTTTTGTGCGATGCCGAGTTGATCTGCAAGGAAGGCGAGACTCGTTCCTTTTGTGACACCTGCTTCCGTAAACTCAAGGAAGAACGGTTTTGAACGGGCCACAGCCAATTTTCCAGCCAATTCTGTTTGTAGCTTTGTTTCGATCGGAGCGAGTGTGTCGCCATCTGCAAGCATCAAACATTTGACGACCGGGGCTGTCACGGCATCTTTAAAGTTGTCGACATGAATGACCGGCATTCCCGTCAATTCACCTTCGATATCCGTATAAGGGTTCGGGCGATCGGTTACGATTTCGTTACCGACGTACGTATGAATCGCGATTCCTTCCCGTTCACTGATATCATGGAGATGGGCGACTGTATCCGGCTGGAGCGTGCTCGAAAAAATCTCCTCGTTCGTCGCACAATCGATGACTGAGGCACCGTTGAACGATAAGATGTAGCTTCCGTATTTCGCAAGTTCTAATTCACGGGCTACATCCCACATCGCAAACGTTGGTCGTCCGCTCGCGAGAACGACTTTATAGCCGCGCGCCTGTGCATCGAGAAGTGCTTCTTTTGTCTTAGGGGAAATCGTATGGTCGCTCGTGAGGAGCGTATCATCCATATCCAATACAATCATCTTGTAACTCATAGTAGTAGGGGGTCCTCCTTCAGAATCTAATGACTCCATCCTAAACCTTTTTAAGGTCAATTGACAACCTTGTCGCAAAAACGTAACTATAATGTAGAGAAGTGAACTCTAGAAGAGGTGGAAATCGATATGAATCGAATTTTAGTAGCTGAGGATGAACATGCGATTCGCAGCTTCATTATTGTCAATTTAAAACGAGCCGGATTCGACGTCTTTGAGGCGACGAACGGTCGAGAAGCGGTCACCGCATTTGACCGTGAACCGTTCGATGTCGTCCTATTGGATGTCATGATGCCGGAAATGGACGGATTCGAAGCATGTGCTGCCATTCGTGATCTTGACGAAAATGTAGGGATCATCATGTTGACGGCACGGACGCTCGAAGAAGATAAAATTGAAGGGCTCGGTAAAGGTGCAGACGACTACATCGCCAAACCGTTCAGTCCAGGTGAATTAGTGGCGCGCATCCAAGCGTTGTTGCGCCGTGTCGAAAAAGTGAAACGAAAAGATTCGAAACGCTTGAAGTCGGGACCGTTCGCAATCGACCTCGCCGCAAAACAAGTGACGAAGTATGGACAGTCGATCGATTTGACGCCGACGGAGTATGACTTGATCTGTCATCTCGTCCAAAACGAAGAAATCGTCTTGTCACGTGATGCGCTACTCGATGCGGTATGGGGCGTCAACTATTTCGGTGACCGAAAGACAGTCGACGTCAACATTCGTCGCTTGCGTCAAAAAATTGAAGATGACCCGAGTCATCCGGTCTACATCGAGACGTTGTGGGGTCACGGATATAAATGGCGGAGACATGAGGCATGAAACAACAGTTAGTCATTCGCATGATGATTGTCGTGACGATCGTCTTGCTCTTACTCGTCAGCGTTTTGTCTTACGGGACGTATCGCTACTATTACGAGTATGAGTCAGAAGCGTTACTGAGTCATGCGACCACGAGTGCATATCTATACCCTCAAGCCCAAGTAGGGTTTGAGACGCCGAGTGCCTTTTCCGTCCTCGTCCGGACATTCGGATATCCTGGAACTGATTTGACGATTGTCGACCGGAGCGGTTCGATTGTCAAAACGACGGGACAACGAACAAGGCAGGCCTCATTCTCTCAAGAACAGTTACAGCAATTGTCGCAAGGAGAGTCCGTCGTGCAGGACTATGACGTCGGGGATGAACATTACTTGTCAGTCACGAGTCCCATTATGACGAACGATACGTCCGAGTTTGCCATCAGTTTCACGCGACCGCTTGAAGATTTAGACACGCTCATTCGCGAAATTTGGATGACGGTCGTCATGATTGGTGTCTTGATCTGGTTGCTCGCCCTATACACCGTCATCCGGATTGCCGATCGCTTCGTCAGACCGATTCGTCACATCATCGAGGCGGCGGATGAGATGGCTCAGGGCGACTTCGATGTATCCGTTGAGTCAAATGAGAAACATGAGCTTGGAGCCTTGGCTCGAACGCTCACGTATTTAGGCGCGAAAGTCCAGCAGCATCAGTCGACACGTAACGAATTCCTCTCGAGCGTGTCGCACGAACTCAGGACACCACTCACATCGATTAAGGGATGGACCGAGACGATTCGGGGTGGTGATGAGAAACTGTCTGAAGAGACAGAGCTCGGTTTAAGCATCATCCATTCGGAGACAGAGCGCATGATCGGTCTCGTCGAACAGCTTCTTGACTATACAAAAATTGAAGAGAGTCGGTTGGTCTTGTATCGCCAAGAACTGGACCTGGTCTCTTTGTTACGTCAAGTGACACTGCAATTAAAACAGTCACTTGAAGACAAAGGCATCACACTCATCGAACGCTATCCTCAAAAATCGGTTGGACTATTTGATGAGAATCGTTTGAAACAAGTGTTTTTAAACATTCTCGAGAACGCGATTCGTTTCTCGCCAGACGGAGGAACGTTGACCATCCGCTTCGTACAATCGGAACGTGTCGCCTTTATCTCCATTATCGATGAAGGTCCCGGCATTTCACGAGAGCATTTGCAGCGCATCACCGAGATGTTCTATCAGGCTCATGTCACAGAAGGTAGTAGCGGGCTTGGGCTTGCGATTTCAAAAGAATTGATCGAAGCGCATGAAGGCAAACTCGTCATCGAGAGCGAGGTCGGACACGGGACGACAGTGACCGTCTTATTGCCGCTCGACCCGAGTGAACTACATTAATAGGATTAAACCTCCCGAATTCAGGCTACATATAGATGTATGTAGACTGAGGGAGGTTTTTATAATGGCCAATCAATCTTTGAAGCCGTTAAAAGGAAGTCCGAATGCTGTTTCAACCCAAACTTCAATTGAAGAATTGCGGATGGACCCACTGCCGTATGCGGGCAGCCGCGGGCAATCGATCGAAGCCATGAAGATGGCGATGAATCAGTTGCCGCGGGCTGAATTGGTGAAGGAAACAGATGAAGGACTTCATTATGTAGTGACTTCGAAAGTGATGCGATTTAAAGATGATATCGATTTTCTATTTGATGACGCTACTCAACAAGTTGAGTTTCGATCTGCGTCCCGTGTCGGCTATTCAGACTTTGGCGTGAATCGAAAACGAATGGAAGATGTGAGCGAACGATACCGGAGGTTGATTCGATGAAGGACTATCAGTTGATTGTCATCGGTGGCGGTGCTGCCGGGATGACAGTGGCCGCAGGGGCTGCGAATTTAGGCGCGAAAGTCGCGCTTGTTGAAAAGAACAAACATTTAGGTGGTGACTGTCTGCATGTCGGATGTGTGCCATCGAAAGCGTTGATTGCTGCTTCAAAAGAAGCGAATGCGATGATGCGCGCGGCCCGAGTTCTCGGAACCGAGTTCAATGGACAAGAGCATTATCAAATGTCAAAAGCGCGTGTCGACAAAGCACGTGCCATTATTCAAGACCATGACGGAACAGAACGTTTTGAAAAGATTGGCGTCGACGTCTATATCGGAGAAGCCTCGTTCCAAAGTCCGCACGAATTAAAAGTAGGGAACGAGTTATTGATCGGGAAAAAATTTGTCATCTCGACGGGGTCGAAACCGACAGTTCCTCCGATTGATGGACTCGATCAAGTCCCATACTTAACGAACGAAACGGTCTTTGAAGAAGAGACGCTCCCGGAGAGCCTGATTGTCATCGGCGCCGGAACGGTCGGACTTGAATTGGCTCAGTCCTTTGTCCGACTCGGCTCACAAGTGACCGTGCTCGAGGCACAGGATGATTTCCTACCTAAAGAAGACGAGGACGTCGCCACCTATTTGAAATCTCAACTCGAGATGGCGATGCGCCTAAAAATCGGCGTAAAGGTCAATCGAGTCGATGAAGTCGATGGCCGCATTCGTGTCACGACAGAGGTGAACGGCGAAACGGTCGAATATGAAGCGGACAAACTGCTGATGGCGACAGGTCGCGTTCCCCGAATCGATGCGCTCCGTCTCGACCGGGCGAACGTTCAGGTGACGAAAGGGTATATCGATGTCTCGTCGTCATATCGGACGTCACAATCTCATATCTTTGCCATTGGCGATACGATCAAGACGCTCCCATTCACACATGCCGCTGGAGAAGAAGGGAAAGCGGTTGTCGCGAACGCGCTCTTTGGATTATGGAACAAGGTCGACTACAGCAAGCTCCCGTGGATCACATTCACAGACCCTGAGGTGTTCCATGTCGGGATGACAGAGAAAGAAGCGCGCGAGCGTTATGGCGACGACATTGAGACGTATGAAGCGAAACTGTCCGAAGTGGACCGCTTCATTGCTGAACGTCAAGAAGCAGGCTTTGTCAAAGTGATTACGAAGAAAAATGGAAAAATCATCGGAGCTCATGCAGTCGGTGAATCTGCGGGGGATTGGATGCAAATTGTCGTCTATGCGATGCAACGTGGCGACAAAATCGGGAAGCTGTCCCGTATGATTTACCCGTATCCGTCGCGAAGTGAGGCCGTGAAGAAAGTGACAGACCTTTACTGGCGGAAACGTTTGTTCGAAAGTCCGCTCACCGAACTTGCGAGACGCTACTTTAAATTAATGCAATAACACAAATCACCCACTCAAACGAGTGGGTGATTATTAGTTGGGTAAGGTGATGGTTTCAATCATCTTCGGTTCGCCTTCAGAAAGGTTGACGAGTGGTTTAATCAACACTTCAACGCGTCGGTTTTTAGAGCGACCTTCTTCTGTATCGTTCGTCGCGATCGGTTTAAACTCACCGTAACTCGCGAGTGTGAATTGGGCCGGGTTCAAGGCATCATTTGCCAAAAGACCACGCATGAACGCGGTCGCACGTGCCGAACTGAGTTCCCAGTTTGACGGGAAACGTGCCGTATTAATTGGAATGTTATCCGTATGACCGGAGACGACAATCTCTCGCTTGCCCGCCTTCTCTAAAATCTGACTGATGTTTTGTGCGACGGCACGAGCATCGGCATCGAGTGTCGCCTCTCCTAAGTTGAACAGGGCACGATCTTGAATCGTCAAGACGAGACCGCTTGAATTGATCGTCGCTTTGATTTGGCTTTCGAGACCATTCTTTTTAATGTATTTGTTTACATCTTCTTTTAATTCATCAAGTTGAGCCAATTCATACGTTCGTGGGTTGGCGGTCGTATTGGTCTTGTCTGTACGTTCGATGTCACTGTTTGAGGCAGTCGAAGCTTGAAAGACGCTGATGCCTCCGGAGAACACCTGGTTGAAAGACTGTGACATTTTCTCAAGCTTTGTCTGGTCGATGTTACTCGATGCGAATAGTACGATGAAAAGCGCGAGCAACAGGGTCAACAAATCGGCGTAAGGAATCAGCCAGCCTTCGGGAATGTGTTCTTCATGATCATGCTTCTTTTTGCGCTTCATAGTCAGCTCGCTCCTTTGGAGACAAATACACAGACAGTTTATCTTCTAGCGTTTTTGGAGATTCACCACTTTGAATCGATAAAATCCCTTCAATCATCATTTCCTTGATGATGACTTCACTCTTCGAATACTGCTTCAATTTATTGGCAAACGGGAACCAAAGCACATATCCGGTGAAAATCCCGAATAGTGTCGCGACGAAGGCCGCTGAAATGGCATGTCCGAGCTTTTCGATATCGGATAAGTCTTTCAAGGCAGCAATCAATCCGATAACGGCTCCGAGTACCCCGAGTGTTGGGGCATATGTCCCGGCCTGTGTGAAAATATCGGCGTTTGCTTTATGGCGCTGTTCCATATTCTCGATGTCGCGTGACATGACTTCCGCGATATATTCGGAAGGTTGACCGTCGATGACCATCATCATGCCTTGGCGTAAAAATGGTTCTTCGACTTGTTCGAGTGCCGTTTCAAGGGAGAGGAGTCCCTCTTTTCGGGCTTGTGTCGACAAGTCGACGAATTGCGTGAGCAATCCAGACTTGCTTGGTAGTTCTTGTTTTTTGAACAAGATTTTAAATAGTTTTGGAACGTTCTGAAGTTGTTCCTTCGATACAGCGATACTGACGGCCGCGGCTGTACCGACGAAAATGATAACCATTGCGGCAGGGTTGATCAGCGGCGCAACACCTGCTCCTTTTAATAGCATTCCACCGACGAGGGTGAGGAACCCGAGTATGAGTCCGACTAACGTAACGACATCCATGTCTTTGTTTTCCACCTTTCCGAAATAAATCAGGACAAAAAAAGCGAGAGACGCCACTCGTCTCCCGCAACATGCGTTCCCGATGATTAAGCGCCGTTTTCATCAATCAACATTTGAATGCTGATATTTCGTTCTTCACGCTCTATATCGGTTAATACGTCGTATTTTTTTAACAATGCGTACAATTGATTCACGACTTCTTGCTCGAGTGACCAATTGAGTAACTCTTCTAGCTGAAAATAAAGGTGAGCGGGCATACATTGTGATTGACGCTCTAACCTTCGTGAGACATCCTCTATCGAATGATCTACCGTACTAGGGTCCACGGTTTCATTCAACCTCCTCAACATTCTTAAAGTCTATCTCCCATAATACCAAAAAATCGAAAAAAGCGTTAGAGATACATTTTCTTGTTGGCATTTAGAAAGGTGAAGAGTAACATGAGGCTTAGAATAATAGAAGTGAAGGAGATGTCGTGATGCGGCATAGACTGTCAGCGCGTGAGGTGCGCTTGAAGCGAATCGAGGTACTTTACCGAGTCGTATTTGAAAAACCTGCCCGTTTTATCGCGGGAGGATTTTTACTGGCGATTTTTATCGGGGGCACTCTTTTATATATGCCATTTGCGCAAGAAGAATCGGTTTCTTGGATTGATTGTTTATTTATCGCGACGTCTGCCGGAACGGTCACTGGACTGTCGACAGTCGACATCGGCTCCTCCTTCACCCTGTTTGGTGAATTGGTCATTGTCGCCCTCATTCAAATCGGGGGTCTCGGGTTTATGACGATCGCCTTGATGTTGCTCAGTGTATTAGGGAAGAAAATCGGATTAAAGCAGCGAATCTTGTTACAGGAATCACTGAATTTAGCGGGGCCGGGAGGAACGGTTCGTCTCGTACGGAACATCGTCTTCACGACGGTCATCGTGCAGTTCATCGGGATGTTGTTTTTGACGTTCGAGTTGTTCAGTACAGAGAACTATTCTTTTGGAAAGGCACTTTATTACGGTTTCTTCCATGCAGTGTCTGCCTTCAATAATGCGGGATTCGCATTATTCCCAGACAGTCTCATGTCATTTGAGCAGAACACAGCCATCATTGTGACCATCGCCATCATGATTATGATTGGAGGTCTTGGCTTCACGACGATTGCCGATACCACGGAAAAGAGAGGCTGGAAACGTCTCGCCCTCCATTCGAAAATCATGATTTTGTCACTCTTGGTCATCAATGGTGTCGCTTGGTTCGTCCTCATGATGTTTGAGTGGGTATCGAACGAAGGGGTATTGTACGGTCGATCCCTCGGTGAGGCGTTACACGTAACGTTCTTCCAAGCCGTGACGACACGGACGGCCGGCTTCAATTCCATTGATATCGCGACCATGGCACCAGCCTCAATCGGTTTGATATTGATTCTGATGTATATCGGGGCAGGGGCGGCTTCGACAGGGTCGGGGATCAAAGTGACGACGCTTGCCGTCATCTTTGCGGATATGTGGGCCTTCATCGCAGGGAAGAAAGAAACGGTCATCATGGAGCGGACGATTGATGCGTTTCAAATCAAAAAGGCGTACGTCGTAGCCATCTCAAGTTTCTTGTTCATTATGATAATCACGACACTCGTCATTTTATCGAATGGCCACATTCCGGCGACTGCCATTTTATTCGAAACGGTCTCGGCGTTTGGGACAGTAGGGTTGTCGCTCGGCATCACAGCGGAATTGAATGATGCAGGGAAGGGCTTGATCATGTTCATGATGCTTCTCGGACGTGTCGGGTCGTTGACCATTCTCTTTACCGTCGCACGTCAAGCCGACCGGAAGATTCGCTATCCGAAAGAGAAGATTTTGATTGGTTGAACGTGTGTTTTGGGCTGCATTCCTCATAGAGGGACTGCAGCCTTTTTAAGTGAACGTGGTCAGGAGGCGACATTTTTTGATGGCCTTCATCACATGCAACGATTGGTATATAATGGGTTGGGAAAGGAATGATTGAGGAGGCTTTTGACTTGTTATCTTGGCTTGGTATGACAAAAGGGGAGAAGACAGGACGCCCCTTCTTCGGGGACGTGTCGAAACGAGCGGTAACGCTTGTGTTACTCTCCTCGTTAATGTTGATGTCTGGTGTGAAGTTGCTATTGGTTTACTTGATTCCGACTGCGTATTTGGAGGATGACATCGTTGCGGTTCTCCCAGGTATCGTAGAGCTTCTCGTGGCGTTGGTCTATATCCTCGTCCTCGAACGTCTGCTTCACGATCAAGCGGTGTCTCGTAACGATGTGGATGAGATGTAAACACGTGTACGTTCGATCACAGCGTACACGTGTTCTTTTGGTTCCGATCATAGTTGAAGCCCTGACGAATCAGGGCTTTTTGTGTGCCATGAAATAATGGACAATCTCTGGGAGGTAATCCTGGAGGTCCGGACAAACGATGCCCGTTCCGTCGAGCGCCCGTATCGTTTGTGTCGTGTCATAGTGAAAGGGATGTTTAAAGTACTCCAATAGTTCGTGAGGAACCTCGAGCCGTTTGGCACCATTCCAAGCAGTGAATGCCGCGTCGGCAACGGCATGAGGAACGGTCCCGCGAGGAGAGCGCTGAAACATCGTCTCATGCAACATACGATACACCTCGCGTGCGCCGTGTGGGAACGGATCCGTCAAATGGAATGTCCGCTTTAGACCGTTTGGAGAATGCGCTAAGAAAGCGGTCGCTTCTACTACATAATCGTACGGAACGAGGTTTACCTCAACGTTCGCCCGCCCGATGTAAGGGAGTGGGCGCATCTGTTGGAGTTGTGTCATCAATTGTAAGACGAAATAGACACCGTCGAACTTTTTCGTTTCGCCCGTGCGACTATGTCCGATTACGATGCCAGGACGAATGATGGTGATGGGCATGCCTCCCATTTCTCGCGAAACGAGTGCCTCTGCTTCATATTTAGTCGCTTCATAATGATTTTTGAACTGGACTCGGTGCCATAATTCATTTTCATAGACCGTTCCACGACGACGTCCGGCGATATAGGCGGTACTAAAGTACACGTAACGCTTCAATTGTTTCGAGCGTTTGGCGAACGCGGTCACATGCTTGGTCCCGAGGATGTTGACGCGATAGCCGACGTCATACGAAATACTCAAGTCATATGCGGCAGCGAGGTGGAAGACGTAATGGACATCTCGTTCAATGACAGACCGCATGATCGGGTCGAGAATCACTTCGGGTAACGTGATGTCTGCTTCGACAAGGACGAGCTGATGTGGCGCAAGCGACGTCGTTGACAGTAGCGTATCTCGTAGCTCTTCTGCATCACGTTGTTGATTCGGAAGATGCAAGGCATAGATGACTCCGATTTGATGCGGTAACGAAGCGAGGTGTTCAATTAATTTTCCTGCTAAAAAACCAGGGAATCCGGTAAAGGCATAATTGTTCATGACGTTTCCTCCGCTAAGTCTAATGTGAATGTAAAAGTCGACCCTTTCCCGACTGTCGATTCCACTTCGATGCTCCCACCATGTGATTCGATAATTTCTTTACAAATCGACAACCCGAGACCGGTTCCACCAATTTTACGTGTATCCGAATTATCGACCCGATAAAACTTAGTAAACAACTTTTCAAAGGCGTGCTCGGGAATCCCGATTCCAAAATCACGAATGGAGACATGAGCTTGATCGTTGTCTTTTCGGACCCGCACTTCGATTTCCTGTCCATTCGGAGAATATTTGATTGCATTTGAAATCAAATTGACGAGAACTTGCTCGATGCGATCTCGGTCGGCAACGAGATACAAGTCATCATCCGCATGATCGAAATGAATGGTATGATCACTCGTTTCGCGGAAGCGTTCAATCACTTCTAAGACAAGTTCATTCAAAGCGAAATAATCTTGTTTATATTCTTGGTGACCATCTTCCATGCGTTGGATGTCCAAAAAGTCGTTGAGTAGGACGGTCAATCGTTTCGCTTCCCGCGACATCGTCTTCAAGAAGCGCTCTCGTTTTTCAGGCGTCAAATCTCGAGCGAGCATCAATTCAATATATCCCGATAATGAAGAAAGAGGAGTTCTTAGTTCATGTGAGACCGTGCTCACCAGTTCATTTTTAATCTGGTCCATCCGCTCTTCCTCGGTTCGGTTACGGAACACAAACAAGAATCCACTATCCATACCGATTTGTCGTTTTGTATCCATCGTCGTTCCATACATCTCATAGTATTCTTCATCTCGGTCGTTTGGCTGTGGGATGGAGAAACGCATCGATACTTCACGCGCTGTCCCATCGAGAAGTTGATCCATCTTTCGTAGCATCTCGCTCCTGTCACGAGGACGGAACGTGGAGAGGAGCGGGATACGCTCCTGAATTTTGTTTGGAGCAATCCCAGGTAAGTCCATGAGTCGTCTTGCGTGGACGTTCATGAACAAGACACTCCCGTTCGATTCGGTCAAAACGAACGCTTCATTCGATGCTTGTAAGATTGACTGGATGATATCGCGCTGACGGGCGATGGCATTTTTTTCACGTTCGAGCATACGCTCTACTTTTTTACGGTCGCTGATATCACGCATGACCGCGACTCGTAACGTTTGCCCTTGATACGTCACTTCTTTCGGATACACTTCTAGTTCTAAGAACGTTCCATCTTGCCGACGACCAATCACTTCGTATGGCGTTTGAATGTGATTGCGAATGCGTCGCAACACATCGGCCCGGTACCCTTCCGCGATAAACTCGATAGTCTGGCGTCCCATCATTTGCTCTGCAGGGATTTTAAAGATGGATTCCGCTGCCTTGTTCGCATCGAGAATCATCCCATCTTCATGGAACAGAACGGCTTCGATGACCGATTCGGCAAACATGCGATAACGCTGTTCCTTATAACGGAGCTCACGTTTCAACTCAATCTCGGAACTCACATCAAATACGAAGAAAAAGAAGCCGATGAGTTGCTCTTGCTCATAAACGGGATGCATGAACAATTTGCCGATGAAATGTGTCCGATCTTTACATTGAAATTTCCATTCCCGGTCTCCTTTGTCGAGTGCGAGGCGTAACATTTGTTCGAACGATAGCAACCGTTCCGTCTCGTCTTGATAAGCAGAGCGCTTTTCACTTAATTCTCTCGATTCAAATAAAGCGAACGGTGTCATTTCGTAGAGCACTTCATGGGGCGCATAGCCAAACAGTTCCGTGGCCCCCTGATTGAAACGAGTAATCAACAGATTCGCATCCGTCATGATCATCGCCATGTCGAGTTCGGTGTGCATCATCGCCTCAAAAGCGTTGTGTTGAATCGTCACGCGTGTATCATGGGGCAATGGCTCAATGGAGAGGATATATTGATTTTCCCACGGAATGGCGTGTACTCGCATCGTTGGCAGTTCATACATCCAAGGTAGTCCTTGTTCCATCCGACGAGACAATTCCATCGTAATCGGTGACTGATTGACCATATGGAAAAGGTTCGAACGTCTCTGTAGATTCTCAGGAAACTGCTCGAGAAACGGACGGTTTGCCTGAACGATTGTTCCATCTTTCTGTATTAACGCAACCCCGTAAGGTAATGCATGAAGTAACTCACTTTGGAGATTGGCATGATTCTCCATGAACAGTCATCCCTCCTTCGTGGTGTCAGACGAGCACATCTTCTATATCATTCGACAGATCCCCCTTTCATTTCCTGCCCTCAAAACGGTAAAGTGAGGGAGAGGAATTGGAAAGGAAAGATGAGCATGATTGGATTACTCATTGGGATCATCGGTGCCATATGTTTATGGTGGTTCGAGGCACCGCTTTGGAGCAGCGTACTGCTTCTCTTGCTTGGAATTGCATGGTTTATATGGAAAGTAAGGCTGTCGACCATCGACCGCATTGATCGGATGGATGGTCGGGAGTTTGAATTATTTTTAGAGGAAGTGTTCACCGCGCTTGGTTACACGGTCACGGTGACTCCAGCATCACGTGACTTTGGTGCTGACTTGTTATTGGAGACACCGGATGGATGGTCGATTGCCGTTCAAGCAAAGCGTTATGAAAAGACGGTCGGACTCGAAGCGGTTCAACAAATTGCAGCGGCCGTTCCCTATTATCAAGCACACGAAGGCTGGGTCGTGACGAACTCGAATTTCACGGACAGCGCATACGAATTGGCGGCGCCAAATCAAGTTCGTCTGATTGCAAGAATGGAGCTTGAAGAACTTTTAAAAGAAGCGGGATATAAGCGATGAGAATAGGCTTGTTCACAAGTTCGACAGAATCCAAATGATGTCGAAAAAAAAGGGTTGTCTTTTTCTTTAAACGATGCAATAATCATCTTCGTCATATGAAATATGTAGTAGTTGAAACGAGATAAAAACTACACAGAGAAACGATTGGGGTTTTCAGTAATACCCGACCGTACACATACAAACAATCACGGTTGGAACGTGCTAGGAGGAAAAAGCGGTGCGCAAATTAATTTATGTAAAAGGTTGCGTCTTTACACAAGGTGAGGCGACCATTTATGACGAGACAAATGATGCGATCGGATCTGTTCACCGCGACGCGGAAGGCAGTGTCCAAGTGCACAATTTGTCTGGACGACAGATCGCTCATGGGAAATACATCCCAAACTGCCAAAAATGGGTCGTGATGAACCATGATGGACAGGCGATTGGTCAATTGAAAGACAAGTTCTCGTTATTCGGGAAAAAGTGTGAGTACAACGTCTATGAACGCGGACTCTTCACGATTCAATATGATGTGGAACGTCACAAGTTTAGCGTTCGCGACAAAGCAGGTAAACTTGTCGCGGAACTACGGAAACAAGAAGACGATACGTTCTGCTTAACGAAAGAAGCCGATCAGTTATCGATGTTCGAACTCCTTTCCGTCTTAAAGACGTTAACGGTCAAATCACGGATGCCGCTCGCAGCATCTGTCTCATAACGATGACGAGCACCGGTCAAGAGACCGGTGTTTTTTGATACGAAAAAACCGTTTCATTAAATGAAACGGTTCAAATAGTGCTTGGCCTCGAGTTCAAGTGTCGTCACCCGATGTGCGTATAGACAAAGCTTCAAGACGTGAATGATATTTGGATGTTCATAGTTCATCTTTTCGAGCGAACGCTTCGCCCGTGTATCGAGAAGGTCGATCGGGCTTGTTGACTTCGCATACTCCGCGTAAAGTCGATAAAAATCAATCGGTTTGATGAAGTCGTCTTCGTCCCGGTCAGGGTTGTTGAAGATGAGCGCCAACAAGGAACTCGTCTCTTCGAGGGAAAAAAGGTGTTTCAAGTCATCAAGGAGATAAATGATTGCCGCTTGATGCAAGGAATACTTTTTACCGATTCGTGGGACACCGATGATTTTACGGACTTCACGCTTCGTCCAGTTTTGAATCGTCGTCGCGGAGAGATGCTCGCCGGTCAATGCGTTAGCGAGGGCGACGATTTGATTAATCGATAAGCCGTTCTTTTCAATATGAAACAAGTGGATTTTTCGAAGCTCTTTTGGGAAATGTTCACGCACGTCTTCAGGGAAGAGGGCGATGGCTCGCTCGATTTCTCCGACCTGCATAAAATGAAGGCAATCTGCCAAAGTTTGAATTGAAGTTGCGTCGCGCATACGGCCACCCTTTCTATCGCCAACAGCGTACGTTGGCTATACAGTCATTTGACCTCATTCTACCAAATGTTTGAAAAGTAAGCTAGGATGGGCACTGATTAAGGTATAATGACGGTATCATACACACTCTATATATGAAGGTGGTCAAGCAATGAATGAATGGATTAGTTCGATTCTTTCCATTGTAGTCGTCCTCGTGTTTCTCGTGGGTCTCGAGCAAGTCGGGAAACGTCTTGGATGGACGGATGAAACGATTCGAAAAAGTGTACATATCGCAGTCGGACATTGGTCGTTACTAGCAGTTTGGTTAATGGATTCATGGTACGCCGCGGCAGTCCCGCTCATCTTCTTCACATTTGCGAATGCGGTCCTTTTGTATAAAAGCCCGTCACCGGTGCATCAAACGGAGCGGAAATCATTCGGGACCGTATACTATCCGATTGCATTGCTCATTATTTTATACTTCTTCTTCGAGTCTGAGCCGATCGCGTTTTTAGCCGGGTCACTCGTCCTCGCCTGGGGGGACGGGATGGCAGCACTCATCGGGCGTAAATATGGGACGGTCGTCTATGATTTATATGGCCAAAAGCGTTCTTTCCAAGGAAGCATCGCCATGTTTCTAAGCTCGTATGCTGTCTTATTTTTATTGTTTTTGTGGAATGATGTCGTCCTTTGGCAAGTGGTAACATATGGGTTTATCATTTCCATCATCGCTACGCTAACTGAAGCGATTTCATATCGAGATTGGGATAACTTTACAATTCCTATCATCGTTGCCATTGCGACATCGCTATTGCTATAAACTAATCATGAATTTGTAAGAAAAACGTTGCTTGTCACGTCCAATAATCATTTGTATACTGTGATTCGTACTGAAACCATTCAGTGACGTGCTCGGAACGAGTGAGATGGGACCGAGACACTGATTAAATAGAACATAAAGGATTGAGTGAATGCATGAGCTTTTTACAGCAACTCCAGATGATCATTCCGGCCGAGCGCGTCCTTCAAGACGAGCCGTTGTCGGCACACACGTATACAAAACTAGGCGGTAAGGCAGATTACTTCGTGGCTCCACACACGTACGAAGAAGTACAGGCCGTCTTACAACTGGCCCATCAAGAAGCGATGCCGTTTATGATTCTTGGCTTCGGTTCAAACTTGATCGTCCGCGATGGTGGCATCCGTGGAATCGTTTTGAACTTGAATGAACTCGACTCGATTCGTCGAGAAGGGAATCAAATGATTGCGCAGGCAGGAGCGGCGATTATCGACGTCTCACGTCAAGCATTAGCAGAGGGGTTATCCGGCCTCGAGTTCGCATGTGGGATCCCTGGGACGGTCGGTGGGGCCGTCTACATGAACGCAGGTGCATACGGCGGAGAGACGAAGGATGTCATCACATCTGCGACGGTGTTGACGCAGGATGGTCAAGTACTTCATTTATCTAAAGATGAACTCGATCTTGACTACCGAACGAGCCGTGTCTCGAAAGAGGGCTTGATCGTACTCGAGGCGACGTTCGAACTAGAACCGAAAAACTATGAATTGATCAAAGAAGTCATGGACGACTTGACGTATAAACGGGAATCGAAACAGCCGCTTGAATATCCTTCATGTGGAAGTGTGTTCAAACGTCCGCCTGGCTATTTTGCCGGCAAGTTGATTCAAGACTCAGGTCTGCAAGGGAAACGCATCGGAGGAGCGGAAGTCTCGCTCAAACATGCGGGCTTCATCGTCAATATTGATGAGGCGACGGCGACTGAGTACATTTCACTCATCCGTCACGTCCAGGCGACCGTTAAAAAGAAATTCGAAGTGGAATTAGAGCCGGAAGTGAAAATCATCGGGGAAGATATCGCCGTTGAGAACGCATAACGCATAATAATGAAGGAATCGGACGATGGCGTTCGATTCCTTCTTTTTGGTATAGAGAAAAGACGATGAGAACGGGCATCTCATCGTCTTAAGGGTTAAGCTTGTGTTTGTTTCGAGACTGCCTCATGGGCAGGAACGAACGGATATTCCAAATCCCGCGCGACTGCTTCATACGTGACCGTTCCGTTGATGACGTTTAGGCCTTTGAGAAGCGCCTCGTTTTCAAGAAGTGCTGAGAATACGCCTTTTTGTGCACACTCGATGATATATGGCATCGTCGCGTTTGTCAGACCCATCGTCGATGTGCGTGGCACGGCACCTGGCATGTTAGCGACAGCGTAGTGTTGCACGCCATAGCGCTCATACGTTGGCGCATCATGCGTCGTGATATGGTCGATCGTCTCACAAATTCCACCTTGGTCGATGGCGACGTCGACGATGACCGAACCAGGCGACATGCGCTGTACCATTTCTTCCGTGACGAGTTTCGGTGCTTTTGCTCCTGGGATGAGCACGGCACCAATCACAAGGTCACTCTCAGCCACTTGTTTCGCAATGTTGTATTTATTTGAGATCAACGTATTGATTGTGTTTCCGAACAAGTCGTCGATTTGACGAAGACGAGCCGGGCTAATGTCCATCAACGTCACGCTCGCCCCAAGACCAATTGCGATTCGAGCTGCATTCGTTCCGACGACACCGCCTCCGATGACCGTGACGTTCGCACGAGGCACACCTGGGAGACCAGACATTAAGATTCCCTTTCCACCATGTGGTTTTTCGAGGATTTGGGCTCCGATTTGCGCAGCCATACGTCCCGCCACTTCACTCATCGGTGTGAGGAGTGGTAACGTGCGGTCCACTTCTACCGTCTCGTAGGCGATCGCTGTAATCCTTGAATCGACGAGCGCTTTCGTTAATTCCGGCTCCGCCGCAAGGTGTAGATAAGTGAAGAGCGTCAAGTCAGGACGGAAGTATTGATACTCAGACGGTTGTGGTTCTTTTACTTTGAGAGCGAGTTCAACGCCTTCCCAAACTTCTTTCGCCGTTTCAAGAATCGTCGCACCAGCATCAATATATTCCATATTCGTGAAGCCGCTACCGAGTCCGGCATTCGTTTCGACGAATACATCATGACCAAGCTCCGTTAACATAAATGCACCCATCGGTGTTAAGGCCACCCGATTTTCATTGTTTTTAATCTCTTTCAATACCCCGATTTTCATGGAACATTCCCCTTTCATTCCGTTGACACAAATTGTTCACACCCCTAGTATAGACCCATTCGAAAACGCTGTCTTTATCATGGATTCTAAAAACGAAGACGCTCACTTTGTGAAAAATCACAAAGCAAACGTCTAGTCTTCTAATCGATATTGACCAGCCTTAATGGCTAAATAAATCATGGACCGTTCGGGTAAGGAAACTTGCGTGATATTCGTCAACTCTTCGATGCGGCGAATCCGATACAGAACGGTATTCGGATGGATATGAAGATGGGCGGCGACTCGTTTGACGTTCCCATCAAAATAAAAATACCACTCGAGTGTCTTCACGAGTTCGGTCTGATGGGATGAGTCATAATGTTGCAACCGTTCGACGGTCGGATGGGTTTCAAGTCGGAGCCCGATACGCCGAGCGAGTTCCGGGACGAGTTGATAAATGCCGATCTGCTCAAATGCACGGGAAGTCGAGAGTTCGAGCGGGAACTTGCGACGCAGCGTGGTCACCCGTCGCGCTTCTTCCGCTGCGGCATATAACATGTCACTTTCGAAAAAACGTCGACTGATGCCAAGGTGTGGTTCGGATTCGCTGAACTTGTCTTGAAGCAATTGTTCGAATCGTTCCGCCCAGGCAATGAGTGCGGTCTCTTCATCGGAGAGTTCAGACTTCATATAGTGCCAGACGAGTAGCTGCTGACCGTCGATGGCATGTAAAACGACTTCAATGGCCTCTTGCGTCGCGAGCACATAGTGAAGGCGTTCCGCAAGTTGAGGGGTGATCGGTTGAGCGCATTCGATGACCGTCAACCGACTGGCGACAGCAATCGGGGCAAGCTCGTTCAATCGTTCGCGATTGGCATCCGTGAGAGTTGGGGAAGCGAGTACATCTAATAAGAAGCGCTCGAGCTCGGCGCTGATTCGCCGCTCATGCATCGCAATGGTCATCAGTAATTTTTTGGCGATGGTTGCCCCTTCTTGCAGGATAGCTAGTTCTTGAGTGCTGAACGGATTCGTCCGAGCCAAGCTCCAAATATAGCCGAGTACTTCATCATGTTGTTTGATGACGATGGCTGCGCGTTCTCCGAGACCGACGGCGAGACGGGCCGGGATGACGACGGGTTCATCTTGGTCGATGACTTCTTGTAAAATGCCACTCTCCCATAGATCTTCGATGACGGCTTCTGGGACACGACGCCCGATGATGGTCGCAATCCTGGCCGGGTCGGTCGAATCGGGGTGGGTGCTATAGGCGAGCAATTGGTGGTGGCGGTTCTCGATCGTGATTGGTGCTCGAATCGCTTGTCCGATGGCTTCGGCGAGTGTATCGAGTGACTCGTAAGATTTCTGCAAAAAAGGCATGTCGATTCCTCCTCTCTCTTGAGTATAACTTCTTCTTTGTGAAACTTCACAAAAAGAATCAAGAGTGTGAGAAATGACATACCTTGTTCAATTACATTGGGAAAAACAATCCGACGACGAGACCGAGTAGCGCTCCGACGATAACCTGGAACGGCGTATGGCCGACAAGCTCATTCAAGAGCGGGGTCTCATGTTTGATTCCTTTGAAATAATCGTTCAAGAGCCGTGCTTGGAAACCGACCGCCTGCCGAACTCCGGTCGCATCATACATGACGATGGTGGCAAAGACGACAGCGAGAGCGAATAGACTTGAGTCAATGCCTTCCATTCGCCCGATTGCCGTAGCGAGTGCGACGACGGTGGACGAGTGCGAACTTGGCATGCCGCCTGAAGCGAACATGATTTCAATTTCAAAATCTCTTGTTTTAATGAGTTCAGTTACGAGCTTGGCCGCTTGGGCGATAAACCAAGCGAGAATCGCGGCGAGTAAAGGTTCGTTAAACATACGTGCATTCACTTCCTGTCTGACATAGTATCTTCAATATACCCGAAAGAGGAGCAAGCTAGACGTTAAGATTTCGTCAAAAAAAGATGTCTTGGACACGTTCTCCAAGACATCTTCTGGTCGATTTTTGTTACCCGACTACTCCTTCAGTTTCCTGAAGTTTCTCTGCAATGTTATCGATGATATAACGGTTGCGTGGGTGTTCTTGACACTCCTTCGAGCATGAACGCATTTGTTTTGGTTCACACTCTTCACAACAGAAATGCTGTACATTGCACTCCGGGTTAGCACAATTAACGTAACGAACCGTCTCGGTCCCACAGTGCATACAGTGTGAGACGACAGATGGGTTCACGGAGTTAACCGGGACGTTGATGCGCTCGTCAAAGACGTAGAGCTCGCCTTCCCAGTCCTCTCCTTTTGTTGCTTCATCCTTACCATACATCGCGACGCCACCTTTAAGGTGGAAGATGTTGTCGTGACCTTGGTCACGCATATATGCTGTAAATTTCTCGCAACGGACGCCACCGGTACAGTACGTGAGAAGTGTTTTCCCTTCGTAGAGGTCCTTGTTCTCTTCGAGCCATTCCGGCATGTAACGTGAAGCCTCTACATCGATTTTGATCGCATTTTTAAAGTGACCAAGTTCGTACTCGTAGTTGTTACGAACGTCGAGGATGACGACATCATCACGATTCATCATCTCTTTCCATTCTGCTGGTTCAAGGTATGCACCGTGTTGTTTCGGTACATCAAACTCGCCATCAAAGCGCCACGTCACGAGCTCTTTCTTGTGACGGACAAAAATTTTCTTGAAGGCATGCTCTTCGACTTCATCGATTTTGAACTCGATATCGCTGAAGAGAGGGTTTGCTTTCAAGTCATTCATGTACTGCTCGGTTTGCTCCCAAGTACCAGAGCACGTCCCGTTGATTCCTTCGGAGGAAATCAAGATGCGTCCTTTGATGCCGAGGTCCTTACAATACTTCAAATGTTCTTGCGTGAGTGTTTCTGGGTCTTCGATGTTGACGTACTTATAGTACAACAAGACCCGCATTGGTTTTGTTTCCATGTTGTGTTGCTCCCCTGTGTTCAGTTTTTTGCAGGAAAACGAACGTTGGGTTGTGTCGTTCGACGAATAGACTTGCCTGCAACCACAAGTCCATTATTATATGATAAATATCACGACGAATTTTCGCAAATGGTTTTTAATTTTTTTTGACGAATGCAGGGAGATGCGTCTTGAAAATTGAATTCGGGTAATAGAGTAGTAACGAAAGTTGAAGGTGGAACGACTATGCTAAATTCTCTCCAACAGTACATTATCCAATTGATCGAATGGCTTCAAAGTTTGCCTGGTGGTCCATGGGCCGGTCTAGGTGCACCGTTTTTAGAAGCGATTTTTCCATTTTTACCACTCGTTTTAATCATCTCTGCGAATGCGGCGACATACGGCTTTCTGTTAGGGGTCCTCTTATCCTGGATTGGGAACCTTCTTGGAACGATCGTCGTCTTTGCAGCCGTCCGTTATGTGTTCCGCAAACCGATGACACGCTGGCTCGAGAAACATAAGGCGGCGGTCTATTGGTTAGAACGCATCAATCATATGAGTCCGATCTCACTCGGATTCTTATATTCTCTTCCATTCATCCCGGTCAGTTTGATCACGTATTTATTGGCGCTCATTCAGATGCCGCTCCGTACGTTCATCATGGCGGCAGGATTCGGGAAACTGCTCGTCGTCGTGATTTTTTCTGTCATTGGGGACCAGTGGGAAGAATTTATCCAAAGCCCGTTTCGCTTATCCATGCTCGGTCTGCTCCTCATCGTATTATGGGCCATCAGTCGAGGACTTGAAGAAGTGCTCAAACGACGGGCGTTCAAGAAACGAAACGAGCAGTTGAAACAAGAAATGATAACCAAACGACAAACACCCCTTTGAACAAGGGGTGTTTTCACTTATGACTGTTTTTTAAAACGTGGGAAATTGAATGCGATGGCGATTCCTCCACAAATAAAGAGGAGGAACGGATAGAACATGAACGGGACGAGGTCCGGCGATGCGGTCTTCGTCAACTCTGCGGCGATGAGAAGTTGTGCTCCATATGGGAGAATTCCTTGTACACCACATGAGAAGATATCGAGTACGCTCGCTGATTTCTTCCGTTCGATGTCATACTCGTCCGCGATGTTCGCTGCAAGTGGACCGGCTACGAGAATGGAAATCGTATTGTTCGCCGTCGCTACGTTTGTCGCACTGACAAGTCCAGCGATGCTCCATTCGGCACCGGCACGTTTTTGAATACGAGATGTCAACGCGTCACGTAAATACGTGAGTCCGCCGTTGTGTGAGATGAGACCGACGAGTCCACCCATGAGTAATGTCAGGAATGAAATTTCGGCCATGCCAATCATCCCGTCCGCAATAGCTGTCACAAACGCCGTGACGGATAGGCTTCCATCTAGGAGACCGATGATGCCGGTGAGCGTGATGCCACCTAACAGAACCAAAATGACGTTCAGTCCTGTCAATGCGAGTCCGATGACGGCAAGATACGGAATCAGTTTGTACCATTCGAATGCGGCGACATCGACCGTGGACTCCCCATTTGACAAGACGGCGAGTAAAACCGTCGTGATGATGGCGGCCGGTAACACGATCCAGAAATTCGTGCGGAATTTATCACGCATGTTCGTTCGTTGCGTCCGGACGGCAGCGATCGTCGTGTCCGAGATGAACGAGAGATTGTCCCCGAACATCGCCCCTCCAACAACGGCTGCGGCAGCGATGGCGACATTGACGCCACTCTCTTCATGGATACCGAGGGCGATCGGTGCAAGTGCCGCAATTGTACCCGTCGACGTTCCCATCGCCATTGAAATGAAAGCGGCGATGACGAAGAGTCCACTCAAGAGAAGCGAGGGCGGTAATAAAGTCAAGGCAGCGTTGACCGTCGCGTCGATGGCACCGATGGCTTCCGCTACCGTTGAAAATGCGCCAGCCAGTAAGAAAATGAAAATCATGATGATGATGCCCGGATTGCCGGCTCCTTGCGCGATGCGCTCGACGGTTTGGGTGGCACTTCCTTTTGTCATGAATGCCGCAACCATCAAGGCGATGATGGCTGCGACGAGTACCGGAAACTTATAAAAGTCTCCGTAATAGACACCCGCCCCGATGAAGAAGAGTAAGAAGACGAGTAACGGCAAGAGTGCCCATTTGTTTGCTGTTGGTTGTTCCAAAATAATCACCTCACTAAAAAATAAAAAGGACCCTTTCTTAAGAAAAAGGTCCTTCGTGCGAAATACCCTTTTCATCTTTCGAGCAATACGCCCGCTGGATTTGGCACAGGTTCCCCGCTGCCGAGACTTCACAGGGCCAGTCCCTCCGTCTCTCTCGATAAAAAGTGAATCTATCCAATTAGTAAACACGTTCCCTAACGTACCTGTTTCAAATCTGCTTGTCAACTTAAAAACTCCCCAATTCGATGAGAGAACGGGGAGTTTACGTCGTTAAATTGTTGAAGTGCGCTACGCGGTTACGTCCCGCATATTTCCCACCGACATATAGCGCACGATCCGCGTTTCGAATCGTATCGTCTAAGCGCTTATTTCCAAACGCATCGATTGTATCGACCCCGATGGACGCGGTCACAGAAATCTCATGATGATCGACAAGGAACGGTTTCGCTTCGATTTGCTGGCGAATTCTTTCTGCAATGTCAACGGCTTGAGACATGTCACAATGATTGAGAAGCAAGATAAATTCTTCCCCACCATAACGGGCGGCAAAGTCATCAGCGCGAAGGGCTTGCCGGATACGTCGACCAAATTCCTGCAACACTTGGTCACCGACTTGATGGCCATACGTATCATTGATTTTTTTAAAGAAATCGATGTCGAGCATGGCGACCGAGATCGGATACATCGAGATGTCGGATATTTGTTGAATCCCGTATTCGTAGAAGGCGCGGGCATTGGCGAGGAGAGTCAAACTATCCGTCCGGCTCTCGGTATACAGACGATCTCGTTCATGACAACGGCTGATGGTCCGGTTGAACGACTTGAGCAACTTGAGGATTTCTTGTTGGATAATCTTCGGATACCCATATACAGGTTCTCCTGTCATCACGATCCATGTGCGAATTCCCTCAATCTCTTCCGAACGAATTGAGACGAAGCTATGGTAGTCGTCATGGAAAGCGTCAGACAATGAAGCATCCCACTCAAATCGCATCTCGTAGTCAAGGACAGGCTCGACAGGTTGACTGATATCCAGTAGCGCAAATACGACGGGGCGATCAATCGGTTGACGTGTCTTCAAGTCGAAGTAGAGTGTGCGATCAAACAGTTTGAACTCGATATATCCTTCATCGTAATGGTTCAATTGTTCACACTGACTTAAAAAGACTTCAATGGCTTGTGCTTCGCTCTGTGATAAAGAGACGGCTTCTTTCGCTTCGTCGTACTGTTCAATCAGAGATTTATACGCATCCTGTCGTCCCTTTTGAATGAGAAGTCGTTTGATGAAGAAGGTCAACGCTGCCGCGATGCTACTGACGACAAGTAAATTCGTCTCTCGGAAGAACGCTGCCGCTAAGATGAAGATCAAACTGACGACATATGTGTAGAAAGCGATTTTCATGAAGTCGCTCAATGCGATATCGACGCGGAACCACCATCTCACCTGATATTTTTGAAATACGGTATTTAACAAGATAGCAAAGAATAACCCGGCAAGCGGTACAAACGATTCTTGCGAATAAAAATCAAGGCCGGTTACCCCACCGAGGGCGAGATAGACGGTAGCGGGAATGACAATTTCTAAGTATGCCGTAATCGCGTTCCATGGATAGGTGAAGCGGAATCGGCGTATGGCGACTTTTGGTCTCAGATTGGCGAACTGAAAGACGAATAATCCAATCTGGTTGACGATGAGTGCGGTTTCAAATCCAAAGAATAGAAATAGAATTAATACAATACTCTCAGAGAATGTGAAGTACACACCTTTGACTTCGATTGAATCGAGTTGAAAGATGATGACAAGTAATGAGATTAAAATAAAGGACAACGGATCGATGGTCGGGGCGTGCAGCACATCCAATGCAAATAATCCGATGGTGAAGCAGAACAAAACACTCCATATACTCCAACCGAGCACGGACATCTTGCGAAAGTGGTTCATGTGTTCCCTCCTAGCATGGGACATTTCAAGATATAATAGTAAAGATTCGTCATGATTTCTTGCGAGTCCTGCCTTTCTTTTATCATGCTTGAATTCTAGCATTGAGTATACAGGGAATATCCTCTATAATGAAGTTGCTTTTCAACCGCATAGACGAAAGTCGATGAAAAAGAGAGTAACGATGGTTTAGTCAACAAAGCGACCTGGGGATTGGTGAGAGCCTGGGCTGACAAACGTCGCGAAACGCACTTTTGAGATGCTATCCGAAACGAGAGTAGGCATAGCCGGAGGGAACCGTTATCACCATAAAGCGGTCTGCATCATGCAGGCAAGAAGAGTGGTACCGCGGGAATTCCCGTCTCTTTGCATCTATGCAAAGGGCGTTTTTTTTATGAGTTGTTATTGAAGAAGGAGGACATACAGATGAGTTATGAACGCAAGTATGCAGAAGCACTATCCCGTGTCATCGGTGAAGAACTCACGATTGACCAAATTGAAGCATTGATTGAGAAGCCAAAACACGAGGCGCACGGTGACCTCGCGTTCCCGTGTTTCCAATTGGCGAAAGCTTACCGGAAAGCACCTGTCATGATTGCGACAGATATCGCAAATGAATTGAACGATGAATTGTTCACGAAAGTGGAGGCGGCGGGACCTTACGTCAACGTCTTCTTGAGCCGTGATGTCGTATCAAAAGAAATCATCAACACGGTGCTTGAGGAAAAATCAGAGTATGCAACACACGAGGCACGCAATGAAACGATTGTGACGGACTTCTCGTCACCAAACATTGCGAA
Organism: Exiguobacterium sp. s140; assembly: GCF_018617035.1. Classification (GTDB taxonomy): domain Bacteria; phylum Bacillota; class Bacilli; order Exiguobacteriales; family Exiguobacteriaceae; genus Exiguobacterium; species Exiguobacterium profundum. The sequence continues at coordinate 269,470 of NZ_JACSJK010000004.1, forward strand.
GCCGTTCTCGATGGGTCACTTGCGTTCGACGGTGATTGGGAATGCAATCAACCAAATCGCACGTAAAAACGGATATGACGTCGTCGGCGTCAACCACCTTGGAGACTGGGGCACTCAGTTTGGGAAATTGATGGTCGCCTACAAGAAGTGGGGCGATGAGGAAGCGGTACGCGCCAACCCGATCGCAGAACTCTTAAAATTATACGTCCATTTCCACGAAGAGGCGAAGACACAACCAGAACTCGAAGACGAAGGTCGTGCTTGGTTCAAAAAGCTTGAAGATGGTGATGCGGAAGCGACAGAGCTTTGGCAGTGGTTCCGTGACGAGTCACTTAAAGAGTTCCAAAAAGTATATGACCTCCTCGGTGTGAAATTCGAAAGCTTCAACGGGGAAGCGTTCTATAACGATAAAATGGCACGCGTCGTCGAGATGCTCGAAGCGAAAAATCTCTTAGTCGAAAGTGAGGGCGCGATGGTCGTCTCGCTCGAGGAAGAGAACTTGCCACCCTGCTTGATCAAGAAGAAAGATGGCGCGACATTGTACGCGACACGCGACTTGGCAGCAGCGATCTATCGTTACGAGACGTACAACTTCGTACAAGCGAACTATGTCGTCGGTGGCGAACAGGCGCTTCACTTCAAACAGCTCTTCTCTGTCTTGCGTAAGCTTGGATATAACTTTGTCGATGGCATGCATCACGTACCGTTCGGCTTGATCTTGCAAGAAGGGAAGAAGATGTCGACACGTAAAGGACGCATCGTCCTTCTTGAGGAAGTCTTGAAAGAGGCGATCGAGAAAGCGCAGGCGAATATCGAGCAGAAGAATCCGGATCTTGCGAACGCACAAGACGTTGCCCGCATGGTCGGTGTCGGCGCGGTCGTCTTCCACGACTTGAAGAACGAACGCATCAACAACATCGAGTTCGATCTCGACAGCATGCTCAAGTTCGAAGGGGAGACAGGACCTTACGTCCAATACACGAACGCTCGTGCGAACTCACTCCTTCGCAAAGGAAACTACGATGGTTCACCGTTCACTGGTGCAGATGATGACTACTCATGGGGTGTCGTCACGATGCTCAACGCGTTCCCGCACGTCATCACGCGTGCACATGAACGCCGCGAACCATCCATCATCAGCCGCTACGTACTTGACCTCGCGCAAGCGTTCAACAAGTATTACGGTCATGTTCGTGTCTTAGAAGAAGATGCAGGCAAACAATCGCGTCTCGCACTCGTGAAGGCAGTGACGCTCGTATTGACGGAAGGACTCCGCTTACTCGGTGTCGAAGCTCCGGAAGAAATGTAAGACAGACGAAAGGACCTCAAAGAAAATTGAGGCCCAGCTTGTTGACTAACATAAATTATATCGCTCGCCTTTCCGGCGCCCACGCTTTCCTGTCGGAGTCGGGACGCCGTCGGGCGAGCAACGCAAACGGTCGTCATCTGACGGCCGTTTGTCTTTTTCTAAGGCCTCGATGGCCGAAAAAATCATCAAAAGAAGGAATCCGACATGTAACGCTTCAATCCTGAAAACGACATGAAGCGAACCAGACGGAATCGAGAAGGTTCAACGCGCCAATCTGGCTTCAGTCACTGTACAAAGCATAAAAAGTTGCCTAACCTGTTGATTGGAAAGGACCGTCTCATAATACGTCTTCAATTTCTTGGGGCAGAACGCCCCAAGAAATCGAAACCCACAAAAAAAGATGGACCAGATTGCAAGATGCAATCTGGTTCATCAACAGCCTGGACCTCAAAAATTGAGGTCCTTTTTGTATTCACGCTTTCATCCGCGTCACCGTCCGGGCTTCCGTATCATAGAGACACCATTCCCGATCGAATATGACAGCACCGACGTTGATGACATATCGTTTTTTCTTCAAATGGAACGGTGTCCCGATTTCCCACGGCAAGGATTTTCCTTTTCGGTAAATCCCGGGGATGTGACTATGTCCGATGAAGACGAGTGGATATTTCCCTTTCTCGACAACCGGTTCCCAGTCTTCGTTCCATTTGACTTGATGCCCATGTAAAAAGCGGGCTTCCTCGAGAGTCGTCTGTTCCGGCAATAAGGAAATCCGTGTTTTCACGGGATGGTCGATGACGAGCACCTCGTCGATTCGCTCTTCCTGATTACCACGTAGACTCGGAAATGTGAGTAGCGCTTCGTAATTCGGATCATACGTCACGACGTCTTCCACATGATGAAAGCGTTCGTGACGTCGTTTTTTCCCGATGTGGCATTCATATAGATCCCCGAGACAGAGAATGTGCTCGGTTTCTCGCCGGACATCATCGAGAACGGCCTTCAAATCATCAAACGAACCGTGTGGGTCACTGATGATGGCGAGTTTCATCGGAAGTTCGTAAATTGGGCATCGACGGACAACTCGAGTTCACGTACGAGTTGCATGACGGCTTGAAGATCGTCACGCGACTTACCTGTCACGCGAATTTGGTCGTCCTGGATTTGCGATTTGACTTTTAGTTTTGATTCCTTGATGGCGTTGTTGATTTTCTTCGCGTCGTCTTTGTCGATGCCGCTTTTCAATTTCACACGTTGGCGAACCGTGCCGCCGAGTGCGTTCTCTACTTTTTGATAGTCGAGGTTTTTCGTCGGGACACCGCGTTTGATCAATTTCGTGATCAAGACGTCTTTTAATTGCTCGAGTTTGTAGTCGTCATCCGAGATGAGGACGAGGTCGCCATTGTCGAGCGACATCTCACTCTTTGAGCCTTTGAAGTCGTAACGGTTCAAAATTTCCTTTTCTGCGATTTGGATTGCGTTCTTCACTTCTTCAAGATTCATTTCTGACACGATATCGAAAGAATTGTCTTTTGCCATGTTTCATCCATCCTTTGTGTGGTTTTGTTATAATGATAGCAGATTTGAAGCAGTGAAGGAGTGAAGAGATGGAACGTACAATGGATCAACACACACATGCAGACTTAGATCACGTTGCCTATCACGGGAAAGACCTAGGGGTGACGTTCAAAGGGGAACAGATTCGACTACGAGTTTGGTCTCCGGTAGCGGAACAGATGTCGGTCAAGTTATATCGAACAGCCCGTGCCCGTAAGTTTGAACGACTCGAGCTCGAGCCGGCTGAGAAGGGGACGTGGGTGATCGAACTCGACCGTGCCTTATTCGAAGGTCAATTTTATGTATTTGAAGCGCTGATTGATGGGAAGAAAGTGGAGTCGCTCGATCCGTATGCGAAAGTCGTCGGAGTGAATGGGAAGCGTGGATGTCTACTTGACCCGGCATCCTTGAACCCGGACCATTGGATCAAAGAACGTCCGCTATTCAATTCTTCACAAGAGGCGGTCATCTATGAGGCGCACGTCCGCGATTTGACGAGTCACCCAGAGAGTGGGGCGACGCACCGTGGGAAGTTCTTAGGGATGACCGAGACGGGTACGACGACCACGAGCGGTTACCCGACAGGACTCGATTACATCACCTCGCTCGGAATCACACATCTTCAATTGATGCCGTTCTTTGACTACGGCTCGGTGAATGAGTCACGTGAAGGGGAAGACAACTATAACTGGGGCTACGATCCGGTTCATTACTTTGCGGTTGAAGGTTCTTACGCCTCGTCGGCAGATGATCCGGCGTCGCGAATTGTCGAATTGAAGGCAATGATTCAAGCGCTCCACGATCGGGGCATCCGGGTCATCATGGACGTCGTCTTCAATCATACGTACGATGCGTTGACGACACCGCTCGGTCAATTCGTCCCGGATTATTACTATCGCTTAAATGAAGACGGGACACTCGCGGATGGTTCGGCATGTGGGAATGACACGGCCTCTGAGCGTACGATGATGCGTAAGCTCATGGTCGAGTGTGTCACGTACTGGGCGAAAGAATTCATGATTGACGGGTTCCGTTTTGATTTGATGGGACTCCATGACGTCAAAACGATGAATCAGATTCGGAAAGCGCTCGATCGAGTCGACCCATCGATTCTTGTCATCGGGGAAGGCTGGGACTTGGATACGCCGCTCCCGGTTCGTGAAAAAGCGAATCAACATAATGCGCATAAGATGCCACGCATCGCCCAATTCAATGATGGGATTCGAGACGGTGTCCGCGGAGACGTCTTTATCGAAGACTTACCGGGCTGGGTGAGCGGCAACACGGACATGACAGCAGACGTGAAACGTGGGATTGCTGGTGGCATCACGAGCCAAAGTTTCGCTGATGAGCCGAACCAGGTCGTCAACTATGTGGAATGTCATGATAATTTGACGCTTTGGGACAAGTTGTCCGTGACGAATCCGGAAGATGATGAGACGACACGTCGCCGTCGCCACCGTTTGGCGACATCGATTGTGCTCCTGAGTCAAGGGATTCCATTCCTTCACAGTGGACAGGAGTTCTTCCGGACAAAAGACGGGGATGAGAACAGCTTCAATTCAGGCGAAGTCGTCAACCGTGTGGACTGGAACCGGGCGGAGCAAGAAGCGCCAAGTGTGGAATATGTGAAAGGTCTCTTGCGTCTGCGTAAGCAGTATCCGCTCTTCCGACTCGAAAACACGGAACAGATTCGCAAACACTTGCGTTTCTTTGATGAAGCAGAGGGTGTGATTGCCTTTGAATTGAGCCGTCATGTGGAAGGATATGTAGAACGACATATCGTCTACCACAACGCACTCGAGGAGGCGGTTGAGGTCAAACTTCCATCTGGCAAGTTCGAGGTAAACGTGGAGGACCATACCGTTAATCTGACGGCACCACGTCAAGTCGAGGACCGTCATATGACGGTCGCTCCACTCTCTACACTAGTCGTAACCGAACGTCGCCCAGATTACAGCAAGTACGCTGTGGCCGGTGGTGCAGCACTCGCCGTAATCGGTGGTCTCTGGTATGTATCGAGAAAGCGCAAACGCAAAGAGCAGTAACCAAAAAGGAGACGTTAATCCGTCTCCTTTGGTGTCTCTTCCTCTGTTTGAGATGCCTCGAGTTGCATCATTTTTTGAACGAGGATGTGTTTTGGCATATGCATCAGTTCCTCGAGGGGGACGTTTAATTTTTTTGCGAGTTCAACTGCGGTCTCTGGTGATAGTTGTAATGGACGCATGGAAGGTCTCCTTTCTAAACGATATGTCTTTACCCTCAGTATACAGGAAAATCGAAAATGTGTTGAATGAACACATTCAAAATCGAATTTCGCTTCGGTGGTTGCTAAGCTGAAATTAGGAAGTGATCAAATGTACGAACAAACAGCAGACTTTCAATTTCATCAAACGATCGAATGGTTAGAACGTGTAGGTGAAGGTTGGATGTTGTACTTGGCGCAAACCGGATTTATGTTCTTTGACGAGTCGTCTCAAATTCGCTGGGAGATCGACTGGAAATGGACACCGTGCGCCCTATATGTGGAGCCGAATGCAAGACGTGCCGTGGCATGGTTCCAGGAAAAAGGACTTTACGGAGTCATTGATTTACAACGAGGACAGATGGAGACGCATGCGATCCCTCAACGATTCAACGGAGACTGGTTTAGCAATTTGCACTATTGGCAAGGCGATGACATCTTCTTATATTCAGCCGAATCGGATGTCGTAGCCTTGAACCTCCATGATCATACGTTTCGATATAGCCGCTATGAAGAAGTCCCTGTCTTTGGGAACATCATCGAGCTAGCGTATCAAGGGACGTATGATTTTGAACGATTCACACCTGAAACGTGTGTGACATTGTTCGATGAACGAACTCATCATTTTTTAGTTGAAAATGTGAAGACGAAAGAAACCTGGCGCATTCCATACGAAGGAAACCGCGACACGGTCATTCTCGATCAAGTGGGAGAAACGACGGCGATCACATCGACAGAGTCGTTCCAACTGTTTCATCGAGAGGAAGAATTATTTTGCTCAAGCGTGTGTGCAGACAACCAATTATTGAAGGTAATGCTGTTAGATGAACGAGGGGATCGACTCGTCGTCTTGTCCGCACCACCTCGATTTTGTCATAGCTGGCTTCAAGTCTTTGAACGACAAGAGTCCTGAACCGAACCTAGGTTCAGGAATTTTTTGTGAAGTGATGATGAATGAATCGAGAAACGGGAAGTAGATGGATAGACAGGGAGGAGTGACATCAATGGAATGGTTAGGTAGGCAGTTGGTTCGTTTTCGGTATGGTGTATTACTCATATGGGCGATTTTACTCGCGGGTTCAGTTTATTTCGGGCTACAGCTCCCGGGTGAGTTGAGAGGAAACGGATTTGCCATTCAAGACGGACGTTTCCAACAGGTAGAAGATACGTTAAATGAACGATTTGATCGAGCAGGTGCTTCAATGATCGTCTTATTTGAAGGAGGAAATCTGGAGGCGGTCATGGACGAACAACAAGACCGCTTTGATGCGACTCCTTCAATTGACGGCGTGATTACCCCGGCGGAGAATCCGGACGCGCGTTCAGGGGATGTGTCCTATTTCGTGCTGGAATTCGAAGATTATGATGCGGCGGAATCCTCAATCGATGCCGTCCGAGACGCGCTCATCGTTGATACGGATACCGAAGTCCGCTTGACGGGAGAACCGGTCTTTGCGGATGACTTAAACGAAGCTTCGAAAAATGACTTGATTCGAGCGGAGTTGATTGGGATTCCGGTCGCGCTTCTCGTGTTGTTGCTTGTTTTCGGCACACCGCTCGCCGCGCTCATGCCGTTACTTGTCGGGTTGATTACCTTTATTGTCGCAGCGGGATCTCTATTCTTTTTTGCACAAAACATGGAATTATCTATCTTTGTTCTCAATGCCGTCGCCATGATTGCGATTGCGCTTGGGATTGATTTTTCACTGTTACTCGTCAACCGTTACCGTGAAGAGTTGATGCGCGGGCAATCGAGAGAAGAGGCGATTGTCCGGACGGTAGCGACGGCGGGACGCTCGATTCTCTTTTCAGGTCTATGTGTCTTTGTCGGGTTGGCCGGTCTACTCTTTATTCAGGTGGATGTCTTCCAAGCGGTCGCGCTCGGTGCGCTCATTGCCGTCGCGGGGGCCGTGCTATCTGCACTGACTCTGTTGCCATCATCACTTTACTTAGTCGGTGACGCCTTAAATAAAGGACGAATCATCAAGACAGATGAGACGAAATCTGAAAAGCGCTGGCAAAAGCTTGCTCGCTTCGTGATGAGACGTCCGGTGACGATGACGCTCATTGCTTTGTTGATTCTACTCCCGAGTCTTTGGTTCGTGCGCGACCTAGAGTTGAACATTCCGGACGCCGATGCGCTCCCGACTTCCTATGAATCACGAGCGGCGCTCGAACGGTGGGACGATGTGTTTGGGGATAACTCGACCGATGCGGTCCTTTTATTCGAAGCGAACGATTTGACCGATCCGATGATTTTAGAGGAATTGACGAGTCTCACAGATGAGTTAAACGAGGTCGATATTGTCGATAACGTCTCGACTTTCTTAACGACATCCGGATTGACCCCTGAGACGTTTACGCAACTCGTCGAAGCGGCGCCCGAACAACTCGCCCCGCTTGAGCGACTTGTGACCCTTGATGGGAATACAGATTTGGCGCTCGTGAATGTCAGCTTCGACGTACCTCCGAGCGATAAAGAAGCGCAAGCATTCGTACGCGATTGGCGAGACAAAGGGTTTGAAGTCGGCGGACCGGCAGCCTTCAATGAAGAGATTTATGATGAGATTTATGACAGCATTCCCTATGCGGTCATCACCGTCATCTTGGCAACCTTCTTCATCCTCATGTGGGCGTTCCGATCCATCTTGATTCCAATCAAGGCGATTCTCATGAACGTGCTTGGTCTTGGGGCGACGTTCGGTTTACTCGTCATCATTTTTGAATCAGGTTATGTGTACGATGCAGAAACAATCAGTATTTTGACACCGGTGTTCATCTTCTCACTCGTCTTTGGATTGTCGATGGACTATGAGGTATTTCTTGTTTCGCGAATCGAGGAATATTACCGCGAGACAGGCGACAATGACTATGCGACGGAGATGGGGCTTGCGAAGACGAGTAAAATCATCACTTCAGCCGCCATCATTATGATCGTCGTGACGGGTGCGTTCGCCTTCACGGGTGTGAGCCCGATCAAACAGCTCGGCGTGGGGATTGCGCTCGCCATCTTCATTGATGCGACCATCATCCGGATCCTGCTCGTTCCGTCTCTCATGAAACTGTTCGGGGATTGGAACTGGTGGTGGTTCGGAAAGAAAGATTTACCGAAACGTAACATGCACTAAAGGTAAAATTCGTGAACTGAATCAAAATGTGTGGTAAACTACGTACAAGATTACGCGCAATTTGAGAAAGGAAGGTCTTTATGGATACCGAGAGGACATGGCCTCTGTTCCAACTTCCGGACTTCTAGCGTTGACTGATCGCTTACACGTGTATCAATCAACAAACGGAAGATCGGAGATGGAACAGATGGAACCGCAGCTACGACTGAGGATCCTCCTCTCCGTCAAGAACGGGGAGGACAATCGGAATGAAACGAGTTGCTACCATAGTGCTCGGAACGCTGATCATGGCGTTCGGTTATTATTATTTGAATGAACAGTTTGGTTTGGCGGAAGGCGGGTTCGTCGGTTTATCGCTACTCGGTCGTTATTTATTTGATATCGACCCGGCGATTTCGATGATCGTGCTCGACATCCCATTTTTTATCGTCGCTGTATGGTGGAAAGGATGGCGTTTTGTCGGGCAAGCGGTACTAGCCGCTTCGTCCTTGTCGCTTAGTTATGCGATGTGGGACCGTCTCGACTTGCTCACGTTTGAGATTCAAGTATGGCCAGCGACGTTGTTCGCTGCCATCGCGAGTGGGATTGTGACCGGATATGGTCTCGGTCTTGTCTTGAAGTCAGGCGGGACGACCGGAGGCGATGATTTATTCGCCTTAGGTCTATCGAAATGGACAGGCGTGTCGGTCGGTACGATTCTCATCACGTTTGATGTCATCGTCTTGGCGATCTCGCTCATCTATTTACCATTGTCGAATGCACTGTATACGCTCGTCGCGGTCTCGATCGCAGGTCGGGTCGTCACGAAGATGTTGGCGGACGACGTGGTTGAACATACCAAGCCGGCGGTCATCAAACCCAAACTTTCACCAAAAAACGATCTCGCCTGAGATCGTTTTTTGTTTTGTAAAATTTATCACAGTTTTATAGCCGTCTTTCTTCTACACTGAACGTAGAAGGAGGGAGTCACATGAAATGGATGATTCCAAAACAACACGGCGCTTGGTCGATGCTCATCTTACCGTTCTTACTCGGCGGCATTGTCGGCGGCTGGACACTCGCGCACATCCCGTTCGCCATCGCCTGGCTGTTCGTCTATATGGGCACATTTTTCTTGTTCCAATTCATCAAGCAACGGAAAAAATCGCAGCAGATGTTGCGCACGGTCATCACGTATTTGACGATTGCCACCGTCGCCGCCATCCCGGTGTTTCTGTCCGAATGGCGTCTCGTCTGGTTCGTCCTCGCGATGATTCCGTTTGGTTTGGTGAACGCCTATTTCGCCAAAATCAAGGACGAGCGCAACGTCTGGAATGACGTCAGCGCCGTCACCTCGTTTTGCATCGGTGGGATGGCGAGCTATTACCTAGGCGCGCGTACGCTCGACGCGACGATGGTGTGGGTATTCGTCTTGCCGTACCTCTATTTCCTCGGGAGTATCTTTTTCGTCAAGACGATGATTCGAGAGAAGAAGAGTGTGTCGTATCGCAATCTGTCTTGGGGATATCACGGCTTGCTCGTCGCCGTTTTCATCGTCCTTGGGTATCCGTTACTCGCGCTCGCTTACGCACCAAGCCTAATCCGAGCGGTTGTCTTCTACGGTAAAAAGATCCCTATCATGAAGATCGGGATCGTCGAAATTGCCAATTCGGTGTTCGTGCTCGGGTGTCTCAGCTGGTATTTATTTTCTTAAGAAGGGGGAACCCTTCTTTTTTTAGTCGCTTGAAGCGGTGCTCGAGATGATGGCCACGGTTGCGGCAGCCGTCGCAGCTTGTTGCATGGCGAGCAAATGCGCGAACGTGCCGTGCAACAGTAAATCGCTCGCGTCTTCCTTGATGTTGTTTGCCGCGACGAGTTGCAAGGCGACGGTCAACGCGTGTGTGTGGAACCAGCGATGTTTTTCCTTCTCCGCGTTCGTGATGTCAATCAGGTCGCGTTCGTCATTGTCGTTCGGGACCGCGACGATGGCCAACAGGGCGAGCGGTGGCAGATGTTCATTTTTGACGGCGATGGATTGTTTTTTTAGCCAGTTGTGCCAATCCAAGAAGCGGGTGACGACCTCATCTGGTGATAACTCACTAAAGGCGAATAAGTGCGAGACGAGTTGGAGTTCGTTCGAGCGGGGGAGCTGTGCTTTCAACGCTTCATAATACGTCTCAATCCGTTGACTCAACGCATCGTGGTCATCGAACGCTTGAACGAGAACGAGGGCGGACAACAGGTCTTCTTCACTCGTCAGCCAAGGATGATTTCGTTTGAACGTCTGATAGAGTGCGCTCGCCTCGTCGAGTCGGCGTTCGGGCTCATCAACGTTAATCAGTTGGCTCGCGATAAAGGGCCGTAACATACTGAAGCGGAAGTGCTTTCGGTCGAGCAACGTGTCGAGCCGGAGTACCTCGTCGATGGCCGGTTCGATGTCTTCATACTTGGCGTCGAGAAACGACAGCCAGACGAAATTATTGCTGCCGCGAAATTTTGAGAACATGCCGGTCTTTTGTTTCAGAACCGCTTGAGCGTGTTCGAACCGTTTCGAATCGAACGGGGCATCGTGCATGGCGTAGTTGATTGCCATCAAACGTCGGAAATCGTCAGTGAACCATTTTGTCGCCCCCCTGATTCCTTCGAGTGCTTCGAGGTAATGGGTGTAACGTGTCATCATCAGCAATTCCTCCTTTTTCTCCTTATACGAGTCCGCTCGAAAGAATGATTCAAAAACAGCCGCCCTGGATTCGTCCGGGGCGGCTGTTTGTTATTGGACTTGCGTATACAACTTCTGCATGTACTCGTTCACTTCGTCGGCCGCTTGGAACATCATGAATGAATGTTGCAAGATGATCTCTGGTGAGAAACCGAGGTCGAGGTCGAGTGTCGAGGCGAGTGTGACATCGCGATCGCTGTCGAGTACACAACGGAAGTATTTGAACTCCTGGTTGAACTCGTTCAAGGCATTAAGAATCGGTAAATCTTCTACGTAATCTGGGACGTGCGTGACGGTAGCAGCGTACAACTCAGCATCTGTCGTCTTTTTGTTAAAAGCGATAATCATAACGGGCTGAGCCCCGGATTTTGTTGTTTCACGCGTCAAGAACGTGACGTGCGTTTCAGTGTCGCTCTCTTTGAACGTCATGTTACGTTCAGCGGCGAGCGCTCTAAATGATTCTACTTTTTCTTCGAAGTTCACAAGGAAATCCCCCTTAGTAAGTCGTTACTCTAACTTTCTCCCATTTGGACAGGGAAAGCAAGGGGAACTAGCGTTTCATCAACATTTTAATGGCTTCTTCCACCGTTTCGGACGTATCTTCGCCATCTGCTTGAGCGGTGATGATACATTGTTCCAAGTTCTTAGCCACAATGATAGTCGAAGCGCGATCGAGTGCGGAACGTGCGGCACTTAATTGCGTCACGACATCGCGACATTCTTTTCCTTCCTCCATCATCCGGATGATGGCACGAATTTGTCCTTCCACTCGTTTCATGCGATTCAATACTTTTGCATCGTATACATACGGTTCCATATCATTCACCTCTATAGGAAAAATTGTTCAGTTACCCAACTATTTATTGTGTAGGCTCATCTTAATACATGGGGGAGTATGTGTCGAGCATCAACTATCCAAATGGATGATGTTGAAAAATTCGACATTTCGTCAAACTTATTTCTTGCAATTAAATACCTAAGGGGGTATATTAATGACGCGGGAGCGAAATGTTCAACAAATCACAAACTTGTTGAACGCCAGCAACCAAGCCGAATGGTATAAATTGAATTGAAAAAAGAAAGGTAGATCAACGATGAAAGCATCCGCTTTAAAACGTCAAATGGACTTTGAAGTGCCTGTAAATATCGTCGACGTCCGAGAACGTGACGAGTTTCAAGAAGCACATATCGAAGGCGCGAAAAACTATCCATTATCTGAAATGACAGAGTGGATCGACACACTCGATCCAGCTGAAGAATATGTCGTTCTTTGCCGCTCAGGTGCACGCAGCACGCAAGCGACTTGGCAAATGGAGGCGAAAGGCTATAAAGTGGTCAATATAGAAGATGGCTTGATGAGTTGGCCAGGAGAAGTCGTCAGAGGAGGAAATGGACAATGAGTAAAAAAATCGTAATCGTCGGTGGGGTGGCAGGTGGTGCATCTGCAGCTGCACGACTCCGTCGTTTGAATGAAGAGAATCACATCGTCATGTTCGACCGTGTAGAGTACATCTCGTTCGCGAACTGTGGTCTTCCATATTATATCGGGGACGTTATCCAAGACCGTCAAAAACTCCTCGTTCAAACCGTTGAAGGGATGAACAAGCGTTTCCAACTCGATATCCGCAATTTGACGGAAGTCGTCAAAATCAACCGTGACGAGAAAACGGTGACGGTGAAACACGTCCAAACAGGCGAAACGTATGACGAGTCATACGACGTCCTCATCTTGTCACCGGGAGCAAAACCGATTCGTCCAAACATCCCTGGAATCGACGAGGCAGAAGATATCTTCACACTTCGCAACATTCCGGATACAGATAAAATCCGTGGCTACGTCGATGACAAGGCACCAAAGCATGCGACTGTAATCGGTGGAGGTTTCATCGGGATCGAGATGGCAGAAAACTTACGTGAGCGTGGCGTTGATGTGACGCTCGTCGAGATGGCAGACCAAGTCATGACACCACTCGATCGTGAGATGGTGGCGCCGATCCATGAACACTTACGTCTTCACGGCGTCGAGCTTCAATTGTCTGATGGTGTTTCTTCATTCTCTGAAAAAGGGAAAAAGGTGCATTTGACGAGCGGTCGTGTCATCGATACAGATATGGTCATCATGTCGATTGGGGTTACACCGGAATCGACGATTGCGCGTGAAGCAGGCCTTGAAACAGGTACGCGCGGTGCCATTCGCGTTAATGAAAAGATGCTCACATCAGACCCGAATATTTACGCGATCGGGGATGCGGTCGAAGTACTCGACTACGTCTTCAAAGAACCAACTGTCGTGCCGCTCGCATGGCCAGCGAACCGTCAAGGCCGTCTCGTTGCCGATATCATTAACGGCCGTGACGTGAAATACAATGGAACGATGGGAACGGGAATCGCCAAAGTATTTGATATGACGGTCGCATCGACAGGCTGGAATGAGAAACGGTTGAAAGCGGCTGGTAAGACGTATGAAACCGTCCACGTGCACCCCGGTTCACATGCCGGCTATTATCCAGGATCGACGCCGGTGTCACTCAAACTCTTGTTCCACCCGACAACGGGTGAGATCTATGGTGCGCAAGGCGTTGGGATCAATGGAGTCGACAAACGCATCGACGTCATTGCGACGGCGATGAAGGGCGGTTTGACGGTCCTCGATCTACCTGACCTTGAGCTCAGTTACGCACCACCGTTCAGCTCGGCGAAAGATCCGGTCAATATGATCGGGTACGTCGCGTCGAACGTCGTCCTCGGTGACAATGAAGTCGTGCATTGGGATGAAATCGATGAGCTCGTGGAAAATGGAGCGACGTTATTAGACGTTCGAGATGAATCCGAGCATGAACTCGGAAAGATTCCAGGGTCGATCAATGTACCACTCAACTCATTACGAGAAAACTTGGACAACTACGACCGGAATGAAACGATTTACGTGACGTGCCAAGTCGGTCTTCGTGGCTATCTCGCATCACGCATCTTACGTCAAAACGGCTTCAAGGTGAAAAACTTGAGCGGTGGCTACAAGACGTGGTCGCAAATCAATCGTGATTTCGAGGCGCTTGAAGAAGCGAACACATCAAATGAAACAGCGGCTACCGTTGTAGAAGAGGAGCCAACACAAATGACAAATGCACCAATCGGGGAAGCGGTCGTGTTAGACACGTGTGGTCTACAATGCCCGGGACCTATTTTAGAAGTGAATAAGAAAGTCGCAGAACTCGGAGAAGGCGAAACGCTCCGCGTGCTCGCGAGTGACCCAGGATTCTTCGCAGACATCGAAGCATGGGCGAAGAAGACAGGAAACAAACTCGTCTCGAAACAATTCGTGAACGGACGCGTTGAAGCCATCCTTCAAAAAGGACAAGGTCCGGCTGTACCACAAGCGGGCGCGCCAGCAGGAGATGGTGCATCAATGGTCGTCTTCAGCGGAGACCTCGACCGCGCACTCGCATCCCTCATCATTGCGCAAGGTGCTGCCGCGATGGGGAAAGACGTGACGATGTTCTTCACATTCTGGGGACTCAACGTCATCCGCAAACCGGACGCACCGGAAGTGAAAAAGCAAGGTCTTGAGAAAATGTTCGGCATGATGATGCCAGGACATGCCGGCGAACTTCCACTTTCGAATATGAACTTTGGTGGTGTCGGTCAAAAAATGATGAAAAAAGTCATGAGCGACAAGAATGTTCCTTCTGTCGAAGAAATGATCAAGTCGGCGCAAGAGGCAGGCGTAAAAATGGTAGCTTGCACGATGTCAATGGACGTCATGGGGATCAAAGAAGAAGAGTTGATTGATGGGGTCGACCTTGGTGGTGTGGCGGCGTATCTCGGCGCAGCAGAAGGCGGTAACTTAAACCTCTTTATCTAAACGGAATAGAAAACGAGTCGGATTGCGATGCGCTCTCCGGCTCGTTTTTTTGCTTTTAGAAAGAGTCGAGATGATATTGAAAAAACGAATTAATATTGCAATTTTCGTATAATTTACCTATAATTCTAGTCATGTTAAAAAAGTTGACATGACTTTTTCTGTTGAGATTTTTAGAATGATGGAGGATTAGTATGGAGAAATTGGTAGAGAAACTCGTTTCGCAAGCAAACGATTTGTTGTGGTCGCAAGTGCTCATCGTTGTACTTGTTGCTTTAGGTCTTTATTTTACAGTTCGTATGGGCTTCGTTCAGTTCCGCATGATTCCTGAAATGTTCCGCCTCTTGTTCAAAGAGGGCACAGCACGTGAAAAAGGCCAAGTGTCTTCGTTCCAAGCTTTCGCAATCGGAACGGCAGCTCGTGTAGGGACAGGAAACATTGCCGGTGTGGCGACAGCGATTGCGCTAGGTGGCCCAGGAGCAGTTTTCTGGATGTGGCTCATTGCGTTGATTGGGGCAGCATCTGCATTCGTCGAAAGTACGTTGGCACAAGTGTACAAGATTCGTGATGGACGCACATGGCGTGGGGGACCTGCCTACTATATGGAGCGTGCGCTCGGCCAACGTTGGCTAGGTGTCTTGTTCGCGATTTTAATCACGTTCTCATTCGGATTCGCGTTCAACTCGGTACAGTCGAATACGATCTCACTCTCTGTGAGTAACCAGTTCGGCATCAGCACAACAGTCGTTGGGGTTGTCCTCGCGATTGTGACGGCCATTGTCGTCTTCGGTGGGATCCAATCGATCGCACTCTTGTCGAGTATCATCGTACCGGTCATGGCAGGTGGCTACATCTTACTCGCGATTTGGATTATGGTGACGAACGTTTCCCTTCTACCAGACGTCTTCAGCCTCATCTTCTCAGAAGGAGTCCTCGGAATTGAGCAACTCTTCGGAGGGGCGATTGGCGCCATGGTACTTCAAGGGATTCGTCGAGGTCTCTTCTCGAACGAAGCGGGTATGGGTTCTGCACCGAACGCCGCTGCGACAGCGGAAGTATCGCACCCTGTCAAACAAGGATTGATTCAATCGTTTAGCGTATTTGTCGATACATTGCTCGTTTGTACATCGACAGCGATGATCATCTTGATTTCAGGCGTAGCCGGTTCAGAGTCGTTTGCGGGTGTCGAATTGACGCAAGCCGCGTTGACAGTAGAAATCGGATCAGTCGCTACATCGTTCTTGACGATTGCAATTTTCCTATTTGCGTTCAGTTCGATTCTTGGAAACTATTACTACGGTGAGACGAATATCCAGTTCATCTCGGATAAGAAAATCTATGTCACGCTCTATCGCATCGGTGTTGTCGGCATGGTCTTGTTTGGTGCGGTCCGCTCTGCCGGCCTTGTTTGGTCGATTGCTGACGTGTTCATGGGTCTCATGGCACTCGTGAACTTGTATGCCATCTTCCGCTTGGCGAAAGTGGCTCGCGCCGTTCTCGATGACTACTTGGCACAGCGACGCGAAGGAGAAGATCCAGTTTTCTATGTCGACTCGGTTGAAAATCTTCCTGGTCGTGAATACATCGAAGCTTGGGAAAGCGAAACAGAGGAACAACAAACAGGAACAAGTCGTTCTTGATATAAGGAACCGTCTACGAATTCAAGTAGGCGGTTTTTTTACATATATAAGACGGGTAATGTCATAAAAAGGGGGCGTTCATGTATGGAGACGACGCATTATGTACGTGTTTCCCCAGAAGTTTGGGTGTCATTTAATCAGGATCCGGAGATGATTTTAGACTGGTTGATTCATATGCATGAGCAATATCGGGATCGGGACGATACGCTGACGCTTCCGAATGTGGAACCGTTTCAACGCGTACTTAGTCAAATCGAGGTATATATCGACGGGGCCGACACGTATAACATGGAAATGGCGCTCGTCGGCGAAGAGTTGATTGTCAATGAGGCGCAGGCGGTCGTGGTCGGTATCTTGACCCCGCAGTTACTTCATATCGTCAAAGATACGTTGCATGCGTTCGGGCGAGATGATGTGAAAGACATGGCATTCGTTGCAAAAGATGAATTCGAGATCATTTGGGAAGATTGGACCCGGTTGCAACAGTTTTGTGAGATCGCTTCGTCCCAGGAAGAATTCGTCTTGATTTATTATGAATGAAAGTGAATTCCCATGGTATACTGTTAATAAATGGTATAAAGGGGATTTGCTCATGGATGTGTTCGGCACACTCATCTGGCTCGGGATAATCATCAATCCGTTTCTTGCGTATCAAACGAAAATCAAGCCGCTTTATCGCATCACACTCATCTCATTCATCGTATTCTTCATGACGTGGGGGTATGCTGTGACGGGAGGGGTGGCACCGGTGCTATTCGATACAGTTTGGAACGTCCTTCTTATCGCGTATGTCGGTCTTTTAGTATTGAATAGTTATGTGGTCAGCAAACGATTCGTTCCACAGATGACATGGGTTCGTTTTGGTGCAATCGCACTGATTGGCGTTGGTGTCAGTCAAGCGTGGTTAGGACTGAGTACAGGAGAGTGGACACGATCATTCTTCATGGACGGGGACTTCTGGATGATGAGCGTCATCGTATCGCTACTGCTCCTGCTTCTCGTCACGATGAAGATGTTAGACCGACGAATAGAAGTATAAAAAAATCCCGAAACGAGGTGATTCGTTTCGGGATTTTGATTATTTCAACGCTGTCTCAAGTGCCTTGACGTTTTCACGCATCAAGTCGAAGTAGCTCTTGTCCATCTGTTCTTTCGTGACCGATTCCAAGTTATAGATCGTCACGCTCTCTGCGCCGATCTCTTGTTTCACGACTTCGGCCACTTTTGGTGTGACCGTGTCTTCGAATGCGATATAGTTCAAGTCGTGGAGACGGGCTTCCTCGATGATCCGTTTGAGAGCTTGTTGTGACGGCTCTTCAGACGGTGTAAGTCCGGCAATCGGCAACTGATCGAAACCATAGCGTTCAGCCAAATAGCCATATGCGGCATGCGTTACAAGTAACTCGGATTTCGAACCGTTCTCGACCGCTGCCTTCAATTCCGCATCGAGGGCGTTCGCTTCGTCTTTGAAGGTGCTTAATCGTTCTGCGAACTCATCCTTATAGTCGGGTGCTTCCTCACTGAATGCGGCTTCGACCGCTTCTGCCATCGATACAGCATTCGTTGGATCGAGCCAAACGTGAGGGTCATACTTTCCGTGGTCATGCTCATCTTCCGAATGTGATGCTTCTTCGTTAGCATGCTCGTCCTCAGAATGCCCTTCGTCTTCAGCATGTCCTTCTTCTTCATGGACATGGACGGTATCCGCCGCATCGAGTAACTTCACGTTCTCGGCTGTTTTGACGAAGGCGACGTTCTGACCCTCTAAACTCTTCTCCATAGACTCGACGTAAGGTTCAAGGTCATGACCAATCGTCAAAAAGAGGTCGGCTTCTGCGATTTGTGTCATTTGCTTTGAAGTTGGCTCATACGTATGCGGATCAGCCCCAGGTGGAATGACCATCTCCACGTGGACGCGGTCGCCGCCGATTTCTTCGGCTAATGATTTTAATGCAAACGTTGAAGCGAAGACGGTCAGTTGACCATCTGTCGATTCAGATGCGTTATCTCCTTCGGTATTTCCACACGCACCAAGTAAAAGCGTACCGGCTACGACTGCGCCTAACCAAGTTTTCTTCATCTTCCATCTTCCACCTTTCAAGTTATCTGAATATTAAATCGTAACTGTTACGTTTTATGACTGCGAGTAATATTATAGTGTGACCTTTGGAGCACGTCAAGTCCGACTTCTGATGGATAGATTTTTGAAAAAAGCGGGAATATGATTAAAAAAAGGAACGAGGAGTGGATTGTATGAGAAAGGAGACTGCCTGGTTTGTCGGGGGCGCGGCGATTGCTGCGGCGACGGCAGCCGGGGCTAGCGTGTGGAGTCAGTACGGGTCCCTTGTCAGATGGCAAGAACCCAAGTTGCCGATTCAACCGACAACACGCCGGCGCCACACGTACACGTATAAAATTGTTCACGATCGTCCGCTCCAATTTGATTTGTATCTCCCCCCTGGGGAGGGACCGTTCCCGGTGGCGGTATATGCTCATGGGGGAGCGTTCGTCAGAGGGAATCGGAGTATGGTGACACTGTTTCATCCGTTGCTCGACCACTTTTTGGGGAAAGGGATCGCGGTCGTCAGCATCGATTACCGTCTATTTGAAGACGGGGTGTACTTCCCTGACAATATTTTTGATGTTTCTGATGCCCTGTGCTATTTGAAACAACATGAATCGCTTTTGACGCTAGATACAAGTCAACTACTCGTTTGGGGGGACTCAGCAGGCGCCGCGCTCATGCTTGCGGCTGCGCTCGATCGTCATCGACAATTTGCGGGCGATTTGGGAGACGACCTCCCGACCATCAAAGGGGTCATCGCCTTGTATCCACCGACAAACTTTTTATTGTTCAAATTTATCCAGACGTGGCTCGCTCACTTAAAGTTCTATGAAGGAAGCCGTGAGGAATGGCGTGAGTTGATGGTAAAATGCTCCCCGGTCTCCCATCTATATGCCGATGCCCCGCCGATTTTACTGCTACACGGGAAGAAAGATCCGATTGTCCCGTTCGGCCAAGCGCTTCACTTCGTCGAACATGCGAGTGACGTCGGCGCGAACGTTCAACTCATCTCCTTTCCGAATGGTACCCACTCGCTGGCGAGCTTCCTTCAATCGGATAATCCAATCAAAGAAGAGCAACTCATGGCCAGAATCAATCGTTTTATTGAAGAATGCCTCGGATGACGTTGCGATTTTTAGGGAAGATGGTACGATGGGGGATGATTGAAAGAGTAAGGAGTGGAAGTAGTGACAGAGTTATGTTTAGTCAGACACGGCCAGACCGATTGGAACCGTTTAGAAATTATTCAAGGGCGTGAAGATAATCCGTTGAATGCACTCGGACGTCAACAGGCAGAGGAGAGTGCAGCTTTTTTGAGTCAAGAGAAGTGGGACGTCATCGTCTCGAGTCCCTTGTCACGTGCGGTTCACACCGCACAAGCCATTGCGACAGCCTGTGGCATCGAACATAAAGCGATTCTGCTAGATGAGCGTTTCATTGAACGTGAATTCGGAGCGGCATCCGGGCAGCCCGTGAAAGGGATTTACGAGGCGGTCCAAGCAGATGACCAGGAGCGTATTCCTGGTCTCGAAACGGAAGACGAGATGCGTACACGGGTCTTAGAAGGAATGAATCATTTGGTGGATACGTATTCTGGCAAACGCATCATTGTCGTCTGCCATTCTCATGCAATCAAAGCGGCGCTTTCTGCCATCGATGGGGCATATACGTTCCGTCACGCCATGCGAAACGCCTGCTCGAACTATATCACCCATCAACAAGGTCAGTTTGAAGTGAAGGCGGTCAACGTGGCTGACCATATCACCGATCCGACCATTATGAAATGAGGAGAATGTCATGACGACCTTACTATGGGTATTCATTATCGCATCATTTGTGGTCGCTTTTGCAGGACTCATCTATCCAGTCATCCCGAGTGTCTTGTTCTTGTTCATCGGATACATGATTTATGGATTCGGTTTTTCGTTTGAACCATTGACCTGGACATTCTGGGTATGGCAATCGGTCTTCCTCGTCTTCTTGTTCGGCGTCGACTATGTCGTCACCCGGGCTACAGTGGATAAGCGAGGCGGTTCGGAGCGAGCGAAATGGGGTGCGACAATCGGTTTGATTGCGGGACCGTTTATTTTCCCGCTCGTCGGGGTTTTGATTTTCCCGTTCATCTTCGCTTTCTTGGCGGAGTTGACACTTGGGAAGACGACACGTGAAGCGTGGAGCATCGGCGTCGGCACCGTTCTCGCCTTTCTCGGCAGCACGCTCTTAAAAGTGATCGGGATGACGATGATGATCATCCTATTCTTTATCTACGTGTGAGGCGGAGATGTTTCTCCGTCTTTTTAGTTTGAAAGGTGAATGGTTTTGGGGAAAGAAAAACAGGTCATCCGATTATTCAAATGACCCGGTTTTGACCAATTGATTGAAAGCGGAGCGACTGAACGATTGTTGCATTTCGACTTTTTTCTCGAAGAAGGCGGGCTTTAAATTCGAGGTGGCGACGCCATCTTGGATCAACGAATCGAGTACTTGCTTCGTCGCGTCTTGTTTCGGCATCAACATGAGTCCTTCAGCGACGAACGTATGATGGTCGTTCAAGGCCCTCTCGCTCGTGAACGTCAGTGCGAGCGCAGCCGGGGCGTTCGTTGGCGACGTGATGACGGCTTCAGCGAGGATGAGGATGCGTTTGTTTAAGTAATGATGGAGCGTGACAGCCGACTCGGTCGGCACGAGCATTTCGAGGAGCCATTCTGAATCGTGCTCCTTCGAGATGATTAACCCATCGAGTAAATCGATCGGTAAATTCAGTTCATTGCCGTATTCGTCTTGGACGAGTCGGACTTGGACGAGGCGAAACGTTTTCATGGGATCGTTCCTTTCCGCGTTTTCTTTAGACCATCTTAACACAGTCTGAGGAATAGAATGTGTTAAGATAACGGGGAAGAAACAGAAAAATAGAGAGTGAGGGAGGCATCAAGATGAGTTGGGTTGTTGGCGTAATCGGGTATGTGACGATTCTCGCAATCGTCTATTATGGTGTCCTTTTCTTCAAAGTGAAACGGGAGCGGAGTCGGGCCGGCTATCGGATTTTTCTCTTGCTTGCCGGATTGTTTTTAGTCAGTGGGAGCGATTATATCATTGCGTTGTTCCAAGGAGACACCGAAGCGACGTTTTGGCAACGGACCGTCTATTTTGTCTTGATATTGCTCTCTTTGTCGATTGCGCTTTACTTTCGGAGAAAAGAAGATCAAAGCCAAGCAGGCGAGATGACGATGGTATAAAAAAACGGCTGTGGGTATGCACCCACAGCCGTTTTTTTATTTTGGTACCCGCGTTTTGCGAATCATATCGAGTTTTAAATCCCATAGTGGCTTGCTGAATGTCACCGAATACACTTCCGGTAAACGGAGACGCTTGTACTCTTCCCACAATCCGTTCATCTGCTCGTGATGATATGCACGAATCTCACTTGTGCTTGGAAGGTCGTATACGCGTTTCCCATCAAGGAAGATTGGTTGCAACAAGCGTTTCACGTTGAAGTTACGTGTCTTGATCTTGAAGGCCGGGTCACGGACGTCAATCAAGTCGATCTCGGTGTACGATTCGACCGGTTCATCGGCGAGGGCGATATAGTCGCCTTTGAACTTTTTCGTTTCGTTGTCGATGATGCGATACAACTCTTTCTTGTGAGGAGTCGTCGTCTTCACCTTGGAAGAAGATACTTTGATGACCGGCTTTAATTCACCAGATTCATCCTCACGCGCGACGAGCTTATAGACCATCCCGAGTGCCGGCTGCTCGTAAGCCGTGATGCCGCGTGTCCCAACGAGGAACGTATCGGCCTCTGCGCCTTGCATCCGTAAGTCCTGGATGACATACTCATCCAAATCCCCAGAGACGACGATTTTGACGTAGTCGAGCCCTGCTTCATTCAACGCCTTCCGGGCACGCTTCGACAAGTAGGCGAGGTCCCCAGAGTCGAGTCGTACTGACTTGAGACGATGGCCCTTCGCCTCGAGCTCTTTTGCGACCGTAATCGCGTTCGGCAGACCGGATTTGAGTGTGTCATACGTATCGATGAGAAGGCTTGTGTTGTCCGGGTACATCTCAGCGAACGAACGGAATGCGCTCAATTCATCATCGTGGAACTGAATGTCGGCATGCTCCATCGTTCCTCCTGTCGGGACATCAAAGTCACGACCGGCTGACACGAGACTTGTCACATCAAAACCAGCGATGTAAGCCGCACGTGTTCCGTAGTAAGCCGCATCGACACCTTGCGCGCGACGAGCTCCTCCTTCAAGGAGTGTCTCGTTCGGAGCAGCCTGACGAATGCGTGCATACTTCGTGGCAATGAGTGATTCGTGGTTCGCGATATTGAGTAGCGCCGTTTGGAACAGTTTCGCTTCAAAGATGGTCGATTCAATCCGAACGACTTGTTCATGTGGGAAGATGACTTCTCCTTCGCGAACACTATATAGTGAACCAGTGAACTTAAAGTTCCGTAAGACGTCTTCGAATTCATCTTCGAATCCGAGTTGCTCTTTCAAATAGGTGATGTCCGCCTCCGTAAAGGAGACGTTCTCTAAGTAGTGAACGATATTCTCGAGTCCGGCGAAGACGACATAACCACCACTAAATGGATTCGAGCGATAGTAAAGGTCGAAGACGACCTTTTCATTATGGCGACCTTGCTTCCAGTAAATATACATCCAACGTGGAAGATAAAGATCTGTGTGAAGGGCTAAATTACGATGTAACATATGATTTCCTTTCTGTTTTACGTCACTTTCCGACGACTGTCGCACCGAGTGTTGTGACGAAATGTTCGAGCGCCCATTCATGGCCGACCGGGTTGAAGCTTTGAACGGCATCGGCATGGACGACGATTTGATAACCGAGGTTGTAGGCATCTACGGCTGTATGGAGTACACAAATATCCGTGCAGACACCGACGAGATGAACTTCTGTGATTCCGCGTTCCCGAAGACGCAGGTCAAGGTCAGTTCCGGCAAAGGCACTATAACGTGTCTTATCAATCCAGTGGTCTGCCTGTTTCGCAGCTTCCTTCACAGAACCGTACAACTCACGGCCCTCTGTCCCGCGGATATTGTGCGGTGGGAACAACGTCGTTTCAGGGTGGAACGTGTCACCTGCATCATGGACGTCGTTCGCGATGACGACATAGTCATCCGTTGCGAATGTCCCGATCAATTCGACGATCCGTTCTTCAATCTCTTGCCCGGGTTTCCCACAAGTCAAACGACCACTGTCTGCGATAAAATCAAATGTATAATCAATAACAATCAATGCGCGCATGGGAGATGCTCCTCTCTCGTAATGAAAATGATGGCTGTCCATCTCATTCTAATTCATTATACATCATGCACGGAAGATTATTTTTCTTCGGTTTGGGTAGATTAAGACAGTAGACTGTATAGGGAAAGGGGATTGTGACGATGGTATTATCGCAAAGTGAATTGACAGAGGAACTGTCACGGTTGAACGGTTGGGAAGAAGTGAACGGGGAG
Source organism: Exiguobacterium sp. s140 (assembly GCF_018617035.1). GTDB lineage: Bacteria > Bacillota > Bacilli > Exiguobacteriales > Exiguobacteriaceae > Exiguobacterium > Exiguobacterium profundum. The sequence continues at coordinate 293,457 of NZ_JACSJK010000004.1, forward strand.
ATTCAAAAGACGTATCGGCTGGAAACATTTCCGGAGGCCATTCAGTTCGTGCATCTTGTAGCAGATTTGGCTGAATCGCTCGATCATCATCCGAACATCTTGATTGAATATCGGAACGTGACATTGACCGTCTCGACCCATGACGAAGGGGGCATTACGGAGAAAGACATCACACTCGCGAAAGGGTGTGAGGAACTTGTCTAAGCTCTATATGACTTTTGCGTCAGGCAGCGTGGCGGAACGTCTTCGAAAGGAGCCAGGCGTCATCGCGGCGAATGGACACGAAACGATTTTGCTCGCAGAAGGAGAGAAGTCTCCGTTCAAGAGCGGTAAAGTGTTTGAAATTGAAGAGGCGTCGGGCGAATTCGTGAAAAAAGGGAACATTTTATACGCGAACGTTCCGGCAGATGAGAATGCCCGCTCCCTGTTGTTTCACCACTTGTTGACGGAAAAGGCGCCACTCGGTGTCAGTCATGATGGGTTTTCGGCATACCGATTAGGTGTCGACCCGGATGATAATCATGCCGTCGTCTTTATTCAGTTCACGTCTGGTGGGAAACACTTTCGTGATACAGAGGACTATGCAATCCTTGAAGACCGCTTGAAGCGAGCGGTCGAACAGCGCGGTGCAGGTCCCGTCATAAAACACTATGTCGTCAGTGAGTCAGATAATCTATAATAAAAGATAACGTCATGTTAGGGGAGGATTTTTATGAACAAGAATTATTTCTGGTTGGGGATGGCTGCGGGTGCGGTAATCGGCGCAGCAGCATCACTTCTCCATAGCGAAACGCGCGATCAACAAGTGAGACAACTGAAAGGCATCAAGTCGAAGTTGAAATCATCGAATACGTCGACTGAGGCACATGCGGTCGGTCTACAAGCGTCATCGAAAGGCAACTTGAAAGACCGTGTCATGGAATGGAAATCGCTTTACGAAGAAAACCAAGATACGATTCAAAACCTCGTCGAAGACGTGAAAGACTTAGTGGATGCGCTTCAAGAGGCTCGTCATAAAAATCAAATCTAATCAAATGGCCAAGCGATTTCGCTTGGCCATTTTTCGTACCTTCTTTATAAGAACTGTGCCAATAATCCGAAGATGGCCAGTCCGATGATGATGTAGAAAAACCACTTTCCGTCCCCGGAATGAATGACAGGGGGCGTGTACGAACGTTGCTTATACTTCCCGTAGCGCATCGGGCGCGTATACGGGACGGTGAAACGTGAGAGTGGGATGGCAAGTAAGAATCCGGCCAAGAACCCGTACACATGTCCCCAAAGGGAAACGTTCGAACCAATCAATGTGAAAACGGCACTGATAGCGACGAAGATGTAGACCAAGCGGGCATCTTGGCTGTACATCAACGTGCGACGGAAACGACCGATGAATACGTAGAATCCGAGAATGGCCAAGATGGCGCCTGACGCCCCGGCTTGTAGATAAAACAAGTTACTGACAGTGAAATACGTGAGCAGGTTGGCGAGCGCTCCAGCGAATACATAAAACAAGGCAAATTTCACGTGTCCGACCATTCGTTCCATCGCCGGTCCGAAGATGATCAGTGCGAACGAGTTGAACAGCAAGTGACCGAGACTCAAATGAATGAAGTTGGCCGTGACCAAGCGGTACCATTGTCCGTCCGCGAGTGCCAAATGGAACGACCCTCCCGTCGCCACGATTCGTAAACCAGGAGCGAAAGAATCGATGACAAACACAAGGAGTTGGATTACAATGAACAGCGTTACGAGTGGATATGCCCGTACAAACGTTTGAACATTTTCCGTACGACTAAACATAACATCACCTCTTTCCTCAATTGTATAAGGAAACGGGGAAAAAAGGAAAGGAGCGAGTGTCCTGTGATTGTAGGAATCGGAGTCGATATCGTCGAGCTTGATCGGATGGCTCGCTCGATGAAACAACCACGTTTTTTAAAACGGCTGCTCACCGATGCGGAATATGAACTGTCTCAACAGTATCCGCTCCCGCGTCAAATCGAGTTTGTCTCGGGTCGCTTTGCCGCGAAAGAAGCTTACGCCAAGGCAATCGGGACTGGCATCGCACACGGGTTATCCTGGCGTCATATTGAAATTTTACCGGATGAGACGGGTCGACCTGTCATGACCGCGCCGTTTGCGGGGAAAATCCATGTCAGCATCAGCCATAGTCAAACATACGCCATCGCACAAGTCATCTTAGAAGAGGAGGGACATCATGTTTCGTCCTAGTCGAATCGAGATTGATCGGGCGGCCATCGTCCATAATATAAAAGAATTAACGAGACGGATTCCGCAGGACCTCATGGCGGTCGTCAAAGCGAATGCCTACGGACATGGGGCCATCGAAGTGGCGAAGATCGCCCTGGAGAACGGAGCGACGATGCTCGGGGTCGCGTTATTCGAGGAAGCGCTCGAACTCCGCGATGCGGGAATCGAAGCACCGATTCTCGTCATGGAAGCGCAATTCCCTGAATATGCCGGAGTGGCGGCAGAACAGGGGATCACGTTGTCCGTATTTTCTGCCGAATGGTTACGAGAGGCAGCTCCATATATAGAAGAAAAGCCGTTGACGGTTCATATCAAAGTCGATACCGGGATGGGACGCCTCGGACTTCGTACCCGTGAACAGTTGGATGCCTTACTTGAAGAAGCGACCGATTCGTTTGTGGTGGAAGGAATCTATACCCACTTCGCAACGGCGGATGAGCTCGATAGCAATCTGTATTATACACAGCAAGAGCGGTTCGAACGTTTGATGGATGGTCTCCACGAGCGGTTCCGCTATATCCATACGTCGAACTCGGCCGGGGCCATCCGAATGGCCGGACAAGACGTTCCTTATAATCTGGTTCGTGTCGGCATCGCGCTCTATGGGTTATATCCGTCACGTGAGATGGAGACATTCTATTCGTTCCTGCGCCCGGCCTTCACACTAAAAAGTCAGCTCATGCAGGTGAAGCGGCTAGAGGCAGGTCAGACAATCAGTTACGGCGCGACGTATACAACGTCAGCCGATGAATGGATTGGTACCGTTCCGGTCGGATATGCGGACGGCTGGTTACGAAAGGCGAGCGGATTTGAAGTGGAGGTCAATGGGATTCGTTGTCCGATCGTGGGACGCGTCTGTATGGACCGCTTCATGATCCGACTTCCAAAGGAGTTTCCTGTAGGGACGGACGTGACCCTTGTCGGTGGAAACGTCGCCATTGATGAACTCGCCTCATATCTTGGGACGATCAACTATGAGATCGTTTGCCAATTCACGAGCCGATTGCCACGTCTTTATGTGTGAATCATAAATCGTGTGAAATTATCTGAATTCTTTCTCGATTTCTCTATATTTTCCCATTCCCGCGTGTTATATTGATAAAGAACGCGGGAGAATTTCCGCCAGTCCATGAAACGATTCTGGAGGTGTAAGATGTTGAAGCAGCGAACTGCGGGTGCGCTAGCGTCCGTCCCAGATCGGTTCTCGCAACAAGGGGGTCCGATTTCGATGAAAGACCGTGAAACACTGTCCTTGAACGATGTAGTGACATACTTGTCTAAAGAAATTGCTGATCGACAACAAACACTGCGTGAAGAATTGGCGAGAGGCTATCAAGAGATGGCCGCGTTTAACTTGAATATGGCAGAAGAGATGCTAATGATTGAAACCGAAGCCGAACACGCTCTCTTACGTCAAGTAAGTGGGGTGTGAGCAACGTGATCGTAAAGCGTGGTGACGTGTTTTATGCGAATCTGTCGCCCGTAGTCGGCTCAGAGCAAGGTGGCGTTCGACCCGTTCTCATCGTACAGAACGACATCGGCAATCGCTTTAGCCCGACCGTCATTGTCGCTGCGATTACAGCTCAGATTCAAAAAGCAAAACTGCCGACTCATGTGGAAGTATATCAAGAGAAGCACGGACTCGAACGAGACTCTGTGATTTTGCTTGAACAGATTCGAACGATTGATAAGCGTCGTCTGACGGATAAAGTCACTCATCTCGATGATGAGACGATGCATAAAGTGGACAGAGCGCTAGAGATCAGTATGGGATTGATCCCTCTCTAGCCTTACATAGATAAGACTGGTACATAGGTATCGGTCTTTTTTAAACTTTTTAAAAAAAGTGGTTTAAGATTTTGTTAGAGGGGAATTTAAGTTAATCGTACTCAATTTTTCTGTACGGACATTTAGGAGGGAATAGACGATGGATTTAGCGATTCGCGAGCAAGTCATTGGAGAACAATTACACCTTTACGTATCCGGAGAAGTGGATACATATACTGCACCAAAATTGAAAGAAGTATTGCATCCGGCCATCAGTGAGCAAGATGTGGTCGTTCATTTAGACGAAGTGGAGTATATGGATTCGACAGGTCTTGGTGTGTTCGTCGGGGCATTAAAGATTGCCACGCGCAACGAAAAAGAGTTGTCACTTGTCGGAGTCACAGACCGAGTCAATCGTCTGTTCGAATTGACGGGTCTTCACAAACTTCTTTCTATTAATTCGAACGTAAGAGGTGGCACGCAATGAATAATGTTGAACAGACGGTCATGACGTTCCCGGCCAAACCCGAATATGTCGGTGTGGTTCGATTAGTCGTTTCAGGAATCGCTAACCGTATGGGATATACGTACGACGAGATCGAAGATATTAAAATCGCGGTCTCGGAAGCATGTGGCAACGCCGTCCAACATGCTTATGACGATCATCAAGATGGAGAGGTCAAACTCGCTTGTGGCGTCTACGCAGATCGTCTTGAAATCACGATTGAGGATTCCGGCAAGACGTTCGCAGATGATGTGAAGCGTCAAGCCGCTCCGGTCGAAGAGACGACCGAAATTGAATCGCTCCATGAAGGAGGACTTGGTCTCTTCTTGATCGAAGCATTAATGGACGATGTCTCGATCAATAAAGACAACGGTGTCAAAGTGACGATGACAAAACTCCTCAATAGGGACGAGGTGGATCAGAGTGCCAGCAAAATCTCAACAACGCCATCACAGTGATGACGAGGTACTAGAGTGGATTGAACGCTATCAACAAGACGATCAAAACGAAGAAGTGCAAATGCTCCTCATCAACCGCTATTCTGACCTCGTTGAAGCACTCGCGCGTAAATTCTCGCGTGGTCGTGCGATTCATGACGATCTCGTACAAGTTGGGATGATTGGGTTATTGGCGGCACTTCGTCGATTTGACCCGGAATTTGGTCGTAGCTTCGAATCGTTTGCTGTCCCGACCATCATCGGCGAAATCAAACGATTTATTCGCGACAAGACGTGGAGTGTCCACGTGCCACGTCGAATCAAAGAACTCGGTCCAAAAATTAAGAAGACAGTCGAGGAGTTGACGACCGAATTACAACGTTCGCCACGAATCGATGAAATTGCCGATCATCTCGGCGTTTCCGATGAAGAAATTCTCGAAACGCTCGAGATGGGCAAAAGTTATCAAGCCTTGTCGGTTGATAGTTCAATCGAAGCGGATAACGAAGGTAGTACGGTCACATTACTCGACTTGGTCGGTAGCCAAGAGCGCGGGTACGAATCAGTCGATCAGCGTCTCATTTTAGAAAAAGCGTTCAATGTCTTAAACGAGCGTGAACGCGCCATCTTGGAATGCGCCTACTATAAGAATATGAGTCAAAAAGAGACAGGAGAACTTCTTGGAATCTCGCAGATGCATGTGTCCCGTTTGCAACGGCGAGCACTCGAAAAGCTGCGTGAAGCCATCAAGGTCCCACTCAATGAAGTATTCTCAAGCGATGACTAATCGAGTCATCGCTTTTTTGTTTGAATGTTTGCTACACTTTGAAAGAGATCAAAAAAGGAAGTGATTCAAGTGATTACGAAAGTGGCTAACGCGTTAAACTTGAAAGTGAACCAAGTCGAGACGGTTCAGCAGCTCGCATCTGAAGGGGCAACGATTCCGTTCATGGCCCGTTATCGGAAGGAAATGACGGGGAATTTGGACGAAGTTGAAATTAAAGGAATCTTGGATGCTCTTCAATATGAAGAGAGCCTGCAAAAACGCAAGGCGGATGTCCTGGCTAAATTAGAAGAGTTGGAAAAAAACACGCCTGAACTAACGAAAGCGTTAGAGGCGGCGACAACCCTTCAACAAGTGGAAGACATCTACTTGCCCTATCGTCCAAAACGACGCACGAAAGCAGAACAGGGACGTGAGAAAGGACTGCAGCGGCTTGCGGACTGGTTCCGGGACAAATCACCCTATTCTTCGGACAAGGTAAAAGAACTTTCTCAAGACGTCAAGGTGGAAGAGGCGTTGCCGCTCGTTCATGCGATCATCGGCGAAGAATGGGGCGAAGAAGCGAAACTGCGCCAGATGCTTCGCGATCGTGTACGAAAAGAAGGACTCTTGCGCTCGAAGAAGAAAAAACAAGCGGAAGACGAAAAAGAGATTTTTGCGCAGTATTATGAATATGAAGAGAAGATTGCTGGCATTGTCCCGCACCGTGTACTCGCCTTGAACCGTGGGGAACGCACGGACGTGCTCCAAGTGAAGGTGGTGTTTGACGAGTCGCGCTTCATGGATCAAGCCCTCCGTACATACGAACGACTTCCGAAAGAAAAGCGTGAGGTTGTCGAGGTAGCTGTGACGGAGGCGTACAAGAAGTCGGTCTTCCCCGCCATCGAACGAGAGATTCGTGGGGAGCTGACAGAAAAGGCAGAAGAGCAGGCGATCGATGTCTTCTCAAAAAACTTGAAACAACTCTATATGCAACCGCCCCTTCGAGAGGTCGTCGTCCTAGGAATCGACCCGGCTTATCGAACTGGTTGTAAATGGGCAGTCGTCAATGAGATTGGGAAAGTCGAAGAAGTCGGCGTCTTCTATCCGACTGCACCGAAACACGATATCGCCGGTGCTGAAAAAGTACTGACGAGACTCGCGAAGAAATATCCAATCTCGGTCATCGTCGTTGGAAACGGAACCGCCTCACGGGAGACGGAACAATTCGTCGCCGACTGGTTGAAGAAAGCGGAACGTGATATTGCTTACGCGATTGTGAACGAAGCGGGGGCAAGTGTCTACTCGGCATCGGAAGTCGCACGAAGTGAATTCCCGGATTTGAAAGTTGAGGAACGGTCAGCCGTTTCGATTGCACGTCGAATTCAAGATGCGATGGCGGAACTTGTCAAAGTCGACCCGCAATCAGTCGGTGTCGGACAATATCAGCATGACGTCAGCCAGAATAAACTGAAAGCCTCCTTAGAGTTCGTCGTCGAGAGCGTGGTCAACATGGTCGGGATCGATGTGAACCGTGCTTCCGAGTCTTTATTGACGTACGTCTCAGGACTCAATAAAACGACGGCGAAAAATATTGTGGCATATCGTGAAGAGAATGGACGCTTTGAAACGAGAAAGGAAATTAAGAAAGTACCTCGTCTCGGAGCGAAGGCGTTTGAACAGGCGGCTGGATTCTTACGGATCATGAACGGGAAAGACGTTCTCGACCAGACGGAGATTCACCCAGAAAGCTATCCACTTGCGTTATCGATTTTAAAAGAGATCGGTTCTTCAAAGTCAGAGGTCGGTACGGCCGCGCTTCGAGAACGATTGCAACAAGTCGATGCCAAAGCTTTGAGTGAACAACTAGAAGCGGGACTTCCGACAGTCGAAGACATTTTGAAGTCATTAGCCAAACCAGGTCGTGACCCACGAGAAGATATCCAGAAACCATTACTACGCACGGACGTCATGAGTCTCGAAGACCTTCAAGTCGGCATGGAATTCCAAGGAACCGTTAGAAACGTTATTGATTTTGGTGCGTTCGTAGACATTGGGGTGAAGCAAGATGGTTTGGTCCACATTTCGAAATTATCGAATCGATATGTGAAGCATCCATTGGATGTCGTGGCGGTTGGTGACATCGTGACCGTGTGGATCGAACAAGTCGATGTGAATCGGGGACGGATCAGTTTAACGATGCTTGCACCGGACGTTAAATAAGAAGAAACTCGAATCAGGTAAAATGTTTTTCATTTTACCTGATTTTTTTTAGAAAAAGTGTTGACGGTCTTTTTTCACCGTGTTATCTTATAGAAGTCGCCGAGAGACGGCATGCGAAATAAAAGTTTTTCTAAGAAAGTGATTGACAGGTTTCTGGTTTGCGGTTACAATTTAAATCGTTACTTCGATAATTTCAAGCAACGTTCCGCAATAGCTCAGTGGTAGAGCAACCGGCTGTTAACCGGTAGGTCGTAGGTTCAAATCCTACTTGCGGAGCCATTTTATTTTGGAGACGTACCCAAGAGGCTATAAGGGGCTCCCCTGCTAAGGGAGTAGGCTGGGAAACCGGTGCGAGGGTTCGAATCCCTCCGTCTCCGCCACTTAAATTACTTAGAAGACACATACACTGGCCCGTTGGTCAAGCGGTTAAGACACCGCCCTTTCACGGCGGTAACACGGGTTCGAATCCCGTACGGGTCACCATATATGGAGGATTAGCTCAGCTGGGAGAGCACCTGCCTTACAAGCAGGGGGTCGGCGGTTCGATCCCGTCATCCTCCACCATTTCAAATAAAAACGTAATCTGGTCTTGTGGTGTAGGGGTTAACATGCCTGCCTGTCACGCAGGAGATCGCGGGTTCGAATCCCGTCAAGACCGCCATTTACGTTGGGCTGTAGCCAAGTGGTAAGGCATCGGATTTTGATTCCGACATGCGAAGGTTCGATCCCTTCCAGCCCAGCTTTTTATTTGAGTCATTAGCTCAGTTGGTAGAGCATCTGACTTTTAATCAGAGGGTCGCAGGTTCGAGCCCTGCATGACTCACCATTTTCTTTTTTAACTTTATACGCTGCGGTCGTGGCGGAATCGGTAGACGCGCTAGGTTGAGGGCCTAGTGGTGGTTAACACCGTGGAGGTTCAAGTCCTCTCGACCGCACCATATGCACCCTTAGCTCAGCTGGATAGAGCGTTAGACTACGAATCTAAAGGCCGGGAGTTCGAATCTCTCAGGGTGCACCATTTTAACGGGAAGTAGCTCAGCTTGGTAGAGCACTTGGTTTGGGACCAAGGGGTCGCAGGTTCGAATCCTGTCTTCCCGACCATTTATTTTTTGGTCTTTGAAAACTGAACGATGAGGCAAAAATAAGTTTTACAATTTTTGAATGAAGCGCAAGCTTCGTCAATTTAAGAGCTATATCAAATTC